>NZ_JAIZQG010000040.1:0-23408 GCF_020419965.1 Burkholderia sp. AU39826
CCGAACAGGACCGTGAAACGACTCTACGCCGATGATAGTGCGGATTCCCGTGTGAAAGTAGGTAATCGTCAGGCTCCCTCAAGCCAAGAACCCCCGCCCGACAAGGCGGGGGTTTTTGCATTTCGGCACCCCGAAAAGCATGCGCCGAGCCGCGCCCGTTCCATCCGCGCTCCTGCGTCCAAGCTGTCCCTCGGAACGAAACCTCTCGATTTGATACGATCGACGTGTCGTCGGCGACGGCATTCGTCGCCGTTCGTGTTCGAAACCAGGGCTTGATGAAGAGGGCAGGGAATGAATATCGGCGACGCGTCGCGCGAATCCGGGGTCAGCGCGAAAATGATCCGGTACTACGAACAGGTCGGCCTTCTTGCGCCGAGCAAGCGGACCGAGGCCGGCTACCGGATCTACGGCGCGGACGAAATCCATATCCTGCGATTCATCCGTCAGGCTCGGCGACTCGGCTTTCTCGTCGAGGACATTCGCAAGCTGCTGATGCTTTGGCAGGATCGCTCGCGCGCCAGCGCCGAAGTGAAATCGATCGCTCTCGAGCACGTGGCCGAACTCGACAAACGCATCGCCGAACTCAGCGACATGCGCGACACGCTGGCCGATCTGGCCGCGCACTGCCATGGTGACGGGCGGCCTGAATGCCCGATTTTGGCGCGCCTCGCCGACCCCGTCGATGAACCAAATTAGTGCGCTTCCTCGAGCCGCAAAACGGCCCCCCGGCTCTATTCCTAGAAAAATCAATGTGTTACAGGTGGGCGGTGCGGTACCATTCCAAATCGGAATGGTGACCATGCAAGTATTTCACTAGCATCTTGGTGCGGCGTCGCTATAATTCGGGATAACCCTATACGGGAAATCCCTGAATATCGATTCACCAGGGGTCCCTCTTCCTTGGAGAACGTCATGATCGCCTACATCGTCGAAAAGCTGAGCAACTGGTTCGAGTCCGCGGAACGTGAGCGCCGTGAGGCTTACCTCGCCACGTCGTCGGACATCGTTCAGCTCGAGCGCCGCATCCGCTCGCTCGAAACCAACGGCTACTCGCTGTAATCGGAGTGACCGTCAGGTGCCGAGCGGCACCGAACGATAAGCAAGCCCCGTATTGACGGGGCTTTGTTTTTTTGTGCGCCGGATCTGGCGAAATCGCCGGGGCAGCGCTATGGTATGGGCCTACTTTTCATCGGGAAGGACACGATCATGCGTGTGCGTGTCGATGTGCGCCGCAGTACCTGCGCGCGTCTCGTTCTGGGCGCGGCAGTGCTCGTCCATGGCTTCGCTGTAGGTGCCGCGACGTCGTCCAGGCCGCTCGTGCTCGATACCCAGCGCGGTATCCGGGACGGCAAGGGCGGGTTGGTGTTGCAGACGGCACCGTTGTCTTCGGAGCCGATCGTCGAGCCGGCAGGCATGCGGGCTCCAGCCGGGCAGGGACCGAATACGTCGGTTCCGCTGTTCGTCGCGCCGTACATCAATGTTCCCGCATGGAACGGGCAGCCGGCCAACCAGCCGAGACTGGCGCCCAGACCGCAACCGTAACCGCCGGTCGCCCGATCAGTTGCCGCGGTGCTCGATCTGGCAGCGGGCGCCGCTATCCTGTCCCAGCTTCTCGACCAGGTAGGGCAGGACCTCGTTCATGCTCTGGGCGAGCGTATATGGCGGATTCAGGATGAACATCCCGCTTCCGTAGAGGCCCAGTCCATCGGTCGGCGGATTCGACACCGTCAGCGTCAGGTGGAGCCAGTTGTTCGGCTGCAGGCGCTTCAACTGCTCGGGAAAGCGTTGCGATTCCGTCCGCGTGACCTGCGGATACCAGATGGCATAACAGCCGGTCGCGAAACGCTTCAGGCATTCCGTCACGCAGCTCACCGTGCGCGCGTAATCCTTCTTGTCCTCGTAGGACGGGTCGATCAGCACGAGTGCGCGTCGCGGTGGCGGCGGCAGCAGCGCCTTGATACCTTCGAAGCCGTCGCCGGCGAAGATCATCGCGCGTCGCCCCGCATCGCGAAAATTGTGGCGCAGCACATCGATTTCCGTCGTATGCATTTCGAACAGACGCATCCGGTCCTGCTCGCGCATCGACCGCCAGGCGATGTACGGGGAGCCCGGGTAGAAGTGCAGTTCGCCGTCGTCGTTCAGCGCGCGGACTTCATCGATATAGTCGCCCAGCGCTTCCGGAAGGCTCTTTTCGTTCCACAGCCGGCCGATGCCGGTATCGAATTCCGACGTCTTCGCTGCATAGCCGTCGCGCAGCGAGTACACGCCGGCGCCCGCGTGCGTATCGATGTACCAGTACGATTTGTCTTTCTTGTTCAGGTAGCGCAGCAGCTGGACGACGACGGTGTGCTTGAGCACGTCCGCGTGGTTGCCTGCGTGAAAACCGTGACGATAACTGAGCATGGCTGGCTGCCTGAAACGAAAGGTGAATCGATTAAAACGGTCGAACGTGCGCGGCCGTCAGGCCGGGCACCGATGCGGCCGCGTATTGTACGCGAGTGGTCGCGAGTCGCCTTACTCGTATGCGTCGCCGACTACCGCCTCGATGCGCTGCTTCACATCCGGCGTCAGCTTCGCGGCAACGTCGAGCGCGCGCATGTTGTCGCCGATCTGGTCGACCCGCGAGGCGCCCGTGATGACCGAACTCACGCGCGGATTCGCGAGCACCCACGCAATGGCCAACTGGCCGGTGCTGCAGCCGAGCTCGGCGGCGATCTCGCCGAGCCGTTCGACGATGTCGTTGGCGGCCCGATCGGTCAGGCGTTCGCGCATCCAGTCGTAGCCTTGCAACTGCGCGCGGCTGCCGGCCGGCACGCCGTTGCGGTACTTGCCGGTGAGCAGGCCCGACGCGAGCGGGCTCCAGGTCGTGAGGCCGAGGCCGTAATCATCGTAGAGCCGCGCATATTCCTGTTCGACCCGGGTGCGGTGGAACAGGTTGTACTGCGGTTGTTCGACGACCGGCCTGTGCAGATGATGCCGCTCGGCGATCTCGCATGCCGCGCGGATCTCGTCGGCGCTCCATTCCGACGTGCCCCAGTACAGCGCCTTGCCGCGCACGATCATGTCGCTCATTGCCCAGACGGTTTCCTCGATCGGCGTATGCGGATCGGGGCGATGGCAATAGACGAGGTCGACATAGTCGAGCTGTAGCCGGCGCAGCGAGCCGTCGATCGCGTTCAGCAGGTATTTCCGGTTCAGCGTGTGATACTGGTTCGGGGCTTCCGCGAGCCCCCAGAAGAACTTCGTGGACACGATATAGCTGACGCGCGGCCAGTCGAGCGACTTGAGCGCGTGGCCCATGATTTCCTCGGATTTGCCGCCGGCGTAAACCTCGGCGTTGTCGAAGAAATTGACGCCCGCGTCGCGTGCCGCGGCGAGGCATTCGCGCGCGACCCGCTGGTCGACCTGGTTGCCGTACGTCACCCACGAGCCGAGGGAAAGCTCGCTGATCTGCAGGCCGGAGCGGCCTAGCCGTCGATAGTGCATGAGATTCTCCTGCTGAACGGAACCGACCTTAAGCTTAGACGTTTTGCGCGCGAACGGCGGGTCCGATCGGGCACAATGGCGGCTGGCACGCCGATGCGATTTCGCGATGCGCGCGGATGCGGCGGGCGCGTGTTTCATCGATCCGACAACGGGAGGAGACGGACATGGCAGCAGATCTGAATGGCAAGACCGCAGTCGTCACGGGCGCCGCGAGCGGCATCGGCAAGGAAATCGCGCTCGAGCTCGCCAAAGCGGGCGCGGCCGTCGCGATCGCCGACCTGAACCAGGACGGCGCGAACGCGGTCGCCGACGAGATCGTCAAGGCAGGCGGCAAGGCGATCGGCGTCGCGATGGACGTGACCAACGAGGAAGCGGTGAATAGCGGCATCGACAAGGTCGCCGCGACGTTCGGCTCGGTCGACATCCTCGTGTCGAACGCGGGCATCCAGATCGTCAACCCGATCGAGAACTATTCGTTCGCCGACTGGAAGAAGATGCAGGCGATCCACGTGGACGGCGCGTTCCTGACGACGAAGGCCGCGCTCAAGCACATGTACAAGGACGATCGCGGCGGCGTCGTGATCTACATGGGTTCGGTGCACTCGCACGAAGCGTCGCCGCTGAAGTCGGCGTACGTGACGGCCAAGCACGGGCTGCTGGGTCTCGCGCGCGTGCTGGCGAAGGAAGGCGCGAAGCACAACGTGCGCTCGCACGTCGTGTGTCCGGGCTTCGTGCGCACGCCGCTGGTCGACAAGCAGATTCCGGAGCAGGCGAAGGAGCTCGGCATCAGCGAAGAGGACGTGATCAAGAAGGTGATGCTCGGCAACACGGTCGACGGCGTGTTCACGACGGTGCAGGACGTCGCGCAGACGGTGCTGTTCCTGTCGGCGTTCCCGAGCGCCGCGCTCACGGGCCAGTCGGTGGTCGTCAGTCACGGCTGGTTCATGCAGTAACGCGGATGCGGGTGGTGTCGCCGCCCGCCGCGTTGGATGGCGCAAAAAAAACGCGCTCCGTGGAGCGCGTTTTTCATGTCGGCAGGGCGGGGCCGGCGACGGCCGCCGCCCGGCGCCGCTTTACTTCAGGACCGCTGCGACCGCTTGGGCGACCACGTCGAGGTTGCGCGTGTTCAGCGCGGCGACGCAGATCCGGCCCGTGCCGACCGCATAGATGCCGAACTCGTCGCGCAGGCGATCGACTTGTGCCGAGGTCAGGCCCGAATACGAGAACATCCCGCGCTGCGCGTTGATGAAGCTGAAATCGCGATCGACGCCGCTTGCCTTCAGGCGTTCGACGAGACCGTTGCGCATCGCACGGATGCGGTCGCGCATTTCGCCGAGTTCCTGGACCCACGAAGCGTGCAGTTCCGGCGACGCGAGCACCGCTGCGACCACCGCGCCGCCATGGGTCGGCGGGTTCGAGTAGTTCGTGCGGATCACGCGCTTCAGTTGCGACAGCACGCGCGTGGCTTCTTCCTTGCTCGACGTGATGATCGACAGCGCGCCAACGCGCTCGCCGTACAGCGAGAACGACTTCGAGAACGACGACGACACGAACGCGTTCAGGTCGGCCGCGGCAAACAGGCGCACGGCAGCGGCATCGGCTTCGATGTTTTCGCCGAAGCCCTGGTAGGCCATGTCGAGGAACGGCACGAGGTCGCGCGCCTTCACGACGTCGACGACCTGTTGCCATTGCGCTTCGGTGAGGTCCACGCCGGTCGGGTTGTGGCAGCACGCGTGCAGCACGACGACCGTGCCGGCCGCGTAGCTGTTCAGCGCCGACAGCATGCCTTCGAAGTTCACGCCGTTGGTGGCCGCGTCGTAATACGGGTACGCGACGACGTCGAAGCCGGCGGCCTCGAACAGCGCGCGGTGGTTTTCCCAGCTCGGATCGCTGATCGCGACCTTCACGTTCGGATTCACGGTGCGCAGGAAATCGGCGCCGATCTTCAGCGCGCCCGTGCCGCCCAAGGCCTGCGCCGTGACGACGCGGCCCGCCGCGATCAGCGGCGAATCGTTGCCCAGCAGCAGCTTCTGCACGGCCGCATCGTAGGCGGCGATCCCGTCGATCGGCAGGTAACCGCGCGGCAGGCCGGCTTCGACGCGCGCCTTCTCCGCGTCGCGCACCGCGCGCAGCAGCGGAATCTTGCCTTCCTCGTTCGTGTACACGCCAACGCCGAGGTTGACCTTGGTCGGACGCGCATCGGCGTTGAAGGCTTCGTTCAGGCCCAGGATCGGGTCGCGGGGAGCAAGCTGGACAGCGGAGAAGAGCGACATGATGATTCGGCAGTAGTGAAAAGAGGGTCAGGCTTTCAGCCGGCGGGACGGGTGCAGCGGACCGCGCCAACGGCGCGACGCCGGAAAGCGCAGCAGCCTGACATTGTAGCGAATTCGCGCTGGCGGGGGCGGTGATTCCGTCGCGATTGGCGCGGCGAAACGCGATTTCGGGCGGCCGTCGCGCGTCAGGAGCCGACAGCAGTTCGCTCGGCCGCGAAGCGCTAGAATGCTTTCTTTGCCCTTGCTCCGGCCGCATTCCATGTCCGAACATCATGCCGAAGTCGGCGACGCGCTCGACGAATCCAAATTCGTCACTTTCGAAGGGTCGCCGTTCCAGCTTTACCAGCCGTATCCGCCCGCGGGCGACCAGCCGAGCGCGATCGACACGCTCGTCGAAGGGGTCGGCGACGGCCTTGCCTTCCAGACGCTGCTCGGCGTAACCGGCTCGGGCAAGACCTTCACGATGGCCAACACGATCGCGCGGCTCGGCCGCCCGGCGATCGTGTTCGCGCCGAACAAGACGCTCGCCGCCCAGCTTTACGCGGAGTTCCGCGAGTTCTTCCCGCGCAACGCGGTCGAGTACTTCGTCTCGTACTACGACTACTACCAGCCCGAGGCCTACGTGCCGCAGCGCGACCTGTTCATCGAGAAGGATTCGTCGATCAACGAGCACATCGAGCAGATGCGGCTGTCGGCGACGAAGAGCCTGATGGAGCGCCGCGACGTGGTGATCGTCGCGACGGTGTCGGCGATCTACGGTATCGGCAACCCGTCCGAATACCACCAGATGATCCTGACGCTGCGCACCGGCGACAAGCTCGGCCAGCGCGACGTGATCGCGCGGCTGATCGCGATGCAATACACGCGCAACGAGCAGGATTTCCAGCGCGGCACGTTCCGCGTGCGCGGCGACACGATCGACATCTTCCCGGCCGAGCATGCGGAAATGGCCGTGCGCGTCGAGCTGTTCGACGACGAGGTCGAGACGCTGCACCTGTTCGACCCGCTGACCGGGCGCGTGCGGCAGAAGATCCCGCGTTTCACCGTCTATCCGTCGTCGCACTACGTGACGCCGCGCGACACCGTGATGCGCGCGGTCGAGACGATCAAGGACGAACTGCGCGAACGGCTCGAGTTCTTCCATCGCGAAGGCAAGCTCGTCGAGGCGCAGCGCCTCGAGCAGCGCACGCGCTTCGACCTCGAGATGCTGCAGGAGCTCGGCTTCTGCAAGGGCATCGAGAACTATTCGCGGCATTTCTCGGGGGCGGCGCCCGGCGATCCGCCGCCGACGCTCGTCGACTACCTGCCGCCCGATGCGCTGATGCTGCTCGACGAATCGCACGTGCTGATCGGCCAGTTGAACGGCATGTACAACGGCGACCGCGCGCGCAAGGAAAACCTCGTCAATTACGGGTTCCGCCTGCCGTCGGCGCTCGACAACCGGCCGCTGAAGTTCCATGAGTTCGAGCGCAAGATGCGCCAGGTCGTGTTCGTATCGGCCACGCCGGCCGACTACGAGAAGCGCGTGACGGGTCAGATCGCCGAGCAGGTCGTGCGGCCGACGGGCCTCGTCGATCCGGAAATCGAAGTCCGGCCGGCGAGCTCGCAGGTCGACGACGTGCTGACCGAAATCAACGCGCGCGTGAAGGCCGGCGAGCGCGTGCTGATTACCGTGCTGACGAAGCGCATGGCCGAACAGCTGACCGAGTTCCTCGCCGACCACGGCGTCAAGGTGCGTTACCTGCACAGCGACATCGACACGGTCGAGCGCGTCGAGATCATCCGCGACCTGCGGCTCGGCACGTTCGACGTGCTGGTCGGGATCAACCTGCTGCGCGAGGGCCTCGACATTCCCGAAGTGTCGCTCGTCGCGATTCTCGATGCGGACAAGGAGGGCTTCCTGCGCGCCGAGCGCTCGCTGATCCAGACGATCGGTCGTGCCGCGCGGAACGTGAACGGCAAGGCGATCCTCTACGCGGACAACATGACCGAGTCGATGAAGCGCGCGATCGGCGAAACCGAGCGGCGCCGCGCGAAGCAGATCGCCTACAACGAAAAGATGGGCATTACGCCGCGCGGCGTCGTGAAGCGCATCAAGGACATCATCGACGGCGTCTACAACGCCGACGACGCGCGCGCGGAGCTGAAGGAGGCGCAGCAGCGCGCCAAATTCGAGGACATGTCGGAAAAGCAGCTCGCGAAGGAAATCAAGCGCCTCGAGAAGCAGATGGCCGACTACGCGAAGAATCTCGAATTCGAGAAGGCCGCCGCGACCCGCGACCAGCTTGCCGTGCTGCGTGAACGCGTGTTCGGCGCGAACGTCGGCGACCACATCAGCGGTGGCCGGTAAATCTTTCCAAGCGTCACGGAATCCGTCGGTAAAGCGCCTGTAAGCCTTGTCGGATCAGGGGTTTACGGCGCTCCCCGTTTGTTCCGGAACGGGTTCGGTGCTAAACTCCGCATGTATTGAGAATAGTTCGCATTAACGTTCTTCGTCGCGTTAGTGTTTCCGGCGGGCGGCAGCGGCGGCTCGCATGTCGTCAAGATAGTCAGACAAATAACAAGGAGTGTCCATGTTGGGTTCTTCGTTCATCCGCACGACGGTTGCGGTAGCGGCGGCGTTTGCCGCGATGTCGGCCTCGGCTGCCGAGTATCCGATCGGCAAGCAGCAGATCCAGGGCGGCATGGAAATCGGCGCGGTGTATCTGCAGCCGATCACGATGGACCCGGAAGGCATGATGCGCAAGGCGTCGGATTCCGACATCCACCTCGAGGCCGATATCCATGCGGTCAAGAACAACCCGACGGGTTTCGCGGAAGGCGACTGGATGCCGTACCTGCAGGTCACGTACAAGCTGACGAAGCAGGGCGACACCAAGTGGAAGGCCGAGGGCGACCTGATGGGCATGGTCGCGAGCGACGGCCCGCACTACGGCGACAACGTGAAGCTCGCCGGCCCGGGCAAGTACCACCTGACGCTGGTCGTCAAGCCGCCGATGCAGTCGGGTCACATGGCGTTCGGTCGTCACGTCGACAAGGAAACGGGCGTGGGCCCGTGGTTCAAGCCCATCACGCTCGAGTACGACTTCCCGTTCGCCGGTATCGGCAAGAAGGGCGGTTACTGATCGGTGGCATCACGAACGGCGCGCTTCGGCGCGCCGTCGGCGTAGAGAACCCAGAATGAAAATTCCCCAGAAAATCGTCGCCGCAGCCGCTGCGCTGTGGCTTGCCGGCGCGGCGCATGCGGCCGATCTGCCGACGTTCAAGCTCGAGATGACGGATGGCAAGCTGAATCCCGCCCGCATCGAAGTGCCGGCCGGCCAGCGTTTCAAGATCGAGATCAGGAACACCGGCAAGGGCGCCGCCGAATTCGAGAGCGTGCAGTTGCGCAAGGAGAAGGTGCTCGCGCCGGGCGCCGATTCGTTCGTGGTCGTCGCCCCGCTGTCGCCGGGCGAATACAAGTTTTTCGACGATTTCCACCAGCAGGCACAGGGCGTGATCGTCGCGAAGTAACGTGTTTTATCTGCGCGCGGGCGGGCCAGGCCGTGCCCCGCGCGTCAGGAGGTATCGATGGGTCAGATCTTGTTCATCGTCTGGCGGGAGAGCGTCGAAGCGCTGCTCGTCGTCGGCATTCTCTATGCATGGCTGAAAAACGGCGACGACGACGCGCGCCGCGGTTTGCCTTTCCTCTGGACGGGCGTCGCTGTCGGCCTGTTGATGGCAGTCGGCCTCGGCGCCGCGCTGGTCGGGTTCACCGAAGTGTTGTCCGGCGACGCGCAGGACTATTTCCAGACGGCGATGGTGCTGATCGCGTGCGTGCTGATCGTGCAGATGGTGCTGTGGATGCGCCGGCACGGCCGCACGCTGAAGCGCGACATGGAGCAATCGCTGCAGCAAAGCACGCGTGATTCGAACTGGTGGGGCGTCGCGGTGCTGGTCGCGCTCGCGATCGCGCGCGAAGGCAGCGAGACGGTGATCTTCCTGTACGGCCTCGGTTTCGGCCAGTCCGGCCACGTCGACGGCAGCCAGATGCTCGCGGTCGTGATCGGCCTGGGCCTCGCGTTCCTCACGTTCTATCTGCTGCAGCTCGGCGGCAAGTACTTCTCGTGGCGGCATTTTTTCCGCGTCACCGAAGTGATGCTGCTGTTCCTCGGCGCGGGCCTGTTCCAGACCGGCGTCGACAAGCTGATCGACAAGGAAATCCTGCCGCTCGGCATCTCGCAGGTGTGGGATACGTCCGCGATCCTCGATGATTCGGGCACGTTCGGTTCGCTCGTCGCGACGCTGACCGGCTATCGCGCGCACCCGGCGCTGACCAACCTCGTGGCGTATGCGGTGTACTGGGCGGTCGTCTGGTTGCTGATGAAGCGTGCGAGCCGCCGTCCGGCCGTTGCAGCGGGTCGCGCGGCATGAGCGTTGTCGCCGCCGTCAAGCCGGGCTGGCTCGCGCAGGCCGGCCAGTGGATGCAGCGCCACGGTGCGCTGATCCGCGGTATTCAGTGGATCGTCGTCGCCGTCTACGCGTTCCTGATCATCGTGCCGGCGGTGTTGCCGCTGCCGGACGATTCCGCGCATCTGTGGAACAACCTCACGCTCATCGCGCAGTTCGCGTTCTGGGGCATCTGGTGGCCGTTCGTCCTGCTGTCGATGGTGATGCTCGGCCGCGTCTGGTGCGGTGTGCTGTGCCCGGAAGGCGCGCTCACCGAATACGCGAGCAAGTTCGGCCGCGGCGGCCCGATTCCACGCTGGATCCGGTGGGGCGGCTGGCCGTTCGTCGCGTTCGGCATCACGACGATCTATGGGCAGATGGTCAGCGTGTACCAGTACCCGCTCGCGGTGCTGTTCGTGCTCGGCGGCTCGACCGTCGGCGCGATCGTGATCGGCGTGCTGTACGGCCGCGAGAAGCGCGTGTGGTGCAAGTATCTGTGCCCGGTCAACGGCGTGTTCGGGTTGCTCGCGCGGCTTGCGCCGATGCGCTACAAGGTCGACGAGGACGCGTGGCGCCGTTCGTACAGGAACGGCGAGCACGGCCATCGCGTGATTCCGATCAATTGCGCGCCGCTCGTGCCGTTGCGCAACATGAAGGGCGCGGCGGACTGCCATATGTGCGGTCGCTGCAGCGGGCACCGCGACGCGATTTCGCTGTCGCTGCGCTCGCCGTCCGACGAAGTCGTGAACCTCGGTGCGGAGCGAGCCAACCCGTGGGACACCGCACTGATCCTGTACGGCCTGCTCGGCGTGGCGATCGGTGCGTTCCACTGGACCGTCAGCCCGTGGTTCGTGCAGATCAAGCAATGGCTCGCGGGCTGGCTGATCGACCACGACATCACGTGGCCGCTCGAGACCAATGCGCCGTGGTTCCTGCTCACGCACTACCCGGATCGCAACGACGTGTTCTCCTGGCTCGATGGCGGGCTGGTCGTCAGCTACATCGTCGGCACGGGGCTCGTGTACGGCACGGCACTCCTGGTGTTGCTCGCCGGCGCCACGCTGATGCTTGGCCGCTTCGATCGCGTGCGCCTGCATCACCTCGCGCAGGCGCTGATCCCCATCGCGGGTGCGGGCGTGTTCCTCGGGTTGTCGGCCACGACGCTGTCGTTGCTGCGCGCCGAGCATGTGCCGCTCGGCTGGGCAACCGATGTGCGCATCGCGATTCTGGTCGGCGCCAACGTATGGAGTGCGTGGCTCGCGTGGAAGGTGACGGGGCGCTATGCGGCGTGGCCGCGCCGGCTCGCGGCATTCGCGTGGTTCGCCGTCGGGCTGGCTGTCGTCGACAGCGCATGGTGGTTGATGTTCTGGGGATTCTGAGGCGGCGCGCATGCCGCTCTCGCCGTCGCGCATTGACGGCAGCTACGACACTTGGGCAGCGTGCTTTGCGCATCGGCTGTCCAAACAAAAAAGCGACACGTCCATCGACGTGTCGCTTTTTTCTTCCTTGTGCGAGAACCAAAAAAAGTGGCTTGGCTTGCTGCAACGGCTGCTTGAGTGTGTTTGCACGAAGGGGTCTAGATCTCGCGTGCAAGCCGTTACGCTGGCTACTGCCCAACACCTCTCAGGGAGGTGGTCCCCACAATACTCGGTCGTTACTTCGTCAGGATCAGTTTGCCGAGCCGCGTGGCGCGCAACTGATACGTCTCTCCGTTATGCGCGATGCTGACGTGGCTTTGGCCCTGCAGCAGCGCATCGCTGTTGACGACCCGCGTGCCTGCATCGCGGTTGCCGGCGGGTTTCGCCGGCGTGGTGACCGCTGCCGTCTTCTGACGGCTGCTGGCTGCGGTGCCGGTGGTCCGGCGCAGGGTCAGCGTGGTCGGGCGCATGGTGTCGGTCATTCGGTTTGATCGGTGACTGTCGATACGATGGAATGAATTCTAAATGATAACTATTCCCATTTACAAAAACTCTTTATCGATCGATGGTTCTAGTCTGATAGTTTGAATCAAAAGGGGCGGCCCGCAGGCCGCCGCCGGTTCAGTGCAGCGGATCAGGGTCCTTGCGACCCTGCGCGTATTCGCGGATCAGGCGCACCGTGTCGATATCCGACGTGCGGTATGCCTCCTTGACGATCCCATGCGTCTGTCGCGCTTCTTCGCTGTCGTCGGTGACCGTCAGCGTCGTCCGGTACTCGAAACGCAGGAACAGTTCGTGGTCGTCGCGCTCCTCGATCGTCATCGTCAGCGAGCCGCCGATCTCGCCATCGGCTGCTCGGATGTCGTAGCGGACCTGCTGGTTCGGCGTGAATGTCACGTGGTCGCGCACCGTCGCGTGGCCGTAGTGCAGTTCGCGTTCGAGCGTCGTGTCCGTCCGTTCGTGGATGACGCAACTGTCGAGGCCGATCACGAACAATTGCGGCTGTTCCGCACGGAGCACGAGGCCTTCCCAGAGCTGGTCGCGAGTGAGAGTCGGCACGGCCGGATCGTCGGAGTTGATCTGGATCAGATGTTCGAAGTTCAAGGGGACGGGTTCCTTCTGGGTGGCGGGTGGCCACATGGTTCAAGAAGTTATTGTGACGCAAAACCGCCGGCTTCGCGGCACCTGCGACCCCCGATCGAAACTACGCCTCGATGCGACCCATGCGACCGGTCTGATAGTCGACAACGGCCTGCCGGATCTCTTCCTCGGTATTCATCACGAACGGGCCGTAACGGACGATCGGCTCGTTGAGCGGCACGCCGCCGATCAGCAGCAGGTCGAGCGACGTGTCGCTGGCAGCGAACGTGACGGTGTCGCCATCGTCGCCGTAGACGATCATGTGTCGCGGGTCGACAGCCTGCCTGTCGGGCCCGTAGAGGCCCGTTCCGTCGATCGGATAGGCAAACACGCGATAACCGGCCGGCACCGGCTGCGTGACCGTTGCGCCGGGCTCCAGCGTGAAATGCTGATAGAGGATCGGCGTGCGCGTCTCGATCGCGGCCTGTACGCCAAACGCTTCGCCGGCGATGACGCGCACGCGCGCGCGACCGTCCGGCGACGTCGCCGCCGGAATGCGAGCGGCCGGAATCTCCTGGTAGCGCGGCGCGATCATCTTGTCGCGGCGCGGCAGGTTGACCCACAGCTGGAAGCCGTGGGAGCGGCCGCCGGCCTGCGCGAACGCCGGGTCCGGCATTTCGCTGTGGACGACGCCGGCCCCGGCCGTCATCCATTGCACGTCGCCCGGGCCGAGCGTGCCGGCATGGCCGGACGAGTCGCGATGGCGGAAGCGTCCGTCGAGCGCGTAGGTCACGGTCTCGAAGCCGCGATGCGGATGGTCGGGCGCGCCCACGGCTTCGCCGGGCGCGTAGTCGACAGGGCCCATTTCATCGAGCAGCAGGAACGGATCGAAATCCATCAGCAGCCGCGTCGGGAACGGGCGGTGAACCACGAAACCGCCGCCTTCGGTGGTGCGAAGCGCGGGGTAGGTGCGATCAAGCGAGCGAGCGGTGGTCATGGGAAGCCCTCGAAATCATCGGAATAGCGTTATTTTCGAAACATAGCGCTATTATATTGGGCGTTTTACCGGTCGATTTGCGGCGGATCGCAATGGATTGTTCTGAAATTGGAACGATGAGATGAATATCGATGCACATAACCTGAACGACCTGATGTACTTCTCGCAGGTCGTCGAACATGGCGGTTTCTCGGCCGCCGAGCGCGTGCTGGGCATCTCGAAATCGCGTCTGTCGCGGCGCCTGACCGAGCTCGAGGCGGCGCTTGGCGTGCGCCTGCTGCAGCGCTCGACGCGCAAGCTCGCGCTGACCGAGGCAGGGGAGCTGTTTTACCAGCATTGCCAGGCGATGCTCGCGGAAGCGCAGGCCGCGATGAACGCCGTGCAGCAGTTGCGCGCGTCGCCGCGCGGCTCGGTACGTGTCAGCGTGCCGGTGACGCTGTCGCAGACGATGCTGTCGCGCATCCTGCCCGAATTCCTGCGCCGCTATCCCGAGGTGAAGGTGCACGTCCGCGTGACGAACCGCGTGATCGACCTGTTCGAGGATTCGATCGACGTCGCGTTGCGCGTGCGCTCGGAGCCGCCGCAGAACGCGAACATCGTCGTGCGGCCGCTGTGGCGCACCGAGCAGATGCTGGTCGGCGCGCCGAGCCTGCTGAGCCAGAATGCACCGCCGCTGGTGCCGGACGACCTGACCGGCTTCGAGACGCTCGATACGCCGAGCGTCGACGGCCGGCACGTCTTCAACCTGATCGCGCCGGACGGGACGCGCCACGTGCACGAGCACGATCCTCGCCTCGTGACGGCCGACCTGATGACGATCCGCGAGGCCGTGCTCGACGGCCTCGGCATCGCGGCGCTGCCGGAGATGATGTACGGCAACGCGCTGCGTGCGGGGCAACTGTCGCCGGTGATGCCGGGCTGGACGCTGCCGGTGCCGCAGTTGTATGCGGTGTTCGTGTCGCGGCAGGGGATGCCGCCCGCGGTACGTGCATTCGTCGATTACCTCGTCGAGAAGCTCGACCATGGCGCGTACAAGGATCCGGGTTGCCCGGAACGCGCGAAGAAGGAAGCGGCGGCCGATGTTTCGGCCACCTGAACACGGCGGGCACGACGACGCAAATTTGTTTTGTCATTGAAGCGCCGCCTGCAATCGCAAGTTTCAATCGCCGGAACCTTGAATGCGTTCGCTGGCGAGCCTATATTGAAATCCCATTTCGTGAAGGAAGTTCTGAGCGAAATCAGGTGGCCGCATATATTGTGAGCCAGATAGGGCAGAACGCGCAGTCCGTGCAGACCACGGCAAAGTCGCATTTGCGTTGCTCGAGGCGTAACCGATACCGCCGAAGAGCCCGCCGCCCGAAGGCGCCCGCGTGCGCATGAAAAAAGGCCTTCATCTGGCGATGAAGGCCTTTTACTTTGGGTGCGGCCGGCTAGGTGCGGCCGGCTAGGTGCGGCCGGCAAGGCGCGCAGTGACTACCGGCGACGACAGAACGTGCGCGTGTTACTTAGTTTTCGCGCCGGGCTCCGTCACGAAGCCGAGCTTGGTCAAGCCGCCAGCCTGTGCATCCGACATCACTTCCGCGACGTGCTCGTAGGCCACCTTGCGGTCCGCGCGCAGATGCAATTCCGGCTGCGGCGTGCGCTTCGCGGCTTCCGCGATGCGCGCCTGCAATTGTTCGCGCGTGACCTTGTGGTCGTCCCACAGGATCGTGCCGTCACCCTGGATCGCGACGTCGACGGTCTGCGGCTTTTCGTCGACGGGCTGGCTGCTGGCGTGCGGCAGGTCGATCTTCACCGCATGCTGCATCGCAGGGATCGTCACGAGGAAAATGATCAGGAGTACGAGCATGACGTCGACGAGCGGCGTCATGTTGATCTCGCTCATCACGGCATCGTCGTCATCGTCGCTGAAACCGGTGTTCATGGCCATGGTGTACCTCGTCTCAGCTGGCGGTGCGCGATGCGAGACGCAGGCCGTCGCGCGTCGACGACGACGCGAGGCTCGCGCCCGTCACGAAGTACGCGTGCAGACCGTGCGCGAAGCGGCGCAGCTTGCTGACGACACCCTTGTTCGCGCGGATCAGCGCGTTGTAGCCGAGCACCGCGGGAATCGCGACGAACAGGCCGAAGGCCGTCATGATCAGCGATTCGCCGACCGGACCCGCGACCTGGTCGATCGACGTCTGGCCGGTGGCGCCGATCGCGAGCAGCGCGTGATAGATCCCCCAGACCGTGCCGAACAGGCCGACGAACGGTGCGGTGCTGCCGACCGATGCGAGGATCGCGAGGCCGCTCTGCATGCGCGAAATGCCTTCGTCCATCGTGTCCTTCAGGCAGCGCGTGACCCAGTCCGATACGTCCATGCGATCGTGCAGATGCGGTTGCGTGTGATGGTGGTGGTCGACGGCTTCCTTGCCCGACAGCGCGAGCGCGAGGAACGGGTTGTCGTTCGGCGTCGACGCGGCGAGGCCGAGCTTCTTGATGCCGTCGTCGAAATCGTCGGAATGCCAGAAAGCCTGTTCGGCGTTCTTCGTGAGGCGGTTCAGGCGGATCACGTTCCAGCCCTTGATGACGATCACGATCCAAGACAGGACCGACATCACGAGCAGCGTGATCGCAATGGCGCGCGTGACGAAATCACCTTGCGCCCAGACGTGCGCGATACCGTAGCTTTGCATTTTTTTGTTTCCTTTGAATCTTCCGGATGAGGCAGGTTAGTCGGTGAGCCCGAAGCTGTAGGGCTGTGTGCGGGCGGCGCGGATCGCCTCGCCGTTCTCGACGTACGGACGGCAGGTGGTCGCGCGCATCGCGTCGAGTGCGGCATCGTCGAGGCGCGGATAGCCGCTGCTCTTCTGCAGATCGATGCTTTCGATCTTGCCGGTCACGCCGACGACGAAGTGGACATAGGCGGTGCCCGATTCGCCGCGGCGTCGCGACATCGACGGATAGTCGGGCTTCACGAAGTTGCATTGGAGCGTCGGCACGTTCTTCGGCGCGCTGACCTGCATCGTTTCGCGCGCCGGGCCCGGCGTAGCGGCCGGTGCCGCGGGAGCGGGCGCGGCGGGAGCGGGTGTCGGATCGGCGGCGGGAGCCGGGGTGGGCGACGGCGCCGGCGAGGGCGCGACCGGCTGCGGGGTCGGCTTCGCGGCTTTCTGCACCGGTTTCGGCTCGACCTTCGGCTTCACGCGCGGCACGGGCTTCGGCGGGGCGGGCTGCGGAATCGATTCGGCCGCGACCTGCTGCGCGATCGGCGCAGGCGTGATGAGCTGCGCGGTGATCGTCTGGACCTCGACCGATTTCGGCGGCGGCGCGTTGCGATGGAGCCATGCGGCCGTCAGCATGATCGCGTGTGCGGCTAGCACGCCGACCGCGACGACGATCACTCGGGGATTCATACGTGGTGCAGCCGGCATGGCGCCGGCAGGAGCGAGATGCGAAGCCTGCATGTTAGCTTGAAAGAACGACGCCGCACCCGGGGCGCGGCGGGTGAATCGGCATCACTTGCGGAAGATCAGCAGCGAGATGCAAACGGTGGTTACGAATCCGATCAGCAATTCCATCACAGGCTCCTTGGCAGGTAAGCCGTTGGCTCGCGCAGACGGTGGCTTGCTGACGGTCAAGACAAAAAATGCGGCCTGGGCCGCATGCGCACGCTCAGCGCCGCTCAGGCGGCCTTGCGGTCGTAGAACGTGACCGGGATCGGATGCGCATGATGCTCGACGCCGCACCGGCTCGCGCAGACGCCTTGCTCGGCCATGAGGTCGCGTACGGACTCCTCGCACTTGCCGCAGCACGTGGCCACGCCGAGTTCGAACTGGAGTTCATCGAAAGAGTTGACGCCCTCGGCGAGGGACGCGCGAATCTTGCGATCGGAAACAGACTTGCACACGCAGACGATCATGATGAGTTGCGATAGCTAACGTTAATGCGAATTATTATCATTAATTTTGCAGGTGTTGACAAGTCTGGGTCCGGCTTTTTTTAAGGTCATCGGACCCTTGAAACGACGGGGAGCGGTGAGGGCGCAGCGGGAGCGGGCGCGCCGGCCCGCGTCAGGCGGTCGCGCAGGCGTGCGCGTTCGGCGAGGAAATGGTGACGGATTCGACCGGCGCCTCGAGGCCGAGCAGCGTCGACGCGAGCGCGCGCAGTTGCAGGCCGTCGCTCGTCGAGCACAAGCGCGTCGGCGCGGCCTGCGTGCCGGCCGGCGCGCGCAGCCCGCGTTCGTCGAGCACCCGCGCGAGCTGGCGGGCAATGGCATCGCTCGTGTCGACGATCGTCAGGCGCTCGCCAACAATGTCACGAATCGTTTCTGTGAAGAACGGGTAGTGCGTGCAGCCGAGTACCAGCGTATCGGCGCCCTCGTCGAGCATCGGCTGTATGTAACGCTCGAGCAGTGCCCGTAGTGCGGGCGAGTTCGTGTCGCCGCGCTCGATCGCTTCGACGAGCCCGTGGCCGGGCTGACAGATGAAGCGGCGGCCGGCGCCGTAGCGGTCGAGCAGCGCCTGGAAGCGCGGGCTGTTCAGCGTCGACTGCGTGGCGAGGACGCCCGCGACGCCGGTCGCGGACAGCGCGGCGGCCGGCTTGATGCCCGGCTCGACGCCGACGAGCGGTATCGACAGGCGTTCGCGGATGGCCGCGATCGCCCGAGCCGTTGCCGTGTTGCATGCGATGACGAGCGCTTTCGCGCCTTCGCGCGCGAGCCACTCGCCGATGGCCAGCGTGCGTTCCGTAATGAATGCCTCGTCGCGCGGGCCGTATGGCGCGTGGTGCGAGTCGGCGACGTAGACGAACGATTCGCCGGGCAGGTGCGCGCGCGCGGCGCGCAGCACCGACAGGCCGCCGAGCCCCGAGTCGAAGATGCCGACAGGGGCGGCGGCGCGCGGCGCGCTAGCGGCGGACGGGTGCGTCATCGTCGGGCGGGTGGCGGGCTGGCGGGCAGGGCAGGGCAGGGCGATTACTCGGCCGAACCCATCATCGTTTGCTGATAGTTCTGCAGGCCGACCTTGCCGATCAGGTCGATCTGCGTTTCGAGCCAGTCGATGTGCTCTTCGGTGTCGTCGAGGATCTTTTCGAAGATCTCGCGCGACACGTAGTCGCGAACCGATTCGCAGTAGGCGATCGCTTCCTTGCAGGTGGACTGCGAGATCTGCTCGAGCTTCAGGTCGCACTTCAGGATCTCTTCGGTTTCCTCGCCGACGAGCAGCTTGTGCAGGTCCTGCAGGTTCGGCAGGCCGTCGAGCATGAACACGCGTTCGATCAGCCAGTCGGCGTGCTTCATTTCGCCGATCGACTCGTCGTATTCGTGCTTGCCGAGCTTGTCGAGGCCCCAGTGCTTGTACATGCGCGCATGCAGGAAGTACTGGTTGATCGCCGTGAGTTCATTCTTCAGTTGGGCGTTCAGATATTCGATGACTTTCTTGTCGCCTTGCATGGCTGTTCCTTGTTCAGTGGAGCTTCAGAAACCGAACGATAATCGCTCGAACGAGAAAAGCCAAGCCTCGAAGCCTTGTCGGGCCTGCCTTTTGCGTGTAATGAGAATCAGCCTTGAATAACCGGCCGCGCACAATAATGAGAATGAGAAGTAAAAAGGCCGGACGTGCGTCCGGCCTTTCGTTCGATCGCGCTTACGCGGCTGCGACCGGGATCTTGCCGATCTTCGCCTGCCATTCCTTCGGACCCGTCTGGTGCACCGACGTGCCCGACGAATCGACAGCAACTGTTACAGGCATGTCCTGCACGTCGAATTCGTAGATCGCTTCCATGCCGAGGTCTTCGAACGCGAGCACCTTCGCGCCGCGAATCGCCTTCGACACGAGGTAGGCCGCGCCGCCGACCGCCATCAGGTAGGCGGCCTTGTGCTTCTTGATCGCGTCGATCGCGACCGGGCCGCGCTCAGCCTTGCCGACCATCGAGATCAGACCCGTCTGAGCGAGCATCGTCTCGGTGAACTTGTCCATGCGCGTGGCCGTCGTCGGGCCGGCCGGGCCGACGACTTCGTCGCGCACCGGGTCGACCGGGCCGACGTAGTAGATCACGCGGTTCGTGAAGTCGACGGGCAGCTTCTCGCCCTTCGCGAGCATGTCCGCGATGCGCTTGTGCGCGGCGTCGCGGCCGGTGAGCATCTTGCCCGACAGCAGCAGCGTCTGGCCCGGCGTCCAGCTCGCGACTTCTTCCGGCGTCAGCGTGTTCAGGTCGACGCGCTTGCTGGTTTCCGTGTTCGGTTCCCACTGCACCTTCGGCCAGGCGTCGAGCGACGGCGCTTCAAGCTTGGCCGGGCCCGAGCCGTCGAGCACGAAGTGCGCGTGGCGCGTGGCCGCGCAGTTCGGGATCAGCGCGACCGGCTTCGACGCCGCGTGCGTCGGCGCCGCCATGATCTTCACGTCGAGCACGGTCGCGAGGCCGCCGAGGCCCTGCGCGCCGATGCCGAGCGCGTTGACCTTCTCGTGCAGTTCGACACGCAGTTCCTCGACCCAGTCCTTCGGGCCGCGCGCGATGATTTCCTGGATGTCGATCGGCTCCATCAGCGATTCCTTCGCCATCAGCATCGCCTTCTCGGCGGTGCCGCCGATGCCGATCCCGAGCATGCCCGGCGGGCACCAGCCGGCGCCCATCGTCGGGACCGTCTTCAGCACCCAGTCGACGATCGAATCGGACGGGTTCAGCATCACGAATTTCGACTTGTTTTCCGAGCCGCCGCCCTTCGCCGCGACCTGCACGTCGACCTTGTCGCCCGGCACGATCTCGTAGTGGATCACGGCCGGCGTGTTGTCCTTCGTGTTCTTGCGGGCGCCTTCCGGCGGATTGACGATCGACGCGCGCAGCACGTTGTCCGGGTGCGTGTAACCGCGGCGCACGCCTTCGTTGATCATGTCGGTGAGGCCCATCGTCGCGCCGTCCCAGCGCACGTCCATGCCGACCTTCACGAAGATCGTGACGATGCCTGTGTCCTGGCAGATCGGACGCTTGCCTTCCGCGCACATGCGGCTGTTCGTGAGGATCTGCGCGATCGCGTCCTTCGCCGCCGGGCTCTCTTCCAGCTCGTACGCGCGGCCGAGGGCCTGGATGTAGTCGAGCGGGTGGTAGTAGCTGATGTACTGCAGCGAATCCGCGATGCTCTGGATCAGGTCTTCCTGTTTGATGACGGTCATGGCTGAGACTCTGTGGGGACAGTGGGGAATGCGTTGCCGACGGTTCAGGCCGCCGGTCGGGACGCCGCGGGCGCATGCGCCTCGTGGAAATGGGCCGGGTGCGTGTGCGTCGTCAGGCGGTCGACCCACGCCATCACGAGCGCCGACACCAGGAACGACACGTGGATGATCACCTGCCACATGATCGCGTGCGTCGTGTGCTGGTCGGGGTTGATGAACGTCTTCAGCAGGTGGATCGACGAAATGCTGATCAGCGCCATCGACAGCTTGACCTTCAGCACGCCCGCGTTCACGTGGTCGAGCCATTCGGGCTCGTCGGGGTGGCCCTCGATGCCGAGCCGCGACACGAACGTTTCATACCCGCCGACGATCACCATGATCAGCAGGTTCGAGATCATCACCACGTCGATCAGGCCGAGCACGGCGAGCATCACGCTGATTTCGTCGAGGCCCGTCGCATGCGACAGCAGGTGCCAGACTTCCTTCAGGAACAGGAACACGTAGACGGCCTGCGCGACGATCAGGCCCAGATAGAGCGGAACCTGGAGCCAGCGGCTCATGAAAATCAGCGCGGGAAGCGGGCGAAGCGGGCGACGGCCAGGATGGCCGGGCGAATGCGGGGCGGACATGTCGGGGTACGGGCGCGGTGCGCAGGTATCGGGGTAATCTTGAAAAGGCGCGCTATTGTAACGCGTCGGCCGGCGCGACTGCAGCGACGCGCCGGCGCCGCGGGGGACGGATCAGGAGGCGGCCGCCGGCACGCGTTTGACGCGCAGGCTCGCGAGCACGATGCCGGCGACGACGCACGCGAGCGCGATGCCGTGCGCGAGCGTCGGGCGCTCGCCGAGGAACGCGATGCCGTACGCGGCTGCCGCGATCGGCAGCACCGCGCTGAACACGCCGGCGAGGCTCCCCGGCACGTGCCGGATGCCCTTCATCCACAGCCAGAACGAGAAGATGCTGGCCGACAACCCGTACCAGACGACGAGCGCCCAGGTGCCGGCGGGCACGCTCGCGTAATCGAAGCGCCACAGCGCCGTCGCGCCGAGCGGCAGCATCAGGAACAGGCCGAACAGGTGGGTATACGCGCAGATGTCGATCGGCGCGAGCGTCTGCGTGAGCCGGCGCGACAGGATCACGTAGATCGATTCGCAGCACACCGCGCCGAGGATCAGCAGGTTGCCGGCGAGCGAGCCGGACGCGTCGCCCTGCGCGCCGTGGCCGGCCGCGCTGCCGTTGGCGAGATTGATCGTCACGACGCCGATGATCGCGAGCGCGATCGACACGAGCGCACGGCCGTTCGGTTTTTCACGCAGGATCAGCCATGCGAACAGCGCGACGATCGCCGGGATCGTGCTCGTGATGACGCCCGCGGCCACCGCGCTCGTGCGCTGCACGCCGTTGAGCATCAGCAGCGTGAACATGAAGGTGCCGAAGAACGCCTGCAGGAACAGGTTCAGCCATTCGCCGCGCTTGACCGTGCGCATCTTCACGGGGCTGAACAGCGGCCACAGCACCGCGATCGCGATCACGAAGCGCAGCGTGGCGAGGATGGCGACCGGGACGAATGCAACGATGGATTTACCGATACCGACGTTGCTGCCGACGAACAGCATCGACAGGATGAGGAAGAGGGCGTAGCGATTCAAGCTGGAATCCGGAAGGCGAGTTCAGTTAGGATTGTAGGGTCGCGGTTGTAACAGCGTAAAGCCGACCTCGGTGCGGCGCGCCCGGCGCACGAAACGGCCATGCCGCGTAAGTGACGGGTAAGTTGGCGCGCTTATCGTGGAACTGCCGCGCCACAGGTCACGTTTGCGTGACATGATGTGGTGCGGTGCAGCATCGTGCGCAGGCCTTCGCGGCCGCGCGCGGGTGGTGGGAGACAGCGGCGCGTAGCGCCGGCCAAGACGACGCGCGGCGCGCACGATCGCGCCGCCATGCAGAGGATTCATGTTCACCAAGGGGTAGTCGATGTCTGCGATTGAATCGGTTCTTCACGAAACCCGTCAGTTCGCGCCGCCCGCGGCGCTCGAGAAGACGGCGACCATTTCCGGCATGCCGGCCTATCGCGCGCTCGTCGCCGAAGCCGAGCAGGATTACGAAGGCTTCTGGGCGCGGCTCGCGCGCGAGGGCCTCACGTGGCACAAGCCGTTCACCAAGGTGCTCGACGAGCGTAACGCGCCGTTCTACACATGGTTCGACGACGGCGAGCTGAACGCGTCGTACAACTGCCTCGACCGTCACGTCGAAGCCGGCAACGGCGAGCGCGTCGCGGTGATCTTCGAGGCTGATGACGGCACCGTCACCCGCGTCACCTATGCGGATCTCCTCGCACGCGTGTCGCGCTTCGCCAATGCGCTGAAGAAACGCGGCATCGGCAAGGGCGATCGCGTCGTCATCTATATTCCGATGTCGATCGAAGGCATCGTCGCGATGCAGGCGTGTGCGCGTATCGGCGCGACGCACTCGGTCGTGTTCGGCGGCTTCTCCGCGAAATCGCTGAACGAGCGGCTCGTCGACGTCGGCGCCGTGGCACTCATCACCGCCGACGAACAGGCGCGCGGCGGCAAGACGCTGC
>NZ_JAIZQG010000041.1:0-23405 GCF_020419965.1 Burkholderia sp. AU39826
CGACGAACGGGTATTCGACGCGCCAGTCGGTCGCGTCGGTCACGTGCGACACGCGCGACAGCCCGTCGAAGCGGATGTTGTCCTTCTGCGTGCAGCGGCCGAGCGCCTTGGTCGCGCGGCGGCGCAGCTCGGCCATCTTGTCGAATTCGTCGGCGAACTCGTCGACCGCGCGCTGCGCCGCCGCTTCCAGCATCTCGACGCGCGATGCGCGCTCGCGGCCGGCGGCGTCGTACCATCCGCTCACACTCACCCGACGACGTCTTGCAATTTCGGACAGCCGGTCATGCAGCGTGGCGATCAGGAACGCGCGACGCGTTCGGTTATCGAGCAAGTCGTCCTGCAGATACGGGTTGCGGCGCACGACCCAGATGTCGCCGAGCACTTCGCAGAGCAGCCGCGCCGAGCGGCCCGTGCGGCGCTCGGCGCGCAGTTCGTCGAGCACCGACCACGCCTCTTCGCCGAGCAGGCGAATCACGATCTCGCGATCGGAAAACGACGTGTAGTTATACGGAATATTGCGCGACGGTTCATGTAATCCTGCTATTGCCCGAACACGATCTAGCAAATGTACGCTTGGCAGTCGGGCATTCATTGGCGTCTATGAAATGAATGATGATGCGATCGAGAACCACGCTCGGGAAAGCGGAATCGTATTCGGCAGGCAGCAGGCAAACTAAACGGAAATGGCGGTCCGGACCAGATCGAACGCGCTTTTCAGGATCATCGCCGTGGCTATGCCGATCAATGGAGGCGCAAGCACCCCGGTCACGCACAGCAGGACACGGCCCGGGACCGGCAAGCCCGGCCGCTTCCACGCGATATAAAGCGCGGCAGGCGGCAGAAAGAGAATCGACAAAATATAGGCTTTGTACGTCAACCCATGACGCGCGACAAATGCCTTGACCTTTTCCTTGAAAGACATTCCCGAACTCTCCTAGATCAATCCCAGACGGCTGACCTTCGCCACCGCCTGCGCCCTGTTCGAAACACGCAGTTTTTCGTACACATTCGTCAGATGAAACTTGACCGTTCTTTCCGACATCGAAAGTATTCGGCCAATTTCCCACGCAGTCTTGCCTTCGACTACCCATTTGATTACATCGGATTCCTTTCTCGTGAACTGAATCCTGTCCAGATCCGCGCAAGCATCCGGCTCGAGGCCTGGTGCGCGTGATTCCACGGCTTCCCGGCTCTGTCTCGCAATCTTCTGGGTCAGTGCTGCATGCAAATGCATGGCAATGAGGCTGACGAGCAACGCCGAATGCAACGTCGTGTCTTCGCACTTCAACTGCAAGACGGTCCGAATGGCCGTCGAATCGCCGGGCGGCGCGCCAATACAAGCGACCACTCCCTGCCCGCGCATGTATGACGCGACATCGTTGACCTGCGCATCGCGTTGCGGCACTTCCCCGTCGAGATCGCGCCAGCGAAAGGTATGATCCTGACGATCCGACAAGGCGAAGCAACTCAAATATCGATCAATGTCGATCCCGGCTCCAAACAGCGTCAGCCCTCGTCGGGTTCCGGCGTCGTTCGCCGCACCATAGCGATATATCAGTCCGTGAGAAGCTGCATCGCCGCTTCCTCCATGCAAAATCAAACACTTGTCGAACGGAATCACGCGTCCGATTTTTTCCGCGAGCTGATCGATCCCCTCGGTCAAACCGTTGGGACGAAGAATCTCGCCAATGATGCGCGAAAAGGTCTCCAATTTTCTGGGCCCTTATTGAAAAGACAAGATTCGTATTCGTTGAGATGCTCCGGCAGCCCAATATCTGCCAAAGCTTCAAGGCCTTACCGGATTGGCAATCCAACGCCACTTGCTTTCTATGCGTAAGCACTGCGACAGTATCCAATGGCAACATCCAGGCAGCCATCGTTCGCGAATCGTGGTTTGAGAACCAGCACTCAGAAGGAATACAAACCAATTACGCAAGACCATTAACATCTGAATTATTTACTTGCCAATGGCTGAAACAGTTCGCCACACGGGCTATATGTCTAGACTTCACGCTCTAAACTTGAAGCTGCGCAAGTATATCGGAGGACAGAAGACAGAAACATTACTTGCCGAAAAAAATTTGTAATCAACCTTTCTTTGGCATTACACCGAAAATGCGCGGTTTTATTGCATCTAAGCGATTATAAGTCGCATAATATTTCAGCAATTCGACGAACTGCGGCATCTTGTCACAATCCAAACTTGGAAACGCCAGACAACTTTACAAATCAACCGACATCAATTTCAACCCGTCGTATAATGCGATGCATTATTTACATCGTCAGCATCTACGGCAATCAATTACCGTTGCGATAATTCAATAAATGCGGCCGATCAAATCATGCTTCCCGGATGTAGTTATATCTGCCGCGCTCTTGCGACCATCGATCTGCCGAATTAGAAAAATTTACTGACTGCGCAAACTCTCCACCGACGTATCTCGTCGGCATACGATTAGCGCAATCGCGAGCGGTGACCGTCACGGCTTGTGCATCCCCAAAGCGGAATACGCCGTATGAGGGGGTCACGACCACCATGCCGCGCATCGGGTACGGTCGTGGACAAGGATAGGTCGCCGTCTATGAACGGCAACGCATGCGGACAGTCGGGGAATTCGGCCGGCATTCCGCCGCTGGCGAGACGAGCGGACGTGCCGCGTTCGATGCAATGCCGGCCGGTACTTCGGGAACCTGGTGCCCAGTGTGCACCGGTGTACTCATTGGAAACTACGTCGCGTTCACGAATGTCCGTCTTGCGTCCGTTTCGTCATCGCGCGAAGGCGACCTTCGAACTTGTGCAGCAACATCGACGCCGTGGCCGCAAGGCCGATGGTGAGTCCGCTCCAGATGCCGTAAATGCCGTATCCCAGCAGCACACCGGCCGCCCAGGCAACCGGCAGACCGATCAACCAGTATCCGACGATCGATATCCGAAACGAACTCGTTACGTCACCGAGGCCCCGCAAAATTCCGACGCCGATGTTCTGGCTGCAATCGAAGATCTGCAGCAGTGCCGCGATCGTCAGCAGCCCGCCAGCGAGGCGCAGCACTTCGGCACTCGCGGCCACACCGTTATCGAGAAATGGTGCGAGCACGCGGGTGGGCGCAATGAGATACGGAAGCGCAACGACCAGCATGGTCACGACGCCCAGCGCGAGCCCCGTATAACCGAGTCGACGCGCCCCGCGATAGTCGTGCCGTGCACACGCATGGCTGATGCTGATCGACGACGCATGAGACAAGCCGACGGAAATCATGAACACGATGTAGATCACCTGATTCACGATTGTCTGGGCGGCGAGCGCATCGGCGCCGAGCGTCCCGATCACGAGCGTGAGGACGGTAAAGAACGCTGCCTCCGATCCATAGGTTGCCGCAATCGGCAAACCCATCCGCCACGTCCGCGCCAACGTATCGGCATCGGCACGCCAGACGGCGAGCGACAAGTGTTCGGACAGTTCCGGCCGACGCCTAGCGATCGTCAGGAACGCGATGAAGGAAAGCAGGTACACGCTACTGGTTGCACACGCAATACCGATCAGGCCGAGCTTCGGAAATCCGACCCGGCCGAACATCAACGCGTAGTCGAGCGCGGCGTTGACGACGATCGATACGATCGTGATCGCCAATAGCGGCCCAGGCCTGCGCAATCCGACGGTATATTGTCGAAGCACCTGAAACCAGAGACACGGCAACATGCCGGGCGCGGCCGCCGCCAGATAGAACGATGCTTGCCGCGCGACGTCGGGGTCCTGGCCGAGCCAGACAAGCGGCATTTCGATGCACAGCATCATCAATGCAAACATCAGTGCCGCGAGCGTCGACAACGCAAAGCCGGACCGCACCAGCCGCATGATTTCCGCAGGCGCGCGCTGGCCGTTCGCGAACGCGACGAGGTTGCCGGTTCCCGTCACCAGCCCGGTTCCCATCGTCCGGAACTGGTTGAAGATCGTCAGCGCGAGACCGCCAGCGGCGATCTCGCGCGGGCCAAGCATCCCCATCATGACGATGTCGGTGGTCGTCAGCGCCACCTGTGCGAGCTGCGTGAGAACGAGCGGAGCGGCAAGCACGCCGATTTGTCTGGCATCGAGCCAGACTTGCCGATGAAGTTTCATACGGCGCGGGAAAATATCGATTCAAGTTCGTGAGCAACCGACTCGTCGAGCAGATTCCGCTCTCGCATCCAGTCGTCGTTGAACACCGTGTCCAGATATTTCTCCCCGCCGTCACAGACCAGGGCCACGAGTGTCGCACCCGCGGGTAGCGAATCGAACATCTTCAATGCGTGCCAGACGACACCGCCTGCCGAGCCGCCGACGAGCAGCGACTTCTTGCGTGCGATATAGCGTGCTGTATTGAATGCGGCCGCGTCCGTCACTTTGAAGCCTTCGTCGAGCAACGCATAGTCGACCAACGCGCCGATCTCGGCGCCGGGCGGTGTCCCGGTGCCGGACTGATAATACGGCCCGCCTTCGCCGCCGAAAACGATCGAGCCGACGGGCTCGACGCCGACGACTCGCGGCGCCGGGCCGGTCGCGAGCAGTTCCCGCGCAGTGCCGAACAGCGACCCGCCGGTGCCGACCGCACCGACCAGAAAGTCGATCCGGTCGCCAAGAATGTCGCGCAGCTCATGTGCCAGCCCGCGATAACCGTTACCGTTCGCGGGATTGTTGTGCTGCTCCGTCCAGATGCCGTCCGGATCGTCGGCCGCCATGCGCTTGGCAAGTGCGTCCCGGTCCGCCGTCGCGATCTCGTCGCCGTCGCTCACGTAGACGAGTGCCGCGCCGAAGGCCTGCATCGCGCGCAACTTGTCTTTCGATGCGTGACGATCCACGACCGCGGTGAACCGATAGCCGCGCTCGGCCGACAACAGCGCGAGCCCCATGCCCGTATTGCCGGAGGTCGATTCGATCACATGCCCGGCCGGCTGGAGACTCCCGTTCCGTTCGGCTTCGTCGAGCATCTGCCTTGCCATGCGGATCTTGGCGCTGCCGGTCGGATTCGTCGACTCGAGTTTAAGCAGGATGCGCGCGCCGTCGGCGCCGCGAATCAATTCGAACAACGGCGTGCGGCCGACAAGATCCGATACCTTCGACACGATCGCAGGTACGGTGATCGTGGATTGCTCACCGAGAAAGCGTACATTCATGGTCAGGCTCCCGGAAACTGGAAGAGGCGATCGACGCGCCAACGCGGCCGTGCGCCGTCAAGTGTCAAGACAAGCTTGGGTGGAAGCGGCAGCTCGTGAAACGAAGATTCGTTCGAATCCATCTGGTAGCCGGCCGTGTTTGGGTAGATCAGCAGATCGCCGGGTTCCGGGCGCTGCCCGAATGCGATCTTGCGCCAGGTCAGCATGTCCGAATCGAGGCAGCTCGCCCCGCCGACACAGGCGCGATAAGGCGTGCCCGTGCGCGGCGATCGCGAGGGCTCGCGCGCCGCGCTCAGCAGTTCCGGATCGGGCAGGAATTCGCTGGCGAACCATTGCTCCGAAACGCTGAAGCTCGTGCCATTGACGGTCGCGATGCCATAGTCGCCGCAGTCCTTCACGCCCTGCACGGCAAAGACCGTGAATCCTGCCTGATCCAGCAGTGCACGCCCCGGTTCCAGCATGATTTTCAGGCCATACTCGCGGGCCAGTTCGGCGAGTGTTGCGGACTCCGTGTCGGGAGTGCCCGCCAGGATTGCATCGAGCATCCGCGCGCCGCTGCAGGCAGAGTGATACGGATAGAAGCCGCCGAATACCTTGTTCGCGTGGTAATCGTCCGGCCGGTGTGCGCGCTGGAATGCGCGCCAGTCGCTCTCGCTGGCGTACGACATCGCGAAGCCGCCGCCGATATTGATCGTGTTCGGCGCAAGGCCGAGTTCACGAGCAGCCATGCACGCACGCATCGCCATCGCGGCCTGATTGCAGCGCTCCATCGCGCTGTAACCGGACAGATGAAACGAGAACCCTTCAAGGGCGACCGACGCCTGCGTCGCGGCACAGGTCGACAGCGCAACGCGCAGCGCCTCGGCACTCAATCCGAATCGACTATCGCCTCGTGCCGTGGGCGCCATGCGCAACAGAATGCGCGCGGTCCGCCTCGCCTGTCCCGCGATCGCGATCAGCCGATCGAGTTCCTCCTCGCTGTCGATCGCGATCAACGCATCGTGCGAAACCGCGAGCCGCAGCAGTGCCTCCGACTTCGACGGGCCGGATACACCGATATCGATCCCGCACACCCCGGCGGCCAACGCTTCCGAGAATTCGCCCGTGCTCGCGACGTCGACGCCGATCCCGGATACCGCGGCCGCATGCGCGAAGCATCGCGCCTTGTTCGCCTTCTTCGCATAATAGATGCGCCCCGACACCTGGCGATCGTCCAGTACGCGCTGAAATTCGGCGACATTGCGCGCGAAGCGCCCGGGAAACAGGAAATGAACGGGTGCGTCGAAGCCATCGACAAGATCGTGGATCATCGCCTGATGTCCGTCCACGAAATCGCGCAGTAGCGGATCCCACAACGCGGGCAATCGGGGAATATCCGTCACCATAGTTCGACTTCCCGACCGAGCCTTTTCGCCAGCGCGGCATCGGCCAGCACGCGCCCGAGCGCGATGTCCGTCACGATCATTCCGCTGTTGAACGCGTAAACGATATCGGTGTCGTTGCGCCGTGCAGGCTTGCGGCCCAGCAGTATGTCCGGCAACTCGGCGTCGACAGCAGGCAGTTTTCCGGCTTCGTCCACGAGATCGGCGCCGGTCACCTGCATTTGCGCCTCGCTCGTCGCGATGCGGTAATCGGCGCAATGCAGCGCGTCAGCATGAATTCCGTATCCGACCAGCAGCGCCAGCGCGCCCGGCTTCAGCGCCGCGTGCCGCACGGCCTCCGATACACCGGCGCCAGCCACGCCCAGCACGATGTCGGCCTGGTTCGCGGAGGCGACGAGATCCTTCGACACTTCGATGTCACGATCCGGGTGAAAGCGCTTCAGCGTATTGCGCACGGCGTCGATTCCCGACTCGTAGTGACCGTGCACGATCACGCGCTCGATGTCCGGCAATGCGGTGAGCAGGAACGGCGCCGCCATCCGCCCCTGCGTGCCCGTGCCGACGACGAGGGCCGTTCGCGCCCGCGGCGCCGCCGCGCGCGCGATCAGGGCCGACACCGCCGGCGTGCGCAGCGATCCGACCAGGCTGCCGTCCATCAAGGCGACAGGCAGGCCCGTTTCGTCGTCGAACAGCAACAACGTCGTGTAGTACTTCTGAAGTTCGCGGTTATGTTCCGGATCGAACTTATACGACGTCTTGAAACCGACCGTTCTGCGTCCGCCGTCTCGACCCAGCATCGAGTACGCGACGGAATGCTTGTCCGCCGGCTGGCTCATCAGCTTGCGCGGATTGTCGGATTCGCCGGTGCCGAGGCCAAGGTATGCCCGTTCGACGGCTTCGAGCACCATCGATGGGTCGTAGTCGAGTTCGTCGATCGTGCGCTTGCCAAGCACCAGGAGTTTCGAGGGTTGCGTCGCGAGCCGCGGTCGAATGTCCGCGTCGGGTTTGGCGTCATCTGCCATCGTGGATATCATCGTATTCACTCGTGTCTCACCGGATTTCACGTATCGAAGGGGCCTGCCGCATGCATCGTGCAGGTTGACTTGAACACGGATGTAACGGGGCGACGCCGGTGGACCGGATCGCCTCGTCGCCGCGCCATTCATCGTGTGCAATGGGTTTCGACATCGGCCATGAATCGGACGGATCGATCCCGTCGAAAAGAGTCATTTGTTTCCCTCGTGTGAAATCCGGCACTCACCTGTCTGACATCAGGCGAATACGCCGCTTTCGGTGTCGACGACCGATGCACCGCGTGGTGCATTTCGCGGTCGTCTTCTCTCGATATTGTTCGGTGGAGATGAATCGGATGTGTCGGTCGACTGGCGACACGTTCGATCACTGCGGGTGCTTTATCCTTAGCAGCGTATTCGTGATGCGATCTCGTTTTTCAACGGTCGGATTACGGATAATAAAAAAGTAATTTGCAACCATTTCATTTTTCATCGAACGCCTTCTTATAATTTCGCAATCCGAATCAATTTAATTATGAAATACCTCATTAGCACCAATGCGAATCACAAGATGACACGCAATTGACACCGATCAGATAATCATCGCTTCGATCACGAAAATAACGTGCTACCCCTGCGATTCATCAGGCACGGGCTGACGAGTTCAGAAAATTCGGCGGGATTCTCCCAACGTCGGCATAGCCTGCTTTGCAGGCGGCCCTCAAAGTCACATCGATCTGAAACCCCATCAACGTCGATGGTGGCGATCGACAGAGAATACAAATCGCTCGTATTTATAAACCAACCCCCACTTTTCTTGCAAACACTTTATTCAATCATTTCAAATACCTTTACGGCGATCGTCATTGAGCCATGAAAGTGAAAATTGCGAGCGATAGCTGCTTGATAGCAGCATCGAAAGGCCCGGCTTGCGCGCCGACGTGAGGTTGCTGCGCCCGTCAATGTGCGGCCCGGGCATCCAGGCGTGAAGAGATACGGAAACACCGGACAAGGCGGGCTCATCCATTCCACGGCGCTCCGATGTCACTCAACATGCCGCCTGGACGATAGGCTCCTTGAAGTCGCCAAAGCGCCCCGCATCGGGGGCCGCCGAAATGTTCGGGGTGGATACGCCGTTCCGGTGTCCCCGGCCCGATGGTCGTCTCCTTTCGGCGTCGAGTTCAGTCGAGCGCCCACTTTTTTATTTCTGTCATCCTAATCAATATCGATGCACTCATGCTGCCGTGTTTCGACATGAGACACCGCGCACGACACATCGCGTTTCCCCAATAGAAAAGCCCGGCCCGCATCGAAGCGGGCCGGGCCGTGACGCGATGCGTGCTGCTTGTTACAGCGCGCCGCCTTGCGCCGACGCCGAGCCCTTCACGCCAACCGACGCGCCGCCCTGCACCGAGTTCGTCGCGCCTTCGAGCGCCTCGCCGGCCTTCGCCTTCGCGCCGCCGGCGACGTCGCCCGCGGTCGACACCGCGCCTTGTGCATGGCTCTTCGCCGAGCCCGCGACGCGCTTCACGTGCGACTTCGTCGTGTGGACGGCCGACGCCGTCGCATCCTTCGTCGCGCCGGCCGCCGAACCGACCGCCTGCGTCGCGCCGCCGACCGCCGCGCCGGCTGCCGAGCCCACGCCGCCGACCGTCTTGCCGACGCCGTTCAGCGCGCCGCCGACGACATCGCCCGCGCCCGAACCCGAACCTGCCGCATTCGCGCCTCCGCCGGCCTGCACACCCACGCCGCCGCCGAGCAGCGGCGTCTGGACCTGGGCGCCGACGCCCGCGGAACCCTGCGCACCGGTCTGGGCCGTCTGTGCGAATGCAGCCGAAGTCGCCATCGCCGTCAGAGCGGCACCCAGCAGAATCGTGCGAATCGTGTTCATGGTCATTCTCCCCAAAGACGTTGTTGCTGCGGGCCGCCTTCGTGCGGCTTGTCGCATGCCTCGCCGCGACATGCGGCAGGTGGAGCTAATGTAGCGGCGGCGGCGTGCAAAACGATCGAATTGCGGGGACTGTTACTTCCGTTGCAAATGCTGACGATTGACTCACACTGTTTGACAATCGGAGGGTTGCGGCGGGGCGGCCGCCCTATTCGACGATGGACGGGCGCAGTCCGGGCCGGCAGACGTGCTTCATGCCGGCCGCCTCATCTGCATTCCGAATGATGAGGATCGCGTGACCGTCGATGCGGCCGCGTCACGATGCACGGCCCGGCCGCTAACGAGCGGACCGGGGCCGTCCGTACGCTACCCGGCTACGGCCGGAACGTATCGCCGAGCACGATGCCTTCGCGACGCGGATCGGTGCCGCCCTGCAACGCGGGCGACTGGCCGACCGTCACGCGCATCACCGTGTTGACGCCGCTCGCCTGAGCGGACGTCGATACCTTGTGCCCGAGCGCAAGCAGCCCCGTGATCAGCGGATCGTTCGCGCCGTTGTTCGCCGGGTTGACGTTCGGATGCTCGCCGCCGATCGTGGTCGTCGGGCTGTTGCTGGCGCCGAAATCGACGAGCCCGGCCGACTGCTGTGCATCGAGCCCCCAGTCGAGCGCGCCAACCAGCGTCTTGACCACGTATTGCGGAATCGTGCCGCCGCCCGGCGAACCGGTCGCCATCACGAAGTCGCCGCGCGAGCCGTCGGCAGCCTGCCCGAACACGATCGTCGGCGCCATCGAGCTGCGCGGCCGCTTGCCCGGCTGCAGGCGGTTGGCGACCGGATTGCCGGACGTGTCGAGCGGGTTCGCGGAGAAGTCGGTCAACTGGTTGTTCAGCAGGAAGCCGTTGGTCATGTGAAACGAGCCCATGCTCGATTCGACCGTCGTCGTCGCGCTCAGCACGTTGCCGTCGCCATCCACGATCGTGAACTGGTTCGTGCCGTGCTCGATCAGCGTCGTGTCGACGCCGAGCGGCACGGCACCGAGATTGCCGGGCTGCGCGGTGCCCATGCTCTTGGCCGGGTCGATCAGCGCCGCGCGCGATTTCAGGTACGGCTTGTTCAGCAACGTGTTCCACGTGCCGCCCGGCAGCGGCACGAAGTCGGTATCGGCCACGTACTTGTCGCGGTCGGCATACGCGAGCCGTTCGGCTTCGGTAATGAGATGAACGCCCGCGACGGTCGGCTTGCCGCCTTCGAGATCGATCGCCGTCGGTTTCAGCGACTTCAGGTCATAGTTCTCGAGGATGCCGAGCGCCGATGCGACCGCGATGCCGCCCGACGAGGGCGGCGGCATCCCGCAAACCCAGTAACTGCGATAGGTCGTGCACACCGGGTCGCGGCGCTTCGCCTGATATGCGGCAAGGTCGGCGACGGTCGTCTTTCCCGGCGTGAGCGTCGAGCCGTCCGCGCCCTTCGTCGCGGCGATCTTCGCGACGATGTCCTGCGCGATCTGCCCCGTATACAGCGCATTCGCGCCCGACTGCGCCATCAGCGACAGCGTGCGCGCGTAGGCCGGATTCTTCAGAACGGTGCCGAGCGTCTTCGGCGAACCATCGGCGTTCAGGAAATACGCGGCGGCTTCGGGGTCGCGCTTCAGGTTCGCGGAATTCGCGGCGATCGCGTCGGCCAGCCGGCCGCCGATCGGGAAACCGTTGGTCGCGAGCGTGATCGCATCGCCGAACAGGCTCTGCCACGGCAAGCGGCCGTGATCCTGTTGCAGCGCCTCGATGAGGCGCGGCACGCCGATCGTGCCGATCGAGCGGCCGCTCGCGCGCGCGCTCGGCAGCGGCGCCGAATGATCGGTGGCGTCATCGACGTAGCGCAGGTAGTTCTCGGTCGCGGCGGCCGGCGCGGTTTCGCGGCCGTCGTATGCCTGCAGCGTCTTGCCGCGCGCATCGTAGTAGAGCAGCACGCCGCCCGAGCCGAGGCCCGTCGCCTCGGGCACCGTCAGGCCGAGCACGGCCTGCACGGCGACCGCCGCGTCGGCGGCCGTGCCGCCCTTCTTCAACACCGCGCAACCGGCCGCGCTCGCGTACGCGTTCGACGTGGCTACGAGGTACGTTTTCGCATAGACGGGCTTCATCCCGGTGCGATAGCCCGACGACGCTTCCGGCAGCGACGGGTCGCCCGGCTGGTTCGAGCCCACCACGACCGTCGCGCCGCTGTTGTCGACCGCGAGGCAGCTCGCATCGGCGGAAGGCGCGGTCGTGCGGGCCGCCTCGTTCTCGACGTCGCCGCCACAGGCGGTCAGCAGGGCTGCCGCGAGCAACGCGGACGCATACGGAAAAATCGCTGTTCTGTGCATTGTCTGCCGATGTTCCTGTCGATCGTTGCGATGGGCATCCTGTTGCCGGCAACCGCCTCGGTGCCCGGGCAACGTGTTCGATACTCGCACGGACAAAATTTTTCCGGCAATAGGGAAATCACGTCACGCAGCCGAAAGTTGTGTACGCAACGTCACCGAACCGGCATGCGGTTTTGCCTGCTGCATCGCAATGCGGCTTACATCGCGACGCAAATGGCGTTCGCCGTGCTCGCGCGGCCGGGCAGGCAAGCCCGCGCCGGCACGGCTGCGGCGCCTTCGCGCGACGCGCGGCAGTTGCGCCATTGCGCACGCTGCCCGCGCTTGACGACGCCTGCGTTCTTGCCTGAAGCTCGGCTTCCTCGCACGGCTGGTCGCGTTCATGCCGGCCGGCGGCTAATGGTCAGGAATCCGGATATCGATGCAATGGAACCGCGTACCGGATACGTTCCGCGTCTTCATCACGCTGTTGCGCGTGCTCGTTTGCCTGACGATGAACGATGACGACATCGACGGCACGCGTACCGCGGCCTGACGGGTCGGCATCGCCGCGCTCCGCCCTGGCATCCGGACGATTGCCGGCGTCACCGCGTCCGGCTATAAAACGGAGATGGACACGACTCGCTGGATTCACGACCCCGTCGGCGCGTTTCGCGCCTGGCAGGAAACCACTGCGGCCGGCGCCGGCCGCCGGCCGTTCGCGCCGCGCTCGGTCGTGCAGCACGTCGCGATGTTCGAGCGATTCCTGCGCCACCTGAGCGCACATCGCGTGTCGCTCGCGACATTCGGGCCCGACCACGTCGCAGCCTTCCTCGCCGAACTCGACCGCACCTGCGCGTCCGGCACGTCGACGCGCGTGCGCTATGCGAAGCTGATCGACCGGCTCGGCCGGCATCTGGTCGACACCGGTGTGCGGACGATCCATCCGGCCGGCCGAGCGACGCGCGATCTCGCATGGCCGGACGGCGAGCCCGAGCCCTGCTACCTGCCGCCCGATGCCGACGCGGCGCTGCAGCGCCATGTGCAGCCTCGAGCGAACGACACGCCGGCCGACTGCCGGAATCGCGCGATCGTCGCGCTGCTGCTCGCGAGCGGCATCACGTCGGCCGAGATCCGCGCGGCGACAGGCGACGCACTCGATCTCGACGCGCGGCCGGCGGCATTGTCGGTGCCGCGCGATCGCGCGCGGCCGGCGCGCCGGATCGCGCTCGCCGCGTTCGCGGTGGCGCCGCTCGCCGCATGGCGCGCGCACTCGACCGACGTGCCGCCGTCGGCGCGGCTGTTTCCCGCGCCGCGCGGGGGAGCGATGAACGACATGTTCCTGCTGCTGGTCGTACGTGACGCGCTGAACGCGATCGGCTTTCGCGCAGCGGACATGAGCCCGCGCATACTGCGCAATACCTATGCGCGCCGCCAGTTGCTCGCCGGCCACGCGCATGCCGATGTCACGGCGATGCTCGGCCTCGCCAGCATGCGAACGGTCACGCGCATCCGGCAGACGCTGCCGCCCGATGCGGCCGCGGATCGCGCCGCTCGCGAGCGCTGAACGCGCGCCGCCGGGGCGGACCGTGTTCCTCCCGGTTCGCTATTCGCCGGGCCTCGACTGGACCAGCCGCAGAATCCGCGTGTCGTACGGCGCTTGCATCACTTCCGCGATACGGATACTGGACGCGGCCGGATGCAGCGGATTCAACAGGAAGTTATGGGCGTGCGGCACGACGACGCTCGGCACGCGCAGCAGCGGGCTCGGCTGCGTGTGCAGCCACTCGGTGCCGGCGCTGCGGGTCCAGTCGACGTTCGTTCGCCAGTCCTCTGGCGCATCGCCTTCGGCGATTTCGGCCACGTCCACGGAATCGGGCACCTCGATACGCAGCAACTGGTAGCCGCTCGGCAATTGCGCGACGGTCGCGATTTCGAAATGAACCAGCGTCTCGAGCAACGCGAGCGCCGGATGCTCGGCGAGATACACGACCGGCTGCCCGGCGAAATGCCAGCGCCCACCGGCCCGCAACCCGCCGACGCCTTTCAGGTCGGCGTAATTGCTGATCCGCCACAGCGTCGTCAAGCGAAATACCCCTCGTCGATCTGCGTGAGGGCCTCTTCGACGAGCCGCGCGCCATGCTCGGTGCTCGCCATGTCGAGCGACGTGCGGCCGCCGAAGCGCTGGAGCCCGTTGCGCAGCCACGCCATCGCCTTGTCCTGGTCGCCGAAGGTAGCTGTCGCCTGCGCGACGATGCGTGCGAGACGAATCGCCTTGTCCGACTCTTCCGGCGACAGGCGTTCGTGCGCCTGGCGACGATGGCTCAGCGTGCGGCGCGGGATGATGAAGGCCAGCTCGTCCGATTTCAGCCCGCGCTCGGACAGGCGATCGATCACCGACACGTCGACGCGCGCGCTCGCCAGTTCGGCCAGATCCGCGCCCGAGCGAACGCGGATCGCCAGCAGCTGTTCGAGAATCGTGAATTCGGCCTGACGCGGATGGGCGACGCCCGAAGGATGAAAAGCGATGGTGCTCATGACCTGTCTCCGGCAATTTGCCCAACCATTATAGGCGTTTTGCCGGATGCTTGCGGACGGCCGAGCATCGGGGTTTGCCCGTCGGGCTGGCAGGCCGGTATTCGGGGACACGCGAATCGGAGATTCGCCTCGGGGAGTGGGTACACAAATTCAGTATATAAAATTCACGCCCCTGCTTACCCGAAGTTGTCACGTAACAATTTTCCGGCTTCCGGCGGTAATACGCGAGTCGAACGAACGCCCCTTGTCCCCCGGGTCCGGCCAAGGCCGCGAGGGTGGCGTCGGCGCCGAATGCGCCGTACGCCCGGCAGTCGATCAACGTCGGCCGAGGCGCGGCCGCCCTCCCCCGCTCAGCCAGCCCATGCGGACGCCCGAATCACGCTGCAGAAGTTGCCCGCACGGAAATGCGGATCCTTGTCCGCGAGCACGTCGGCCTTTACGTTGCCGAACGTCGTGCCGGGCTTGTGCTTGATGCCGTCGTAGAACGCCTGAATGATGTCTTCCTTGAAATGCGGCGTGCGCGGATGCGCGCGCACGACCGCTTCCCGCTCGACGTCGCTGTATTCCGGGTAAGCGAGGCCCAGTACGTCCATTTCGACGCCCGCCGTGACCAGCGCGACGACAGGATGCATGTGTTGCGGAATGCCGGGCGTGGTATGCAGTGCGATCGACGTCCACACGACGTCGATGTCCTGTTGCGATATCCCGTGGCCCTTCAGAAAATCGCGGGCGGCATTGGCACCGTCCACTTCAAAGCGCTCGCATGCGCTGCTGTGCCGGTGCGTGAGCCCCATGTCATGGAACATGCAGCCGCAATAGAGCAGCTCGGGATCGTAGTCGAGCCCGCGGCGCCGGCCCGCCAGCGCCGCGAAATAAAACACGCGGCTCGAGTGATGGAACAACAGCTCGGACTCGGTATCGCGCACGAGTTCGGTAATCTCGCGCGTCAGTCGCGTAGCGGGAAGGGTAATGCCGGCAACACTCACAGTCATGGTCGACCTCCGTGGAAGATACCCTCGATTCTCCGGAGTCCGACGTATGTCTTAAATAGACATGTCACGACAAATTCTGCCATTTCGCGCGATCGACGGACACGATGCCTGCACGGCGAAAGCGGCGCCCCTATACTGCTGCGCATCACGTTCAATACAACACGCAACGATCATGCCGAAGGTCGTGGGTATTTTCGCCGTTCCGGGCGTTCAGCTGCTCGACGTCTCCGCGCCGCTCGACGTGTTCGCGCAGGCGAACGCCGAATGCGGGAAACCGTTCTATGCGTTGCGGATCATCGCGGCCGGGCCAGGCCCGATCCGCAGTTCGTCCGGTGCGCGGTTGCTGCCCGACTGGATCGCGCCCGACATCCCCGAGCGCATCGACACGCTGCTGGTCGCCGGCGCGCCGAACGCCGGCCAGATCGCGCTGCGCACCGACCTCCTCGCGTGGCTGCGCGCGGCGGCCGTGCAAAGCAGGCGCTACGGCTCGATCTGCACCGGCGCGTTCCTCCTCGCGGCCACCGGCCTGCTGAAAGGGCGTCATCTGACCACGCACTGGGCCGCTGCCGACGCGCTCGCGCAGGCGTATCCGTCGCTCGCGGTCGACGCCGACGCGCTGTACGTGCGCGACGGCAAGCTGCGCACCGGCGCCGGCGTCACGGCCGGGCTGGATCTGGCGCTCGCACTGGTCGAGGAGGATCTCGGCCGCGAGATCGCGCGGCGGGTCGCCGCGCAACTGGTGATGTTCTTCAAGCGCCCGGGCGGGCAGCTCCAGTTCAGCCGCAAGGGCGAAGCGCGCCCCGCCGGGCGTTCGGTGTTGCAGGAGGTCCAGCGCTGGATCGCGGCGCATCCCGAACTCGAGCATTCGGTGGCCGAGATGGCGAAGCATGCGGGCATGAGCGCGCGCCATTTCGCGCGGTTGTTCCGCGCGGAGGTCGGCATGACGCCGGCCGCGTGGGTCGAGGTGACGCGCATCTCGGCCGCCCGCCGGTTGCTCGAGAACGGCCACGACACGCCGAAGCAGGTCGCCGCAAAATGCGGTTTCGCGAACGTCGATACGCTCAGGCGAGCGTTCACCCGGCATGTCGGCATCACGCCGGCCGAATACCGGAAACGGCAGGCGACCCTGGCGGCGTGATGCGAAACGGGCAATGCCGACGGCCTCGCAAAAATAATTCGGAATGCGATTCAACTGCCCCTCTCGCATCTGTCGCGCCGATCGACTCGATCGCCCCCGAAGGCCCCGCTCGTGCTCCGGCACGCCGGCAATATTCAGACGAAACGCCATGCCGCGCGAATCGTTTACCCAGTTGCAATAATGATTCGCTGCAACGCGTATTTCCGACCGGTAACGCGATCGTTACGATGCAATCAACCGCTGAACGCAACGAGCGAAGCGCGAAATCAACAGAACCGGAGGTCACCATGAAGTCGTTCATCACCGCTGTCGTCGCCGCAACTGCCCTGTCCGCGTCGTACGGCGCATTCGCGCAATCGAACCCGTCGGGCTCGCTCACGCGTGCCCAGGTGCGTGCGGAACTCGTTCAGCTCGAACAGGCCGGCTACAAGCCCGAAGCATCCGATCCGTATTACCCGCGTGCACTGCAGGCCGCCCAGGCCCGCGTGACGAACGCCGATGAAACCGGCTACGGCGCGCAAGCAGCCGCCGGCGCGCGTGCCGGCCGCGCGATCGCGGTCAAGCAGGAAGGCCGCGACTCGATCTATTTCGGCCAGTAAGCCGGATACGCGCCCGCGTATTCACGGCGTACTCGCGCCGTATTCCGATACGCACGTCGTACACGCGACACCCCGCTCCCGTTCACCGGGGCGGGGTGTTTGCTTTCCGGTCGTCCGCTTCCGTCCCCCGGTCGCGCGACGCGGTACCGTTCACGCAGGCGTCCGGTGTTTGCGCATAGAATGGCCCGTGGTCGGCGCCGGCCGGAATGAACGCGAGCGGTATCACGACGCCCGCTGGCCGGCCCGATGTCGCACTCGGCGCATTTTTCGAAAAGGAGCGGTTTCATGTCTCAAACATCCGGTTCCACGATCACGTTTCGCCGCCCGGACGGTCAGGAGCTGCAGGGCTATCTCGCCACGCCGGCACGGACCGAAGGCGCGCCCGCGGTCGTCGTCATCCAGGAATGGTGGGGGTTGAACGACCAGATCCGCGGCGTCGCGGATCGTCTCGCGCGCTGCGGCTACTTCGCGCTCGTGCCCGACCTGTATCGCGGCAAGTCGACCGTCGAGGAAGAAGAAGCACACCACTTGATGACCGGCCTCGATTTCGGCGACGCCGCGTCGCAGGACATTCCCGGCGCGGTCGCGTACCTGAAGACGCTCGCGCCGCGTGTCGCGGTGACGGGCTACTGCATGGGCGGCGCCCTCACGCTGCTGTCGCTGCAGTACGCCGAAGCGGACGCCGGCGTCACGTGGTACGGTCTGCCGCCGCTCGACTACCTCGACCCGGCCAAGCTCAAGGTGCCGCTGATGGGTCACTGGGCGACGCAGGATGCGTTCTTCACGATCGACCAGGTCGACGCACTGGAAAAGAAGCTGACCGATGCGAACGTCGGTTTCGAATTCCACCGCTATCTCGCGCACCATGCGTTCGCGAACGAGACGGCCGTCGGCCCCGGCCGCATCGCCGGCACGCAGTTCGATCCGGTGTGGTCGCAGATGGCGTGGGATCGCACGCTCACGTTCTTCGGCCGGACACTCTGGACGAAGCAAGCGTAAAGTAATGCCGCGCCTCGCACGGGCGACGGTACACAAGACAACGCCACGGACTTTCGTCCGTGGCGTTCTCGTTTCCGCATACACCCGGTTCGACACGCAAACGCGGCAAACCGCGCCTGTCCCGCTCTGCGCTTACCCGTTCGCCGCTGCCGACGCAGGCGCCGGCGCGGCCGCCTTGTCGTAGTCGACCGGCGCATCCGGCGCGCGCGGCGCTTCGCCGGCACGCTGGATCCACCCGCCGCCGAGCGCGCGGTACAGGTCGACCAGGTTCGTCCAGCGGGCCAGACGCGCGCTGATCAGCGACTGCTGCGCCGAGTACAGATCCGTCTGCGCGGTCAGCACCGACAGGTAGCTGTCGACGCCGTTCTTGTACCGCAGGTCCGACAGGTCGAAGCGCCGCTGCTGCGCGTGCTCGTTGCGCTCGAGCGCCGCGATCTGCTGGTCGTACGTGCCGCGTGCGGCGAGGCCGTCCGCCACTTCGCGGAACGCCGACTGGATCGCCTTCTCGTAGTTCGCGATCTCGATGCGCTTCTGCACGTTCGCGAGATTCAGGTTCGCGATGTTCTGCCCGCCTTCGAAGATCGGCATCGTGATCTGCGGCGCGAACGACCATGCGGCCGTGCCGGCCTTGAACAGACCGCCGAGCGTCGGGCTGCCGGTGCCGAACGCGCCCGTCAGCGAGATGCGCGGGAAGAATGCCGCGCGCGCCGCGCCGATGTTCGCGTTGGCAGCCAGCAGCGTCTGCTCGGCCTGCATCACGTCCGGACGCCGCGTGAGCAGATCCGAAGGCAGGCCTGCCGGCACGTCCGTCAGCAGATTCTGCGCGTCGAGCGGCATGCCGGCCGGCAGGTCGTCCGGCAGCGGCTCGCCGATCAGCAGCACCAGCGCGTTCAGCGCCTGCGCACGCGCTCGCGCCTGCGCCTGCTGGTTCGCAAGCGCCGTCTCGACCACCGTCTGCGCCTGACGCAGCTCGAGCTCGGAGCCCGTGCCGTTGTCGAACTGCAGCTTCGTCAGGTCGTACGATGCCTGCGCGGTCTTCAGCGTGTTTTCCGTGACCTTCAGCAGATCATCGGTCGACAGCAGCGTCAGGTACTGGTCAGCCACCTGCGACACCAGCGAGATTTCCGATGCCTGCCGGGCATACGACGTCGACAGGTACTGCGCGAGCGCCTGGTCCTTCAGGCTCTGCACGCGGCCGAACAGGTCGAGCTCCCACGACGCCGAGAGCCCGACGTTGTAGTTGCGCGAGATCAGCGGCTGGCCCGTCTGCGATACACCGGCCGGGAAACGCTGGATGCTGCCCGTGCCCGTACCGTCGAGCGTCGGGAACAGCCCCGCGCGCGTGATCTGGTACTGCGCGCGCGCCGCCTCGATGTTCAGCACCGACACGCGCAGGTCGCGGTTGTTGTTCAGCGCGATCTCGATCAGCCGCTGCAGGCGCGGATCGACGAAGAACTCGCGCCAGCCGATGGCGGTCGCAGCTTGCCCGTTCGCGCTGCGCGCGCCGGCCGCGCCCGGCTGCGTCGCGTAGACGCCGCCGGCCGGGTACGCCTGCGCGACGGGCGCGTCGGGCCGCTTGTAATGCGGCGCCATCGTGCAGCCGGCGGCAAACAGCGCGGCAGCCAGTGCGACCGCGGTTGCGGTCAAAGCATGTTTTCGCATCGTTACTGCCCCTTCGATTCGTGTGCGTCGTCGCGACCGTGCTGCAGGTCGCCCTGTACGAGACGCCATGCGTCGTCGACATTCTCCGTCTCGCCGCTGAAGATCGCGCGAACCCGCACGAAGAACATCGGGATCATGAAAATGGCGAGGAACGTCGCCGTGATCATCCCGCCGATCACGCCCGTGCCGATCGCGTGCTGGCTCGCCGAACCCGCGCCGTTGCTGATCGCGAGCGGCAGCACGCCCAGCATGAACGCGAGCGACGTCATCAGGATCGGACGCAGCCGCAAGCGCGCCGCCTCGATCGCCGCGCGCACCGGCCCCATGTTCCCCCCCGCCTGCAGCTCGCGCGCGAACTCGACGATCAGGATCGCGTTCTTCGCGGACAGGCCTACCGTGGTCAGCAGGCCGACCTGGAAGAACACGTCGTTCTCGAGGCCGCGCAGCATCGTCGCGAGCAGCGCGCCGACCACGCCGAGCGGCACGACCATGATCACCGAGAACGGAATCGACCAGCTTTCATACAGCGCCGCGAGACACAGGAACACGACGAGGATCGAGATCGCATACAGGATCGGCGCCTGCGAGCCCGACTGGATTTCCTGGAACGACAGCCCCGTCCACGAATAGCCGATGCCTTCCGGCAGCTTGCTCGCGAGCGCTTCCATCGCGGCCATCGCCTGGCCGGTCGACTTGCCTTCCGCGGCCTGCCCCTGGATCTCGATCGACGACACGCCGTTGTAACGCTCGAGCTTCGGCGACCCGTAGATCCAGTGGCCGCTCGAGAACGCGCTGAACGGCACCATCCCGCCCGAGCTGTTGCGCACGTACCAGATGTTCATGTCCTCCGGCGTCATCCGGAACGGCGCGTCCGATTGTACGTACACCTTCTTGATCCGGCCGTCGGTATCGAGGAAGTTGTTCACGTACTGCGACGCCCATGCGATCGAGAACGTCTGGTCGATCGCCGCGGCCGTCACGCCGAGCGCGTTCGCCTTCTCGCGATCGATGTCGACCTTGTACTGCGGCGTATCGTTCAGCCCGTTCGGGCGCACCAGCGCCAACGCCGGATCCTTCGCGGCCATCCCGAGCAACTGGCCGCGCGCGGCCATCAGCGCTTCGTGACCGAGGCCGGCGTTGTCCGTCAGCTCGAAGTCGAAACCGGCAGCGGTACCGAGTTCGGGAATCGACGGCGGGTTGAACGGAATCACCATCGCGTCCTTGTACGTCGAATAGTGCGCGAAGGTCCGGCCGATCAGCGCCTGCACCTTCCGGTCCGAACGCTGGCGCTGCTCGTACGGTTTCAGCTTCACGAACACGAGGCCGGCGTTCTGGCCGCGGCCCGCGAAGCTGAAGCCGTTGACCGTGAACACCGAGTCGACCACATCCTTCTCCGCGGTGGTCAGGTACGTGTTGATGTTGTCGAGCGTCCTGCCGGTCGTTTCCTGCGTGGAGCCGGACGGCGTCTGCACGATCATGAACATGTAGCCCTGGTCTTCATCGGGCAGGAACGACTTCGGCAGGCGCGCGAACATCACGCCGACCGCGAGGAACACGGCGAGGTAGATCACGAGCCAGCGGCCCGAGCGCCGAATCACGTGGTTCACGCCGCTCGTGTAGCGATCGCGGCTGCGATCGAAAGTCCGGTTGAACCAGCCGAAGAAACCCTTCTTCTCTTCGTGATGCCCCTTCTCGATCGGCTTCAGGATCGTCGCGCACAGCGCCGGCGTGAGAATCAACGCGACCAGCACCGACAGCACCATCGCCGACACGATCGTCAGCGAGAACTGACGATAGATCGCGCCGACCGAGCCCCCGGAGAAAGCGACCGGCACGAACACCGCCGACAGCACGAGCGCCACGCCGACGAGTGCGCCGGTGATCTGCCCCATCGCCTTGCGGGTCGCCTCCTTCGGCGACAGCCCCTCCTCGGCCATCACCCGCTCGACGTTCTCGACCACCACGATCGCATCGTCGACCAGCAGGCCGATCGCGAGCACGAGGCCGAACATCGACAGCGTGTTGATCGAAAAGCCGACGATACCCATGATCGCGAACGTGCCGAGCAGCACGACCGGCACCGCGATCGTCGGGATGATCGTCGCCCGCAGGTTCTGCAGGAACAGGTACATCACGAGGAACACGAGCACGATGCCCTCGATCAGCGTCTTGACCACTTCCTCGATCGACAGGCGCACGAACGGCGTCGTGTCGTACGGGTAGTGCACGACGAGACCATGCGGGAAGTACTTCGACAGCTCGTCGATCTTGGCCCGCAGCGCGTTCGCGGTCGCCAGCGCATTCGCGCCGGTCGCGAGCTGGATACCGAGGCCGGCCGTCGGCTGTCCCATGTACTTCGTGTCGAACGTGTAGTTCTCCGAACCCAGCGCCGCACGGCCGACGTCCTTCAGGCGAACCTGCGAGCCGTCCTGGTTGACCTTCAGCAGGATGTTGCCGAACTGCTCGGGCGTGCGCAGCAGCGTCGATTCGGTGATCGTCGCCTGCAGCACGGTGCCCGGCTTCGCCGGCGTGCCGCCGATCTGGCCGCCCGCGATCTGCACGTTCTGCTGCGTGATCGCGGCCGTCACGTCGGTCGGCGTGAGGCTGTAGTTGGTCAGCTTGACGGGGTCGAGCCAGATCCGCATCGAGAACTGCGAACCGAGCAGCAGCGTCTGGCCGACGCCGTTCACGCGGCTCAGCGGGTCGAGCACGTGCGACGCCACGTAGTTCGTCAGATCCTCCTTCGACATCCGGCCGTCCTCGGAGTTGAACGCGAACCACATCAGCCAGTTGCTGCTGGATTTCGTGACCTGCATGCCGAGCTGCTGCACGACCTGGGGCAGGTTCGGCGTCGCGAGCGACAGCTTGTTCTGCACCTGCACCTGCGCGACGTCCGGGTTCGTGCCCGGCGAGAAGGTCAGCGTGATCGTCGCGTTGCCCGAATCGTCGCTCGTCGACGACATGTACAGGAAGTTGTCGAGACCGCTCATCTGCTGCTCGATCACCTGCGTGACCGTATCTTCCACGGTCTTCGCGGAAGCGCCCGGATAGTTCGCCTGGATCTGAATCGTCGGCGGTGCGATCGTCGGATACTGCGCGATCGGCATCTTGAAGATCGATGCGACGCCGGCCAGCATCAGCACGATCGCGATCACCCACGCGAAGATCGGGCGATCGATAAAGAACTTGGCCATGAAACGGACTCCCTGTTATTGCGCGCTCGACGCGGCGGCCGAGCTCGCTGCGGCGCTGGCCGCGGTAGTCGCCGGCGCGGCGCTTGCCGGCGCGGCGCCTGCCGATGTGGCGGATGCGGCGTCCGGCGCCGGGGCGAGCTGCGCGGCGACGGTCTTGACCGTCGCGCCCGGGCGCACCTTGTCGACGCCCTGCACGATCACGTGATCGCCCGCCTGCAGGCCGCCTTCCACGATCCAGTTCGGGCCGTACGTGCCGGTCGTCGTCAACGGACGCGGCTCGACCTTGTTGGCCGCGGTCACGACGAGTGCGATCGCCTGCCCCTTCTGGTCATGCGTGACGCCGATCTGCGGCACCAGGAACGCGTTCTCGTTCACACCTTCCTCGATCCGTGCGCGCACGAACATCCCCGGCAGCAGCACGCGGCCCGGGTTCGGGAACACCGCGCGGATCGTCACCGAGCCGGTGGTCTGGTCGACCGTCACGTCCGAGAACTGCAGCTTGCCCGGCTCCGAGT
>NZ_JAIZQG010000042.1:0-4309 GCF_020419965.1 Burkholderia sp. AU39826
TCAGTTCCGGGTCCAGGTTCAAGCCCTTGCCCGGTTCTACGGTCGCTTCTTCCTTACGTTTGCGTGGCATAACGTGGCTCCTTGGCCATCAGTTTATGCCTCACACACAAAGGTTCGGATAGGCTCCGCTCGCTCGGCCGGATCAGCTGCATCGGGTGGTGCTTGCCCACGTTCTTTCGTTGATACGCAATGCCATGGGCTCCGTCGCCGGCGGCGTCAAGGTTTTCCTCTGGGTTTGGCACTGGGTGTTTGTGCGCCGAGCCAACAAGATGCTCGCCGGCAGCCAGGTTCCCATGGCGACTCTACCTGGACGGACAGGATCGCAGCCCGCCTTGGAAGCCAGATCGCTTACCCGTGATCGATGTGGATATCCCGTTCCGCAGCGACTCGAAACCCTGTGATTCCAAAGGTGAGGGCGCCGCCGGGGTTCCGATGTGAACAACAGCCCGGGAAAGTCAGTCGAAACGCTGTGCGCTCGACTGGTGAGCATGAGCTCGTTCAAGCCCGCCGGGCCGCCCCACAAAAGCCGCTGGCGGTCACCACCAACCGCCTGCCGGGCGCGCATCCCGCTACTTCAAGTCTGCTGATCGAGCGCCTGCGCGATCGCCTTCTCCCCGACGCTGCCGGCCGGCCCGACCACCGCATAATTGAGCCCGTTCACCGACCCATACCGCGCGAGCAGCGCGCCATCCGCGCGTTGCCCGTTCGGCAACAGCCGATGTCCCGATTCCGCCGGCCGGAGATAGAAGCTCAGCGTCCGTCCCGCATCATCCTCATAGAGCACCATCGCAGTAGTAGCGCCGCTGTCCGTCGTGAACAACCGCCCACCGACCGGCCTGAACCCCGCCGCGCTCAAATCCGGCAGCTTCGCCGATGCGCCCACGCCTTTGGTGAGCCATCCCTGCAAATCGCCCGCACCGGTCGGCCGGTAATCGACCTTGGCCGTTCGATCGACCACCATCATCTGATAAGCCTTGACCGCATCGCTCATCGGCGCGATCGGCGGCGCCGCGTTCCACCCGCGCGCCTGCCATCCGCCGAACGTCCCGAGCCCGACGCAGAACACGAACGAAGCCGCCATCGCGAACCGCATGCGCGCGCGCTCAGCCCGCCGGCCGCGAATCGTGGCCGGATCCAGCGCGGGGTTGTCCGCTGGCATCCGCACGCTCTCGAGCGCGGCCCGCAACCGCTGCGCGTCCTGCTGCCATTGCTTCACCTGTTCCGCGCGGGCCGGATGCAGCGCGAGATAGCGCTCGACTGCGGCGCGCGCATCGTCGTCGAGCTGGCCGTCGACATAGGCCTGAAGGTCATGTTCGTTCGGAGGCGTGTTCATTTTTTCATCAACCGCAAGGAAGGAGCAGGAAGTTCGCCGTCGCTCAGCTGGCGCAGCGCCTGGCGCGCGCGGGACAGCCGCGACATCACGGTGCCGATCGGCACCTCGAGCAGGTCGGCCACTTCCTGATAGGTGAAGCCTTCGACCGCGACGAGCAGCAGCAGGCTGCGCTGTTCGTCCGAGAGCCGGCCGAATGCTTCGAGCGTCGCGCGCGCCGCGAATTCGCGTTCGGCGGACGGCCAGTGTGCTTCGTCGTCGTCGTGGATGCGGCCGAGCAGCCACGCGTAGCGCTTCGCGCTGCGTTTGCCGTCGAGAAATTGTCGGTACAGGATCGTGAAGAGCCAACTGCGCAGCGACGCGTCGTCGCGACGGCTCGTCCAGCGCGACAGCGCGCGCTCGAGCGTCGACTGGACGAGATCGTCGGCCGCATGGACGTCGCGCGCCAGCCAGAGCGCGAAACGTCGCAGCCTGGGGATGAGTTCGCGCAATGCTTCGTCGTCGAGGGCGGTGGAGGGCATGGCGGGGCCGGTTGCCGAAAGGGTCGTAGATGCCGCGTAAGACGCCGGCCGGCATCGGTTATTCCCTCCAGCATACGAAAAAACTTTTCGTGGAATAAAGCGGTGCGGGCGGCGTCCTACGCGCGTTCGACAATGATCTGACGATCGGGAGTGCATTCATGAAGCAATCTTCTTCTTCGCCGCAGCGCGAGCCCGGGCGCGGGTGGTGGCGCTGGGCCGTGATCGGCGGCGCGGTGGCCGGCGTGGCGGCGGCGTTCGGGTATGCCGGCGGATGGCTCGCGCCGGCGCGTCTGACCCCGCACCGGCTCGTCGACGCGCTGCAGACCAACAGCGGCATCCATCCCGGCTACCGGCGCAATCACGCGAAGGGCGTGTGCGTGACCGGCTATTTCGAAGGCAACGGCGCGGCGAGCGCGTATTCGGTCGCGCCGTTCTTCAAGCCGGTGCGCACGCCGGTGGTCGGGCGCTTCGCGTTGCCGGGCGGGAACCCGTACGCGCCCGACAGCAGCGTGCCGATCCGCAGCCTCGCACTGAAGCTCACCGCGCCGGACGGCCAGCAATGGCGGACCGGGATGAACGCGATGCCGGTGTTTCCGGTGGCGACGCCGCAGGCGTTCTACGAGCAGACGCTCGCGACCCGGCCTGATCCGAAAACGGGCAAGCCCGATCCGGCGAAGGTGAAGGCATTCTTCGGCGCGCATCCGGAGGCGGCCGCGTTCCTGCAGTGGGTGAAGGGTGCGAAGCCGAGCGCGAGCTACGTCACCGAAAGCTATTACGGGCTGAACGCGTTCTACTTTGTCGATGCGGCCGGCAAGCGCCAGGCCGTGCGGTGGCGCGTCGTGCCGGAGCAGACGGCCGGCGCCGGCGACGTCGCGACGGCCGCGGATCCGAACGTGCTGCAACAGGACGTGACGCAGCGCATCGCGGCCGGCCCGCAGAAGTGGAAGCTGCTGGTCACGCTGGCGGAGCCCGGCGACCCGGTGGACGACGCGACGAAGGTCTGGCCCGCGCAGCGCAAGACGATCGATGCGGGCACGCTCGTGCTCGACCGCGTGGAGGCGCAGGATAGCGGCCCGTGCCGCGACGTGAATTACGACCCGACGGTGCTGCCGCAGGGGATCCAGGTGTCGGGCGATCCGTTGCTGGCGGCGCGCTCGGCCGCGTATGCGGATTCGTATCTGCGGCGCACGAGTGAAGAGGCCGGCGTGGCAGGCGTGGCGCGAGTGAGTGGGGAGGGACGGTGATGAAGGCTTCGACGACGTTTAGTTTGCCGGCGCGGGTGCTGCACTGGGTGATGGCCGCGATGATTCTCGCGATGTTGTTCATCGGAGTGGGGATGGTGGCGTCGGTTTCCGAGCGGCACGAGATACTGGTGGCGATTCACAAGCCGCTGGGCGTGGCCGTGCTGGTACTCGTGTGCGTGCGGATCGTGGTGCGGATGCTGTCGAAGCCGCCGGCGTTGCCCGACGATCTGCCGTGGTGGCAGAAGGTGGCCGCGCACGGGTCGCATCTCGTGCTGTATGCGCTGATGGTGGCGATGCCGCTGATCGGCTGGGCGATGCTGTCGGCGGGCGGATATCCGGTGACGTTGGGCGGCGGCGTGCAGTTGCCTGCGCTGGTGTCGGCTGATCCGGTGACGTTCGCCTGGCTCCGGATTGCGCATCGCGTGCTGGCGTATCTCTTCTTCCTGACGTTCCTCGCGCACTTTGCCGCGGCGCTGTATCACGGGCTGATTCGGCGGGACGGCGTGGTGAGGGCGATGGTGGGGCGGTAATCGACGGAAGGTTGCGTTCGATACGGCGGGGGCTGTTCAGGGGCGACCGAGGCCGCGCCTGCCGTGTCGTCTTATATATGAGCACTGGGAAGTGCTCGGCGGCCCCCGCCATAGCACGTCAAAAATATTTCACAAAAGGGGTTGCGGAGACTGGGGCAGATGCATAGAATCACGCCTCTTTCGCGCTAACGGAAACGCGGCGCGGGGGAAGAAGAGGGAAGCGGTGCTGTTGAAGTCGGTTTTATCGATTCCAGTGCACGCGAAATTAAACCGCAGTCGTCGCAGCGAAGTAGTTAAAAAAGTTGTTGACGAGTCTCAAAAAACGGTTGATAATCTCGCTTCTCTGCTGCTGAAAACGCAGCGCTGCTGGGAAACACGAAGTTTCTCGCAGACATGCTCTTTAAAAATTAACAGCCGATAAGTGTGGGCGCTTGATGAAAGCGAGCTGATCCTCGGATCAGATAGCAAAAGTATCAAGAGTCTCACACTAAAGTAAGTCAGGTTTATGAAGTGATTCATATTCCTGTCAGCTTTGAGTGAGCGACCGGTTCTTAACCGAACCGAAAACAGTAACAGGTTTGAACTGAAGAGTTTGATCCTGGCTCAGATTGAACGCTGGCGGCATGCCTTACACATGCAAGTCGAACGGCAGCACGGGTGCTTGCACCTGGTGGCGAGTGGCGA
>NZ_JAIZQG010000043.1:0-3620 GCF_020419965.1 Burkholderia sp. AU39826
CGGCTGCGCCGGCATCGACGCCGGCCGAGCCGCCCGCCGCCCCGGCCGCGGCAGCCGCCACGCCGCCGCAGCAACACGCTCGAGCGCAACCGCAGCCGGCCGAACACGCGGCGCCGGCCGCCGCCGCGCATCACGACGACAAGCGCGCACGCCCGGCCGCCGCGGCCGCGGGCGGCGCAGAAGGCAGCTCGATCCGCGTCGGCGTCGAGAAGGTCGATCAACTGATCAACCTCGTCGGCGAACTGGTGATCACGCAGGCGATGCTGGCCGAGACGGCCAGCGCGTTCGATCCGGCGCTGCACGACCGCCTGTTCAACGGGATGGCGCAGCTCGAGCGCAATGCGCGCGACCTGCAGGAAGCGGTGATGTCGATCCGCATGATGCCGATGGACTACGTGTTCAGCCGCTTCCCGCGCCTCGTGCGCGATCTCGCCGGCAAGCTCGGCAAGCAGGTCGAGCTCGTGACGTTCGGCCAGGCGACCGAGCTCGACAAGAGCCTGATCGAACGGATCATCGATCCGCTCACGCACCTCGTGCGCAACAGCCTCGACCACGGGATCGAAACGGTCGACAAGCGCGTCGCGGCCGGCAAGGACGCGGTCGGCCAGCTCGTGCTGTCGGCTGCGCATCACGGCGGCAACATCGTGATCGAGGTGAGCGACGACGGCGCGGGCCTGAACCGCGAGCGGATCCTCGCGAAGGCCGCGAAACAGGGCATGCAGATCTCCGAGAACATCAGCGACGACGAAGTCTGGCAACTGATCTTCGCGCCGGGCTTCTCGACGGCCGAGACGGTGACCGACGTGTCGGGCCGCGGCGTCGGGATGGACGTGGTGAAGCGCAACATCCAGTCGATGGGCGGCCATGTCGAAATCTCGTCGCAGGCCGGCCGCGGCACGACCACGCGGATCGTGCTGCCGCTCACGCTCGCGATCCTCGACGGGATGTCGGTGAAGGTGGGCAGCGAGATCTTCATCCTGCCGCTGAACTTCGTGATGGAGTCGCTGCAGCCGTCGAACGACGACATCTACACGGTCGGCAACGGCGAGCGCGTGGTGCGCGTGCGCGGCGAATACCTGCCGCTCGTCGCGCTGCACGAGGTGTTCTCGGTCGACGACGCGCGCACCGACCCGACCCAGGGGATCGTCACGATCATGGAAACCGAGGGGCGCCGCTTCGCGATGCTGATTGACGAGCTGGTCGGCCAGCAGCAGGTGGTCGTGAAGAACCTCGAAACCAATTACCGCAAGGTCCACGGCATCTCGGCGGCGACCATCCTGGGCGACGGCAGCGTCGCGCTGATCGTCGACGTCGCGGCGCTGAACCGCGAAACCCGTGCGACGCACGGCGCCCGTGCGGGCGCCGAACTCGCCGTCTTCTGACTCTCGCCATCAACCGATTGGGGGCAAACGTGTCCGCTGAAGTTCAAATGATCAATCCGGCCGCGGCGAACGCGGCCACGAGCCGCCGCGACGCCGAACACGGCGATGCGACGGGCCAGGAATTCCTCGTCTTCACGCTCGGCGACGAGGAATACGGGATCGACATCCTGAAAGTGCAGGAAATCCGCGGCTACGACAGCGTCACGCGAATCGCGAACGCGCCCGAGTTCATCAAGGGCGTGATCAACCTGCGCGGCATCATCGTGCCGATCGTCGACATGCGGATCAAGTTCCACCTCGGCCGCGTCGAGTACGACCACCAGACCGTCGTGATCATCCTGAACGTGTCGAACCGCGTGGTCGGGATGGTGGTCGACGGCGTGTCGGACGTGCTGACGCTGCAGACCGACCAGATCATGCCGGCGCCGGAATTCGGCGCGACGCTGACGACCGAGTACCTGACGGGCCTCGGCACGGTCGACGGCCGGATGCTGATCCTGATGGACATCGAGAAGCTGATGTCGAGCCGTGAAATGGCGCTGATCGAGACACTCGGCGGGTAAGCGCGCCGCGCGCGCAGCAATTTCGGGAGAATCTGCAATGTTGCATAACTGGTCGATCCGCACGACGCTCACGGCGGTCGGACTCATCCTCGTGTGCCTGGCCGCCGCGGTCGGCGGGCTCGGCCTTTACGCGCTCAATCAGGCGAGCCGTTCGCTCGACGAGATCGCGCACGTCGACCTGCCGGCGATCCACACGCTCGACGACACGGCCGCGCAACTGCTGCGCTCGCGCGTGGCGCTCGATCGCTTCCGTACGCTGACCGAAGCCGGCAACGCGGCCGACGCGGGGAAGGTGCTCGACCGCGCGCAGGAGCTGTTCGCGAAGTCGAACCAGAACTGGCAGGCGTTCCAGTCGACGCCGAAGCTCGGTGTCGAGCAGGCGCTTCTCGACGAGCTCGCCGCACGCTACACGACGATCGTGAAGGAAGGCGTGGAGCCCGAATTTGCCGCGGCGCGCGCGGGCGACATGGCCGCGTACCATGCGGTGGCGGACACGAAGATCAGCCCGATGTTCGTCGCGTTCGACCAGACGGCGTCGGCCGTGATCGCGGCGCTGCAGAAGCGCGCGGAAGAACGTCAGGCCGCGACGCAGTCGCAGATCTCGATGATGGTCGCGCTGATCGCGGCCGGCATCGCGATCGCGTTCGTCGTCGTGATCGCGATCCGCTTCGTGCTGCGCGGGCTGATCGTCCAGCCGATCGAGGACGCGATCGCGCACTTCGAGCGTATTGCCGGGGGCGACCTCACGCAGCCGGTGAACGTATCGAGCACGAACGAGATCGGCCGCCTGTTCGGCGGCATCAAGCGGATGCAGGACGCGGTGACGACGATGGTGCAGGCCGTGCATCGCGGCACCGAATCGATCGACGTCGGCGCGCGCGAGATCGCCACCGGCAACATCGACCTGTCGCAGCGCACCGAGGAGCAGGCCGCGTCGCTGCAGGAAACCGCGTCGAGCATGGAGCAACTGACGGGCACCGTGCGGCAGAACGCGGAGAACGCCCGGCAGGCGAGCCAGCTCGCGGTGAACGCGTCGGACATCGCGACGCAGGGCGGCGAGGTGGTCGGCCAGGTCGTGTCGACGATGCAGGACATTGCGGCGAGCTCGGGCAAGGTCGTCGACATCATCGGCACGATCGAAGGCATCGCGTTCCAGACCAACATCCTCGCGCTGAACGCGGCCGTCGAGGCCGCGCGGGCCGGCGAGCAGGGCCGCGGCTTCGCGGTGGTCGCGGGCGAGGTGCGCTCGCTCGCGCAGCGCAGCGCGAGCGCCGCGAAGGAAATCAAGCAGTTGATCGGCGATTCGGCCGAGAAGGTCGACAGCGGGTCGGCGCTCGTCGCGCGCGCCGGCTCGACGATGGACGAGATCGTGCAGGCCGTGCGCCGCGTGACCGACATCATGGGCGAGATCAGCGCCGCGTCCGACGAGCAGTCGACCGGCATCGAGCAGGTCAACCGCGCGGTCGGCCAGATGGACGCGGTCACGCAGCAGAACGCGGCGCTCGTCGAGCAGGCGGCCGCCGCGGCCGCGTCGCTCGAGGAGCAGACGCGCCAGATGAAGGCGATCGTGTCGGGCTGGCGCGTCGCGGGCGGCATCGCGCTCGCGCCGGCGCGCAGCGTCGCGCGGCCGGCCGCGCACGAACCGGCGGCGCTGCCGTCGGCGTCGCGCCACGAC
>NZ_JAIZQG010000044.1:0-3362 GCF_020419965.1 Burkholderia sp. AU39826
GCGGCTTGGTCGATGGTTGCCTTCCACGCCTGTACGATTCGCGTCGTACCGGTCTTCTTCGGAAAATCATGCGTGTTGCCGGTCGCGGCCTTGCCGATCCAGGCGAGGGGCTCACGCTCGGTGTTGAGGGTCGGGCCGGCGAGGAACAGCACGACAAGATTCTCGTTGATCTGTGCGTCCGTGGGCGGGAAGTTGGGCGCGTCCCAGTTCACTACCCAGACGCTCTTGTCAGGGTTCGCCTGCAAGTAGTCCAGGGCTTTGTTCAGCGATGTGAATCCGGTGTTTGGGCCGCCTTGTGTGACTTGTACGTCAGGGAGTTCGTTGCGGCTCCACATCGTTGGGAAATACCGATTCCCGATCGAAAACGTCCTTCGAATAGAGTCCTGCAAATAGCTTTGCGATTCGGCTGCGTCGAGTCGCTCCGGAATCGCGAGCTCGACACGGATGCCAGCCAACTCGCGCCAGTTCTTTTTATCGTCAGGTTTGACCGTGTAGAAGTATTTCGCGTTGCTCGCATAGCGTGAGTGAAGCAGCAGCGGGAACTTGGTCATGTACTTGCGATAGAAACCCCTGAATGTTTCTGCGCCTTCGTTGCCATATACCAGCGCGCCAATCGATTGAAGTTTCGCGAAAGATTCTGGATCGGTGCGAACCATATCATCGTTTTTGTTCGGCGCGGCAAGCCCTTGCGTCCACAGCAATTGCCATTCGGTCGGATAGTCCATGCGTTGCAACGGATTCAACCAGATCAGGCCGACAACCTGGGCAACAAACGGCTTCGCCGGCTCCGTGACGGCCGGAGCTACGTTCGCTGCGAACTCGGACGTGGGTGCAGAATGCGCCGAACGAGCCATGGCCGTAGTAAACAGAAACACCATGAGCGCTACCAAACTCGGTACAACTACAAATCGTTTCATCCAATCTCCAAATTCCAACTGTGTCGAGTCCGGTTGTTCTACGTGCGCCATCAGCGAGGCCATGAGTACGGTCGTGATCATCCATGCGGCGCCCGCAACGGCGGCACGTCGCGGCCAGGTAACGATCAGCACCTTCATACCGCTCCCCCGACCTTCAGATAAAACTGTCCTTCGCGTTCGTCCGTGATCGCGATCGGCATCCTGCCTTCACTGTTCTCTGCACGTACCCATTCATGCATCGAAATCTCGTCAAGCTGTCCGCGCATAAAGTACTCTGCATATTTTTTGTTCGGGTTGTCGTCCGGAATACCGTCTCCCATCCTCCAATCGGCTTCAAGCCGTAGCACCTTCATTTGCTCCGGCGTCAGATAGCAAACCCCGATCGCCACATCGTACGCAAGCGCCTTTTCGGCGTGCTTCGGATTGGTCATCGTCGTGGAGTGATTCGTCGGGCTGTTGGTCGCGCCACGATCGAGCCAATCGACAATCTGCTGATCGCGCCATTCCTTGTAGCCCTCCGGCATTTCGCTCTTGCCGTCCTCGCCGATCACGTGGCCATCACCATCGAGCCATTCCGTATTCAGCGTGCGCCGCGCTTCCATCCGCATCAACGCGCGGTCCTCATAACGCTGTCCGGCTTCGCTCTCTGCCGTCCCTTGCGCGACACTGTCCGCGTTCTTCGCCTCGTACTGATCGTAGGGATCGTCCGCGCGCTTGTCTGCCTCGCTTTTGCTTGCGTCGCGCCATGCGGCCGGCGGATCGTTGCCTTCGTTGAAGTCGCTTGTCGCATTGCCGTCCTTCGTTTCGATGGGCTTGCCGAACCGAAACGCCTTCGGTGCGAACGGTTCGTCGAGTGCCGGCGCGTCCGCCACCACGGTCCAGCCCTGCGGCGGAACGGCGTTCACGCGGAACATGTTCAATGCCGAGCTGATCTGGGTCACGAAAAACATGATCGGCGCGGATGCAAGCGTGGCCGCCACCCCGAAAACGGACTCGTTTCCCTTGAGCGCACCGATGAGATTGAACTTGGCAGGCGGCGAAGGCGGATACCAGAATCCCGACGTCTTTCCCTTTTGCACATGCCGCCAGTCGTCTTCCCAATACCGATAGTGCTTCTGCACGCCAACCCGGAAGCCGGACGCAAAGACGCGCTGCGTCAGCACGCCGGGGACACCGATATCGTTCAGTTCGTTCTTGTCGATGCCGCGCCAGCCGATGCCTTGAACCGTGACCGCCGAAATCACCTGATCATGCGGACAGCAATACGCGGTGACGCGACCATACGTCGATCCGTTCAGGCCGTGGCGTATCCGATCCTCTTGTGCTGCATAAGACTTCTTGCTGGTCGGCGATACCCGTTCGTTCGCCATGTCTTCATCGATCTTGTCGGCGGGCAGTTCGTAGGCCTTCCGCGTGCCGATGATCGACAGAAACTTGCCGAACGTTTTCGTGCGGGCGGTATAGGTCTGCCTTCCGCGACGGCCGCCACCGTCCCGAGTCGCGCGTTGCGACCAGGTATCCATGAACGTATCGGATGGATTGGGGCCATCTGCGCGCGCAAGACTGTACGGCGCATTCGCCAGTACGTAGGCGTCGGCCACGCAATGCCCGCTGCGTCCCCATGGATCTTCGACATCGGGTAGTGCATCGCCGAAGAAGGCCGCGGTAAGGCCCACGATGTTGCCCTGGCTATGGCACACGACGGTTATCGGCACGTCGGCCTGCATGCGGCGAATCGACTCGATCAACCTCGCAAGGCGCAACGCCGCGAGCACGCCATATGCGCGGGGTGGCGCGCGATACAGCGGCCGATTGGTCGGGTTGATCCCCTGGACGGTCAACCACCCGGCCGCGCGGTCGTCGAGGCCGCCGTGCCAGAGATCGGGCAGGCTCGCGCAACCGTTCGTGAACGGGCCGCCGCCCCAATAGTCCTTCTCGTTCAGGAAGATCTTGTCGCCGTACTCTTTCAGCTCCGCAGCCGTTGCGCGATAGCCCCAGCGGAAATGAATGACGGGCGAGAAGGACGGGTCATGCTTGACGTAGTTGTCCGCAAGCAGCTTCGGGTTCAGAAACCCATCCGGCGTCACGCTTTCCGTGTACTTCGCCGGCACCAGTTGCCCGGCATCGATGCCGTGATACTTCAACTGATCGTCCAGCCGCCCGAGCCGGCGATTCAGGCCATCGCACAGCCCCTGCTCGGCGGCCTCGAACCATTCGCCTTCGGAGTTCACGCCATGCACGAAGATGACGACACCGGGCAACGGCATTTGCTTGACGCAGATCAGGCGGGTGTCTTTCGTCCACATCGCAACGCCGTCGGTCCGGCCGACGACGATCTGCGGCGCCTCCGTGCGCGAACATCGCGACGCCATGCCCGGCATGCAGATTGATTCGCTCGCCGCTCGTGATTTGCACGTGTTGCTGTGCGATCTGATCGATGTTCTC
>NZ_JAIZQG010000045.1:0-2274 GCF_020419965.1 Burkholderia sp. AU39826
AAGGGGTGACGGCGTACCTTTTGTATAATGGGTCAGCGACTTACGTTCAGTAGCAAGCTTAACCGTATAGGGCAGGCGTAGCGAAAGCGAGTCCGAATAGGGCGTTCAGTTGCTGGGCGTAGACCCGAAACCAGGTGATCTATCCATGGCCAGGATGAAGGTGCGGTAACACGTACTGGAGGTCCGAACCCACTAACGTTGAAAAGTTAGGGGATGAGCTGTGGATAGGGGTGAAAGGCTAAACAAACCTGGAAATAGCTGGTTCTCTCCGAAAACTATTTAGGTAGTGCCTCGTGTCTCACCTTCGGGGGTAGAGCACTGTCATGGTTGGGGGGTCTATTGCAGATTACCCCGCCATAGCAAACTCCGAATACCGAAGAGTGCAATCACGGGAGACAGACATCGGGTGCTAACGTCCGGTGTCAAGAGGGAAACAACCCAGACCGCCAGCTAAGGTCCCCAAATATAGCTAAGTGGGAAACGAAGTGGGAAGGCTAAAACAGTCAGGAGGTTGGCTTAGAAGCAGCCACCCTTTAAAGAAAGCGTAATAGCTCACTGATCGAGTCGTCCTGCGCGGAAGATGTAACGGGGCTAAGCTATATACCGAAGCTGCGGATGCGAGCTTGCTCGCATGGTAGGAGAGCGTTCCGTAAGCCTGCGAAGGTGCCTTGTAAAGGGTGCTGGAGGTATCGGAAGTGCGAATGCTGACATGAGTAGCGATAAAGGGGGTGAAAGGCCCCCTCGCCGTAAGCCCAAGGTTTCCTACGCAACGTTCATCGGCGTAGGGTGAGTCGGCCCCTAAGGCGAGGCAGAAATGCGTAGCTGATGGGAAGCAGGTCAATATTCCTGCACCATTGTTAGATGCGATGGGGGGACGGATCGCGGAAGGTTGTCCGGGTGTTGGAAGTCCCGGTCGCTGCATTGGAGAAGGCGCTTAGGCAAATCCGGGCGCGTAATTCAAGGGTGTGGCGCGAGCTCCTTCGGGAGCGAAGCAATTGGAAGTGGTTCCAAGAAAAGCCTCTAAGCTTCAGTCTAACGATGACCGTACCGCAAACCGACACAGGTGGGCGAGATGAGTATTCTAAGGCGCTTGAGAGAACTCGGGAGAAGGAACTCGGCAAATTGGTACCGTAACTTCGGGATAAGGTACGCCCTTGTAGCTTGACTGGCCTGCGCCAGGAGGGTGAAGGGGTTGCAATAAACTGGTGGCTGCGACTGTTTAATAAAAACACAGCACTCTGCAAACACGAAAGTGGACGTATAGGGTGTGACGCCTGCCCGGTGCCGGAAGATTAAATGATGGGGTGCAAGCTCTTGATTGAAGTCCCGGTAAACGGCGGCCGTAACTATAACGGTCCTAAGGTAGCGAAATTCCTTGTCGGGTAAGTTCCGACCTGCACGAATGGCGTAACGATGGCCACACTGTCTCCTCCCGAGACTCAGCGAAGTTGAAGTGTTTGTGATGATGCAATCTACCCGCGGCTAGACGGAAAGACCCCATGAACCTTTACTGTAGCTTTGCATTGGACTTTGAACCGATCTGTGTAGGATAGGTGGGAGGCTATGAAACCGGAACGCTAGTTTCGGTGGAGCCGTCCTTGAAATACCACCCTGGTTTGTTTGAGGTTCTAACCTTGGCCCGTGATCCGGGTCGGGGACAGTGCATGGTAGGCAGTTTGACTGGGGCGGTCTCCTCCCAAAGCGTAACGGAGGAGTACGAAGGTACGCTAGGTACGGTCGGAAATCGTGCTGATAGTGCAATGGCATAAGCGTGCTTAACTGCGAGACCGACAAGTCGAGCAGGTGCGAAAGCAGGTCATAGTGATCCGGTGGTTCTGTATGGAAGGGCCATCGCTCAACGGATAAAAGGTACTCTGGGGATAACAGGCTGATACCGCCCAAGAGTTCATATCGACGGCGGTGTTTGGCACCTCGATGTCGGCTCATCTCATCCTGGGGCTGTAGCCGGTCCCAAGGGTATGGCTGTTCGCCATTTAAAGAGGTACGTGAGCTGGGTTTAAAACGTCGTGAGACAGTTTGGTCCCTATCTGCCGTGGGCGTTGGATATTTGAAGGGGGCTGCTCCTAGTACGAGAGGACCGGAGTGGACGAACCTCTGGTGTACCGGTTGTCACGCCAGTGGCATCGCCGGGTAGCTATGTTCGGAAGAGATAACCGCTGAAAGCATCTAAGCGGGAAACTCGCCTTAAGATGAGATATCCCTGGAGGCTTGACCTCCTTGAAGGGTCGTTCGAGACCAGGACGTTGATAGGTC
>NZ_JAIZQG010000046.1:0-1634 GCF_020419965.1 Burkholderia sp. AU39826
CGCGCTCCTCGCCATCGAGCAGCATTCCGTGCACATGCCCCGAGCCATACATCAACCAGTCGACCACATGCCCGTCCGGCCGAACGGTACGCCGCCGATTGCCGAGTTCGTCGTATTCGTGATGCCAAACGTAGCTGCGCCGGTCGCCGAACAGATTTTTGACGCGTTAGCCTCTTCCTGCAGTATTTCCTTCGATCAATATCAAAGGTATCTCGGTAAACGTCGACTACGCACGCGCCCAAAGTGTCGCCGGGCCGGCAGTAATTCGATCCAACTCGCCAGACGAGTCGTAATGGAAGTCCCACTGAGATTCGCTCGTCCATCCTTTCGAAAACGCCCGCGCAGTCAGCGGCTTTGCATCAGCAGAGTACGTATAAAGATAAATCGCAAATGCCCCACCCTCGCCAACGGCGGCGTACACCTTGCGTGACTCATCGAACGGTTTCATCCGCGCAATACCCGTCAGGCGTGATGTTACCTTCTCCGGATGGTCAATTCCCTTATGAGTGATGCTACATACATTGATTACACCATCGTCTTCGCTATACAAATCCGCACTAAGCGCCCGCACGGTCTTTTGACTTGGCATGACTGTGACGACATGCCTTCCATCCCGGAAGCCTGCACTGTATTTCCCTAGCCAGCGTGCTTCGTCAACGCTTTCATAGCGCTTCTTGAGCAACTTTGGCGCAGAGAAACCCTGCCGCTGCTCCTCATATGGCAGACATGAAAAATAATCACCCGACGAAAATTTCCAGTCGTCCACCGAATCCCTAAGCTCAAGATATCGACCGTAGAAATTCGTGGTGTCAAACGACTCAAATTCCTGCCGGAGCGTAGTCAGCATATTTTCGACAATCGGCTCTTCCAATAGCATTCCATCACCCCCTAGTCGCAGCAGCAACTGAAAGTACCCTTCCAGCTGCCGTTTTCCATTCGTTGCCCAATATCCCGGAGAGCATTTTCAACATTGCCCCCCCTCTTCTCGACGCCCTTAAGCACTTGATATATCAACTTATCATTGTCGGTGCCATGGATGTGCGCGCCGGCGTGGTAGGTGCCATCAGCCCGCGCAGCTACTCGTCCCGGGTGCCCCGGCACCTGTACCTGAGCGTTGCCAGTACCCCACAAACGAGCGCCATTCGATGCGGAGTCGATATCGATATCATTTCGCTCCAAAATTTCGCGTGACTTCTGCACGTGGCTATTTGGCGCGCCCTTGCGACAATTTTCCTGAACGATGTGGTGCGGCGTTTGTCCTGGCTGAAGAGGTCTCCCTGCACGAGCGAGGTTTCGCCCAAGTCGGTCTGCTGTTAGACCACGGGGATCTATGCTGTCGATCGGATTGGCTGAATATTCATACCCGTTTGAACCGCCCGCTAGCCCAACCGGATCAGCCGACGCAAACCGTCCAAACGCCGGATCATAGTACCGATGCCGGTTGTAATGCAGCCCTGTTTCGTCATCGGCCTGCTGCCCCTGAAACCGCAACGGATTCTTCGCCACAATCCCCGCCGCCTTCGACGCCCGCGCAATCACCTCCCGCGCTTCGCCCCACGCCTTATACGATGCCTCCCATACGACGTCACCGTCGCCATCGGTCAGCAACTGCGGCGTACCGATCTGATCACAGT
>NZ_JAIZQG010000048.1:0-1355 GCF_020419965.1 Burkholderia sp. AU39826
GGAGGTATCCGGAATTTAGTGTGTGAGGCGGGTTGAGATTCAGACTCCAATGTTGAATCGTTCTGGGTAAAGCAGTGCGAACTGAGTCATGGCGCTCTTCCAATCGTGCCGGGAACCCGTCCACTTGGCTACGACGTTGCGCAGCGCCAGCCAGATCAGTTTGAGCGCGGCCTCGTCCGACGGGAAGTGGCCGCGCGCCTTAATGATCTTCCGAAGCTGCATGTGTAGCGACTCGATCGCGTTGGTCGTATATACAATTTTCCGGATGTCGGGCGCGAAGGCGTAAAACGGAATCACCTGATCCCAGGCCCGGCGCCAGAGCGCGGCAATCGGTGGGTATTTCGTCCCCCACGGGCTCGTATCGAACGCATCCAGCGCCACGGCGGCCGCTTCGGCCGACGGTGCCCGATAGACCTCCTTGAGCGCCGCTGCGACGGATTTCCGGTCTTTCCAGCTGGCGAAGTCCAGCGAGTTCCGGATCAGATGCACGATGCAGGTCTGGACCGTCGTTTCCGGGAACACCGTGTTGATCGCTTCCGGGAAGCCCTTCAGTCCGTCGACCACGGCAATCAGGATATCCTGCACGCCACGCAGCTTCAGGTCGTTCACCACCCGCAGCCAGAACTTGGCCCCCTCGGTCTGCTCGATCCAGAGGCCCAGCACGTCACGTGTGCCGTCGCGGCGAACACCCAGCGCCAGGTAGATCGCCTTGTTGCGGACCACGCCTTCGTCGCGGATCTTGACGCGCAAGGCGTCGAAGAACACCACCGGGTACATCGGCTCGAGCGGCCGCTGTTGCCACTCGCGCACTTCGTCGATCACCGCGTCAGTGACGGTACTGATGAAGTCCGGCGATACCTCGATGCCGTACATCTCCTGCAGGAAGCCCTGAATCTCCCGCACGCTCATGCCGCGTGCGTACATCGCGATGATCTTGTCGTCGAAGCCGGTGAAACGTCGCTCGCCCTTGGCGATCAGCACCGGATCGAAGGTGCCTTCGCGATCGCGTGGAATCTCGACGTCGAGCAGGTCGTCGTCGGTCGCGATGCGCTTGCGGCTGGTGCCGTTGCGATGGTTCGTGCGGCCGGCCGGCTTGGCTTCGCCCTTCTCGTAGCCGAGGTGGTGGGCCAACTCGCCACCCAGCGCACGCTCGAAGATCGCCTTCTTGAGCGCAGCGAGCTGCTCGTTGATCGTCGCCCGATCCAGCGTTCCGGGCACCAGTTGCTTGATCAGTTCCGGGTCCAGGTTCAAGCCCTTGCCCGGTTCTACGGTCGCTTCTTCCTTACGTTTGCGTGGCATAACGTGGCTCCTTGGCCATCAGTTTATGCCTCACACACAAAGGTTCGGATAGGCTC
>NZ_JAIZQG010000049.1:0-856 GCF_020419965.1 Burkholderia sp. AU39826
CTGTGCGTCCGTGGGCGGGAAGTTGGGTGCGTCCCAGTTCATCGCCCAGACGCTCTTGTCGGGGTTCGCCTGCAAGTAGTCCAACGCATTGTTCAGCGATGTGAATCCGGCGTTGGGGCCGCCTTGTGTGACTTGTACGTCGGGGAGCTCGTTGCGGCTCCACATCGTCGGAAAATGTGGGTTGCCGATAAAGAAGGTTTCTCGAAGCGACTCTGTTAGGTAGTCGCGGGCGATAGCCGAATCGAGGCGCTCAGGGACTGCGCCCTCGATACGAAGCCCGGAAATTTCGCGCCAATCCTTCTTTTCATCTGGTTTTACTGTGTAGAAGTACTTGGCGTTCATCGCGTAACGACTACTCATCAGACGGGGAAATTTTTCCATGTACTTGTGGTAGAAGCCCTTGAACGTCTCCGTGCCGCGATTTCCATAAGCGATTCCGGCTACTGATTGCAACGTAGCGAAAGACTTCGGATCGGTGCGCACCATGTCGTCATTCTTGTTCGGCGCGGCAAGCCCTTGCGTCCACAGCAATTGCCATTCGGTCGGATAGTCCATGCGTTGCAACGGATTCAACCAAATGAGTCCGACGACCTGGGCAAAGAATGGCTTCGCCGGCTCTTCGACGGAGGGAACTGCGTTCGCTATTGGTTCAGCGGCGGCTGCGGAATGCGCCGAGCGCATCATGGCCGTCGAGAACAGAAACGCCACAAGTGCCACCAAACTAGGTATAACTACAAATCGTTTCATCCCACCTCCTGCTGCTCGATACAACATCTACGTTCACGTTTAACGCGCTGCCGTGCCGGTATGCATCACCATGAATAGCCTTGCATGCCGTAATTCGTATCGTGTCGGC
>NZ_JAIZQG010000004.1:0-325003 GCF_020419965.1 Burkholderia sp. AU39826
ACCGCCACCGCCACCGCCACCGCCACCGCCACCGCCACCGCCACCGCCACCGCCACCGCCACCGCCACCGCCACCGCCACCGCCACCGTGACCACCGCCGTGACCGCCGCCGTGACCGCCTCCGTGACCGCCGCCGTGACCGCCACCACCGCCGTCACCGTGGCCACCGCCACCCGAAGTACCGCCACCCGAAGTACCGCCACCCGAAGTGCCGCCACCCGAAGTGCCGCCACCCGAAGTGCCGCCACCCGAAGTACCGCCACCCGAAGTGCCGCCACCCGAAGTGCCGCCACCCGAAGTACCGCCTCCCGAAGTACCGCCACCCGAAGTGCCGCCACCCGAAGTGCCGCCACCCGAAGTACCGCCACCCGAAGTGCCGCCACCGGAAGTACCGCCACCCGAAGTACCGCCACCCGAAGAGCCGCCACCCGAAGAGCCGCCCCCTGAACCGCCGTTGCCCGACGCGTTGCCGCCGCGGCCCGTGCCGCCCGGGCTACCTGAGGTTCCCCCCGTCGTTCCGCCGACACCGGCAGGTCCGACGGCGCCGTTCCCGTTGTTTCCGCCGCTACCGTTCCCGTTGCCACTGCCGCTACCTGTCCCACCGCCATTCCCGCCGCCGCTGCCGCTCGCGCCGGGACCGCCATTACCGGCGCCCCGGCCGGCATAGACGTGCGCCGCGCATCCAGCCGGATCGGCGGCGCACGGCGAGGCGTTCTCGACCAGCGTCATGATGGTGTCCGCACTGGCGTTCGTGTCGGACGCGGAGTCGGGTGTCGTGTTCTGTGCGACGGCATACGAGCAGCAGCACGCCAACGCGGCTGCGGCCAGCAAGGTTGCACGAGGGCGCCGTCCCGCCGCGCGGAACGGTTGTGTCGTTTTATGCATCATGGCCTCCCCATGCGCGCGATGCCTCGTTGCCGCGCGACGATTTACGTGTAGTGCAGGGGGCTCAGAAGATTCGTTGTCCTATCGTCGGCCGATGGCGTTCGGGCCGGCGCTTGACGCCAGCCGCGGACGCGGATCGGCACGCGGGCCCGCCGTGCGGATCCCACTCTGCGAGATTCGTGCCATCGGCCGCTCAGGGCCGTGACGAAAGGCGTGCGCAGTCGCGCGAGCGCGCATGCAGCACCGTTGGGAGGCGTTTTGTTTCCGGAATGAAACGTAGGGGCGTCGTTCAGCGCGCCGGCGCGTCGGCCGCGCGTTGCCAGCGGTGGAACAGGATCGACGCGATCCAGCAGAAGAGGAACAGCGCGACGATGCCGTAGCCGATCGAGCCGAAGCGTTCGCCGATCGCATCGAGCGTGTCGCGCACGGGGCCCGACAGCGCCAGCTTGTCGGCCAGCAGGCCGGCCGCCTCGATCCCGCCGATCGCCAGCGCGACGGCCGCCGACACGAACGTGATGCTCGCGTTGTAGAGCAGCTTGCGCTGCGGATCGTCCATCGCCCAGCCGTATGCCCGGATCATCAGCACGTTGTCGGTCGAGTCGATCAGCGTCATGCCGGCAGTGAACAGCGCCGGAAACAGCATGACCGTATAGACCGGGAGGCCCTGGCTCGCCTGCGCGGCTGCGATCGCGAGCAGGCCGATTTCGGTTGCAGTATCGAAACCTAGCCCGAACAGCACGCCGACCGGGTACATGTGCCAGCTCTTCGACACGAACCGGAACAGCGGGCGCAGCAACCGCGATACGAGTCCGGCGGGACGATGGTCGTGCGCGCCGTCGTGCGTATGCCCGGATGCGCCGCGATAGCGTCGCCACACGTCGCGCAGGATCATCAGGTTCACGCACGCGAGCACCAGCAGGAAGGTGGCCGATACGGCCGTGCCGATCGTGCCGCCGATTTCGCGAAATGCGTCGAACCGGTCGCGCAGCGCGAACGCGGTCAGCGCGATGCCGAGCGTCGCGACGATCACGATCGTCGAATGGCCGAGCGAGAAGAACAGGCCGACGCTCACCGGACGCTGGCCGTCCTGCATCAGCTTGCGCGTCGCGACGTCGATCGCGGCGATGTGATCCGCGTCGACCGCATGACGCAGCCCGAGCCCGTACGCGATCGCCGCGGTGCCGAGCAGCAGCGGATGGTCGCGCAGCACCGCGAGCGCCCACAGCCAGACGGCGACGTTCGCGGCGATCAGGCCGGCATAGAGGGTCAGCAGGCGGCGCAGGGCAGGGGTGGGGGTGGGCGGCATCGGGCGGGTTCCATCTGACGAATCGCCATCCATTGTGGCACGCGAAAAAAAGCTCGGCGCGCCGATCAAAAAGGGCCGCGATTCGCCGTGTGCGCCGGACGAAAAAAAGCCCGTCCGGAACCGGACGGGCTTCGCGTACCCGCGACCGCGCGCGGGTGAGCAGTGCTTACTTCGTCTTCGCGTTGATCACGGCTTCCGACACGTTCGCCGGCGTTTCCGCGTAGTGCTTGAACTCCATCGTGTACGTCGCACGGCCTTGCGTGGCCGAGCGCAGCGACGTCGAATAGCCGAACATCTCCGCGAGCGGCACTTCGGCGCGCACCAGCTTGCCGCCGCCGCCCGCGATGTCCTCCATTCCCTGCACGATGCCGCGCCGGCTCGACAGGTCGCCCATCACGTTGCCCATGAAGTCCTCGGGCGTCTCGACCTCGACGGCCATCATCGGCTCGAGCAGCACGGGCTTCGCCTTGCGCATCGCCTCCTTGAACGCCATCGAGCCGGCCATCCGGAATGCGTTTTCGTTCGAGTCGACGTCGTGGTACGAACCGAACGTCAGATGCACCTTCACGTCGACGACCGGGTAGCCCGCGAGCACGCCCGACTTCAGCGTGTCCTGGATACCCTTGTCGACCGCCGGGATGTATTCACGCGGAATCACGCCACCCTTGATCTCGTCGAGGAACTCGTAGCCCTTGCCCGGGTTCGGCTCGAGCGTGATCACCGCGTGGCCGTACTGGCCGCGACCGCCCGACTGCTTGACGAACTTGCCTTCGACGTCGGCCGCCGTCGTGCGCACCGTTTCGCGATAGGCGACTTGCGGCTTGCCGACCGTCGCCTCGACGCCGAACTCGCGCTTCATCCGGTCGACCAGGATTTCGAGGTGAAGCTCGCCCATCCCCGAAATGATCGTCTGGCCGGACTCTTCGTCGGTCTGCACGCGGAACGACGGATCTTCCTGCGCGAGCCGGTTCAGCGCGAGGCCCATCTTTTCCTGGTCGGCCTTCGTCTTCGGCTCGACGGCCTGCGAGATCACCGGCTCCGGGAATTCCATCTTCTCGAGGATGATCGGCTTGGCCGGATCGCACAGCGTGTCGCCGGTGGTCGCCTCCTTCAGGCCGACGGCCGCCGCGATGTCGCCCGCGCGCACTTCCTTGATTTCCTTGCGCTCGTTCGCATGCATCTGCAGGATCCGGCCGAGCCGCTCCTTCTTGTCCTTCGTCGCGTTGAGCACCGTGTCGCCCGACTCGACGACGCCCGAATACACGCGGAAGAAGATCAGCTGGCCGACGAACGGGTCGGTCATGATCTTGAACGCGAGCGACGAGAACGGCTCGTCGTCGCTCGGGTGGCGTTCCGCCGGCTTCTCCGGATCGGCGAAGTCGTGCCCGAGAATCGCGGGCACGTCGACGGGCGACGGCAGGTAGTCGATCACCGCGTCGAGCATTGCCTGCACGCCCTTGTTCTTGAACGCGCTGCCGCACAGCATCGGCACGATCTCGTTGGCGATCGTGCGCTGGCGCAGCGCGGTCTTGATCTCGTCCTCGGTCAGCGATTCATGGTCGTGCAGATACTTCTCGAGCAGTTCCTCGCTCGCTTCGGCCGCGGCCTCGACCATCTTCTCGCGCCATTCGTGCGCGAGATCGACGAGGTTCGCGGGGATGTCCTCGTACGTGAATTTCACGCCCTGGCTTTCGTCGTCCCACACGATCGCCTTCATCTTCACGAGATCGACGACGCCCTGGAAATGGTCCTCCGCGCCGATCGGAATCTGGATCGGCACGGCGACGCCCTTCAGGCGCTCGCCGATCTGCTTCTGCACGCGGAAGAAGTCCGCGCCGATCCGGTCCATCTTGTTGACGAACGCGATGCGCGGCACCTTGTACTTGTTCGCCTGGCGCCACACGGTCTCGGATTGCGGCTGCACGCCGCCGACCGAGTCGTAGACCATGCAGGCGCCGTCGAGCACGCGCATCGAGCGCTCGACCTCGATCGTGAAGTCGACGTGCCCGGGCGTATCGATGATGTTGATCCGGTGTTCCGGATAGTTGCCGGCCATGCCCTTCCAGAAGGCCGTGGTCGCCGCCGACGTGATCGTGATGCCGCGTTCCTGCTCCTGCTCCATCCAGTCCATCGTGGCCGCGCCGTCGTGCACTTCACCGATCTTGTGGCTCACACCGGTGTAAAACAGGATGCGCTCGGTCGTCGTGGTCTTGCCGGCGTCGATGTGAGCGCTGATCCCGATGTTTCGATAGCGCTCGATGGGGGTTTTGCGGGGCACGTGAACCTCCTGGTGGTTCGGATCGTAAGGGGGCCGGCTGCGCCGGCCCGGACTGGAACAAGCGAGATTTAAAGGATAGCGCTTGTCCGTGGCTTTTGCAGATGCGGGCAGCGTGTGCCGAATCAAGGCGGGCGCCGCGGGCGGGCGAAAAAAAAGCCGGCGCGCTGCGAGCGGCCGGCTCGGGTCGACGCGCGGCGCCGCCGCGGCATGGTCGGTTACTGCGGCTTGGGCAGCCCGTCGAGCTTCATGCCCGGCTTGATGCCCTTCGCGGCGAACCATCCCTTGCTCATCTCGAGCGCATAGACGCCGTTGTTGCGCGGGCAGTGGTTGTCGGTCGTCTCGGCCTTCATCTCGTCGATGTCGGTGATCGTGCCGTCCGCGCGGATGAACGCGATCGACAGCGGAATCAGCGTGTTCTTCATCCAGAAGCAGTGCACGGCGTTCTCGTTGAAGACGAACAGCATGCCTTCGTTCGGCGCGAGCTGCGAACGGTACATCAGCCCCTGTTCGCGGTCGGCGTCGTTCGCGGCGACGGCCGCGTCGATCACGTACATGCCGGCGCGCAGCTTCACGCGCGGGAACTCGCTCGGCTGCTTGGCGCCGGGCGGCACTTGCGCGCCGGCGGCCTGCATGCCGAGCGCGAGAACGGCGAGCGCGGCGGGAAACACGGCGGCGCGCGCATGGCGGCCGAGCGACGGGCGCAGGGAGAATGGCACAGCATGGCTCCTGTCTGGAAAGCAAGACCCGCATGGTACGCGATGCGCGGCGGCGGGCACAAAAAAGAAAAAGGCAGATCGCCTTGCGGTGATCTGCCTTTCAACGCCGTAAGAACGGCAGGACTGCGTGTTCTTGACTGCGTTATTACAGCTTGCTTACTTAGTTCGAAGCAGCTGCCGGAGCTTCGGCTTCGCTAGCTGCCTTCTTCGCAGCGTGGTGCTTCTTGGCGTGGTGCTTCTTGGCAGCCTTGTGCTTTGCCGGTGCCGAAGCAGCTGCCGGAGCAGCAGCCGAAGCAGCTTCCGGAGCCGATGCTTGTGCGAAAGCAGCCGTTGCGAAGAGACCAGCGACCAGAGCGGCGATCAGTTTGTTCATGTTGTGTTCCTCAGCTTTAGTTAATTAACCAAATGACCCGGCAATAGGAGTCATGTCGTCTAACGGTGCCATCCACCTTTCGGTTGACAGACGCTTCGAGAAATTTCTCTTTGCGCTGCGGGCGCCGAATCGTATTCGAATAAAACGTCGCTTTCGTGACGCAAACACGGGGTTCGGCTGCCAATGCCGGATAGCTAAGGTTGGCATCTGCGTGGTTTAACGCGCGATCTGCGCGCGCGGTTGACGAAAAAGACGACGAAAAATTCGCGCGCCCTGGATTCGCTACCCGGCGGCCGCGAAACCGTCCCACGGCGCGCGCGGCGGCAGCGCGATTGTTTCGCCCGGCGCAATGCCGAGCGCGAATATATCGAGCGCGCCGATGCCGACGCGCACCAGGCGCAACGTCGGAAAGCCGACGGCCGCCGTCATCCTGCGCACCTGTCGGTTCTTGCCCTCGGTGATCGCGAGCTCGATCCACGTGGTCGGGATCGCGGCGCGGTAGCGGATCGGCGGGTTGCGCGGCCACAGCGTGTCGGGCGGCTCGATGAATTCGGCGCGGCACGGGCGCGTCACGTAGTCGCCGAGATCGACACCGCGCGCGAGCGCCTTCAGGTCGGCCGGCCCCGGCGCGCCGTCGACCTGCGCCCAGTAGCGCTTCACGAGCTTGTGGCGCGGCTCCGCGATGCGCGCCTGCAGCGCGCCGTCGTCGGTGAGCAGCAGCAGCCCCTCGCTGTCCGCATCGAGCCGGCCGGCCGCGTACACGCCGGGCGTTTTTACCCAGTCGCCGAGCGACGGCCGCGTCTCGTGCGCGGAAAACTGGCAAATCGTGCCGAACGGCTTGTTGAGGGCGATCAGGTTCATGGCAGGGCGCCCGCCCGGCGCCCGTACGGAGCGGGGGCGGGCGGTCTATGGCAAATGGCGGAATCTTAATGCATAATACGGAACGGCAAGTCCTCTGTCTTATATAAGACATAAGTGAGGTCTTGATACGCAGTGCCGCGGTTCGCGCCGAAGTGCCCGGTTGGGGCGCTAGAATAGCGGCTCGCTGTTGCCGTCACGGGGTGGCCATGCCGCGCCCCCGCCGCGCGCGCAGCTTCGACCAGCATCACCTGCTCAGCCACGTCACTGGAGTCGATCATGCCGTATCAGCACATCAAGGTTCCGGAGGGCGGTGACAAGATCACCGTCAACAAGGACTTCTCGCTCAACGTTTCCGATCAGCCGATCATTCCCTATATCGAAGGCGACGGTACGGGCTTCGATATCACGCCGGTCATGATCAAGGTCGTCGACGCGGCGGTCGCGCATGCGTACAAGGGCAAGCGCAAGATCCACTGGATGGAGATCTTCGCGGGCGAGAAGGCGACCAAGGTGTACGGCCCGGACGTGTGGCTGCCGGACGAGACGCTGCAGGTGCTGAAGGAATACGTCGTCTCGATCAAGGGGCCGCTCACGACCCCGGTCGGCGGCGGCATCCGTTCGCTGAACGTCGCGCTGCGCCAGGAGCTCGACCTCTACGTGTGCCTGCGCCCGGTCCAGTACTTCAAGGGCGTGCCGTCGCCGGTGCGCGAGCCGCAGAAGATCGACATGGTGATCTTCCGCGAGAACTCGGAAGACATCTACGCGGGCATCGAATGGGCCGCGGGCTCCGAGCAGGCGAAGAAGGTGATCAAGTTCCTGCAGGACGAGATGGGCGTGAAGAAGATCCGCTTCCCGGAAACCTCCGGGATCGGCGTCAAGCCCGTGTCGACCGAAGGCACCGAGCGGCTCGTGCGCAAGGCGATCCAGTACGCGATCGACAACGATCGCAAGTCGGTCACGCTGGTGCACAAGGGCAACATCATGAAGTTCACGGAAGGCCTGTTCCGTGACGCCGGCTACGCGCTCGCGCAGAAGGAATTCGGCGGCGAGCTGATCGACGGCGGCCCGTGGATGCGCGTGAAGAACCCGAAGACGGGCAACGAGATCGTGATCAAGGATTCGATCGCCGACGCGTTCCTGCAGCAGATCCTGCTGCGCCCGGCCGAATACGACGTGATCGCGACGCTGAACCTGAACGGCGACTACATCTCCGACGCGCTGGCCGCGCAGGTCGGCGGCATCGGGATCGCGCCGGGCGCGAACCTGTCGGATTCGGTCGCGATGTTCGAGGCGACGCACGGCACGGCGCCGAAGTACGCGGGCAAGGATTACGTGAACCCGGGTTCCGAGATCCTGTCGGCGGAAATGATGCTGCGCCACCTCGGCTGGACGGAAGCAGCCGACACGATCATCGCCGCGATGGAGAAGTCGATCCTGCAGAAGCGCGTCACGTACGACTTCGCGCGCCTGATGGAAGGTGCGACGCAGGTGTCGTGCTCCGGCTTCGGCGAAGTGCTGATCGAGAACATGTAAGACCCCTTCCGGGGTGGGCCGGCACGATGCCGGCCGCCCCGGCGCTGTCTGCCGGCGCCGGAGCGTTTCGTGGATGGCAGGTTTGTTGGCAGGGCGGCCCGGCATCCGGGCCGCGGCGCCGCGATGCGGCCCGCAGGCCCTGCAAGGTAGAACATGACGGCCCTCGCAACACCACCGCCCGGCTGAGCCGGCGCGCCCCTTTCGCGATCGACCCGGTCGCTCCCCGCCGGTTACCGCCGGCGCTCTTCAGTCCCACCATCACGTAGCAATGCTTTGACCACCATGTCCACTTCGCCCAAGATCATCTACACCCTCACCGACGAAGCGCCCGCGCTCGCGACCTATTCGCTGCTGCCGATCGTCAAGGCCTTCACGCGTTCGTCCGGCGTCGCCGTCGAAACGCGCGACATCTCGCTCGCCGGCCGCATCATCGCGGCATTCGCAGACATCCTGCCGTCGGAGCAGAAGGGTTCCGACGATCTGGCCGAGCTGGGCCAGCTCACGCTGAAGCCGGAAGCGAACATCATCAAGCTGCCGAACATCAGCGCATCGGTGCCGCAACTGAAGGCCGCGATCGCCGAACTGCAGGCGCAGGGCTACGCGCTGCCGGCCTATCCGGAAGATCCGTCGACGGACGAAGAGAAGGCCGTCAAGGCGCGCTACGACAAGATCAAGGGCAGCGCGGTGAATCCGGTGCTGCGCGAAGGCAACTCCGACCGCCGCGCGCCGCTGTCGGTCAAGAACTACGCACGCAAGCATCCGCACAAGATGGGCGCGTGGAAGTCCACGTCGAAGGCTCACGTCGCGCACATGACCGAAGGCGACTTCTACGGCAGCGAGAAGTCGGCGCTGATTGCCGCGGCCGGCAGCGTGAAGATCGAACTGACGACCACCGACGGCGCGAAGAAGGTGCTGAAGGAAAAGACGGCCGTGAAGGCCGGTGAAGTGATCGACGCATCGGTGATGAGCCGCAACGCGCTGCGCAGCTTCATCGAAGCGCAGATCGCCGACGCGAAGGCGCAGGACGTGCTGTTCTCGGTGCACCTGAAGGCGACCATGATGAAGGTCTCGGACCCGATCCTGTTCGGCCACTTCGTGTCGGTGTTCTACCGCGACGCGCTGACGAAGCACGCGGACGTGCTGGCGAAGGTCGGCTTCAACCCGAACAACGGGATCGGCGACCTCTACGCGCGCCTGAAGGATCTGCCGGCCGACACGCGCGAGGCGATCGAAGCGGACGTCAAGGCCGAGTACACGGTGCGCCCGCGCCTCGCGATGGTCAACTCGGACAAGGGCATCACGAACCTGCACGTGCCGAGCGACGTGATCGTCGACGCGTCGATGCCGGCGATGATCCGCGATTCGGGCGGCATGTGGGGCCCGGACGGTCAACTGTACGACGCGAAGGCCGTGATTCCGGACCGCTGCTACGCGGGCGTGTACCAGGCCGTGATCGAGGACTGCAAGCAGCACGGCGCGTTCGATCCGGTCGCGATGGGCAGCGTGCCGAACGTCGGCCTGATGGCGCAGGCGGCCGAGGAATACGGTTCGCACGACAAGACGTTCCAGATTCCGGCGGACGGTGTCGTGCGCGTCATCGACGAAGCCGGCAACGTGCTGCTCGAGCACGCGGTCGAGTCGGGCGACATCTGGCGCATGTGCCAGACGAAGGACGCACCGGTGCAGGACTGGGTCAAGCTCGCGGTCAACCGCGCCCGCGCGACCGGCGCCCCGGCCGTGTTCTGGCTCGATCCGGCACGCGCGCACGATGCGCAGATCATCGCGAAGGTCGAACGCTACCTGAAGGATCACGACACGAACGGCCTCGACATCCGCATCATGACGCCGGTCGAAGCGACGCGTTTCTCGCTCGAGCGCATCCGCGCGGGCAAGGACACGATCTCGGTCACCGGCAACGTGCTGCGCGACTACCTGACCGACCTGTTCCCGATCATGGAACTCGGCACCAGCGCGAAGATGCTGTCGATCGTGCCGCTGATGGCCGGCGGCGGGATGTTCGAAACGGGGGCGGGCGGCTCGGCGCCGAAGCACGTGCAGCAGTTCGTCGAGGAAGGCTTCCTGCGCTGGGATTCGCTCGGCGAATTCCTCGCGCTGGCCGCGTCGCTCGAACACCTCGGCAACGCATACCAGAACGCGAAGGCGCTCGTGCTCGCGAAGACGCTCGACCAGGCGACCGGCAAGTTCCTGGACGAGAACAAGTCGCCGGCGCGCAAGGTCGGCGGCCTCGACAACCGCGGCAGCCACTTCTACCTGTGCCTGTACTGGGCGCAGGCGCTGGCCGAGCAGAGCGAGGACGCCGCGCTGAAGGCGCAGTTCGAAGGTGTGGCGAAGGCGCTGTCGGACAACGAGGCGCGCATCCTGGAAGAACTGGCGGCCGCGCAAGGCAAGCCGCAGGCGATCGGCGGGTACTACCGTCCGAACGTCGAGCTGACGAGCCAGGCCATGCGCCCGAGCGCGACGCTGAACGGCATCGTCGACGCGGTCGCGTGACGCCGGCCGCGCACTCGCGCGAGCCGATGCATGTGCCGGTGCGGCGGAGTGAACCGTTCGCCGCCCGGCACTCAAGAAAAACGCCCCGGTCGCCCGGGGCGTTTGTCGTTGCGGGGTTGCCATTCAGACGTGAACGATTTCCCATTCGGCGATTTCATGCGGCACTTCGAGCGTCGCGGTGTCGAGTTCGGACAGTTGCTCGCAGTCGCCGCGCGAGATGTGGTCGGCCGCGACTTCGGGGCACGAGAATGCGCCGAGCAGGGCGTTGCCGAACGTCGCTTCCCAGCCGCCGTTACCCGGCAGGATGTAGAACGACCCGAGCGCTGAACCAAAGCGAAATCCCTTCATTTCCGTTCTCCCTTTCTGATCACAAGCGATTCTGTTGCGCCGTCCGCCGGTTCGCCCGGCTGTGGCCCGACTGGCTGCTTGCGCCGGATTCCGTGTCGAACGTCGTGGCGAAGCGTCAGTGCATGGAACCAAGTCTACGTCCGGGCTCCGCTCGAATGGTGCGCGTAGAGCGACTTCTCGAAACAAAAATTCCCTTTTAAAAACAATTGATTATTTTCGTCGTTTTGTATTGCGGAACGTTTTTCGGCATCGCGAAACGGGAAATTTGTGCCCTGCACCACGAATTTTTATAACGCAGTGACTTGTTCCGCATCGTGAAAAATCGGCGGGTGCGAGCATCCGGCTGCAGCGGCGGAGAGCGCGAGGGCCGAGTGGAAGGCGCACAGCGCGTTCGCTGGAATGTGCGAAGGGGCGGCGCCATGCGTGCCGAAACACCGCCCGGCGATGGCCGTCGTGACGCCGTCCGGCGCGGTAACGATGCGTGCTGCGGCGTATCGCCACCCGTCCCGCGGCGGCGTTTTTCGATCGGGCCCTGCGGTTATGATGACGCGATCGCCGCGGCTCTCGCGCGGCGCCGCACGGATAACGAGGATCGATTGATGAGACGGAGAACCTTCCTGTCGCGCACCATCGGTGTCGCGGCCGCGTCGCTGTTCGCGCGCGCCGCATCGGCGCAGCATGCCGGTCACGCGGGCATGGCCGGCATGGATTCGATGGACGACATGCCGGGCATGTCGGGTATGTCAGGGATGTCGGCGCACGCGCAGCACGGCAAGCCCGCGCCGGCTGCACTGGCGGCCGCCGACGCGCTGCCGGCCGGCGCGCCGCTCGCGACGTTGCGCACGCTGGCCGACGAAAGCCGCGAGCCGGGCACATTCCGGGCCACGCTGGTCGCTCAACCGGTGGCGCGAGCGCTGCTGCGCGGTGCGCGGCCGACCCCGTTCTGGCAGTTCGGCCCGGGCACGCAAGGCCCCGTCGTCGGCCCGCTGATCGACGTGCGCGAGGGCGATACGGTCGAGATCCGGTTCGTGAACAAGCTGCCGCAGCCGTCGACGATCCACTGGCACGGCCTGCCCGTGCCGCCCGACCAGGACGGCAACCCGTCCGATCCGGTCGCGCCCGGCGCGTCGCGCGTGTATCGCTTCACGCTGCCGAAGGGTAGCGCCGGTACGTACTGGTACCACCCGCATCCGCACATGATGACCGCCGAGCAGGTGTTTCGCGGGCTGGCCGGCCCGTTCGTCGTGCGCGCCGCGGAGGATCCGCTTGCCGGCTGGCCCGAGCGCCACCTGTTCGTGTCGGATCTGAAGCTTGCGCGCGACGGCACGATCGCGCCGAACGACATGATGGACTGGATGAACGGCCGCGAAGGCCAGTTCGTACTGGTCAACGGTGCGCGCCGGCCGCGCATCGACGTCGCGGGCGACGAACGCTGGCGTGTCTGGAACGCGTGCAGCGCACGCTACCTGCGCATCGCGTTCGACGACGGTCGCGCGTTCGAGCAGGTGGGCACCGACGGCGGGCTGTTCGACGCGCCGCGGCGCGTGACGTCGCTGCTGATTGCGCCGGGCGAGCGCGCGGAACTGTTGGTGCGTGCCGGCGATCGTGTGTCCCGCGCGGTGCTGCAGGCGGCCGAGTACGACCGCCGCAAGATGGCGATGTCGCACGACGACGGTCACGGCAGCCTGCCGCCCGATCCGGCGCTGGCGCTGGCCGATGTCGCGTTCGCGCCCGCCGAGGCCCGCGCGCTGCCTGCCACGCTGCGCGCGGTGCCGCCGCTGGGCGACCCGGTCGCGCACAAGACGGTCGCGTTCGGCGAGGAAATGGACATGGACGCGATGATGAAGAGTGCGGCGCACGGCCGCCCGGCGGGCATGCGCTTCACGATCAACGGCGATACGTACGCGCCGCATCGCGCGACGCTGACGAGCCGCCGTGGCGACGTCGAGCGCTGGGAGATCCGCAACGCCACCGACATGGATCACCCGTTCCATTTGCACGGCACGCAGTTTCAGGTGATCGAGCGCGCGTCGAACGGCTCGCGTATCCCCGAGCCGTTCCGCGCATGGCGTGATACCGTGAACGTGCGTAGCGGCGAGACCGTGACGATCCTCACCACGCAGGAGATGTCCGGCGAGCGCATGTTTCACTGCCACATCCTCGAACACGAGGATCTCGGGATGATGGGAACGCTGAAGGTGATGTGATGCCGGATCGATCCGCCGTCGGGCTGGTTTGACGGCGGATCGATCGTCCCGCGAGCGCACAGCGGCCATTCCTGTTCAGACGCATCCGATGTTCGATATCCACGCAATCGGACAGCGCTTAATTTCGTACTTGGCTCATATTCTTTTGAGTTGACGGTCCCTATACTCGATCGAGTGCAATTTCCATGACGCGCTACGGTGCCGGCCCATGCGGGCGGGCATCGCCGGTGTCGCCATGACGTTGCGCGGTATTGACGCGGGCGCAAGACGATATCCGTTTCTCTCGAATTCAAACGATGTCGCGCCATGAGTGACGAAATCAAGTATTTAGGACTCTTATGAAATTAATAAGAAACCCGATGGGCGGTCTGATGAACGAAAAGCGTGCCGTGCGCGTTCTGACCTTGCGTACCATCGCGGCAAGTGTGATCGGTATGTCGAGTCTGTTGGCCACGGATGCGCGCGCGCAACTGTCGTTGCAGGAGCAGATCGATCAATTGAGCAACGCAGTCGGCCGGTTGGGCGCGACGGCCGATTCGCTGGCCGGATCGATCAACAACATCAACGACAGGCTTGCAAATTCTTCGTTGCCGTCACCCGGCACGGGGCAAAACAGCGTCGCGCTCGGGAAAAACTCGAACGCGTCCGCCACGGACAGCACGGCGCTCGGCAATTCGGCGTCGGCGACGGGCGACGCGAGCGTCGCGCTGGGCAAGGGCGCGAACGCGAGCGCCGACCAGAGCATGGCGGCAGGCACCGGCGCGACGGCATCAGGCGCGAACAGCTCCGCGGTCGGCGTGAACGCGTCGGCGACGGGTGTGGATAGCACGGCGCTCGGCAATTCGGCATCGGCCACGGGCGATGAGAGCATCGCACTCGGCAAGGGCGCGAACGCAAGCGCCGACCAGAGCATGGCGGCCGGCACCGGCGCGACGGCATCGGGCGTGAACAGCTCGGCGGTGGGTGTGCACGCGTCGGCGACGGGCGTGGACAGCACGGCGCTCGGCCATTCGGCATCGGCGACGGGCGATGAGAGCATCGCACTCGGCAAGGGCGCGAACGCAAGCGCCGACCAGAGCATGGCGGCTGGCACGGGCGCGACAGCATCGGGCGTGAACAGCTCGGCGGTCGGCGTGAATGCGTCGGCGACGGGTGTGGACAGCACGGCGCTCGGCAATTCGGCATCGGCCACGGGCGGCGCGAGCATCGCGCTGGGCAAGGGCGCGAACGCAAGCGGCGAGCAGAGCATGGCGGCCGGCACCGGCGCGGCGGCGTCGGGCGTGAACAGCTCGGCGGTCGGCGTGAACGCGTCGGCGGCGGGCGTGGACAGCACGGCGCTCGGCAATTCGGCATCGGCCACGGGCGACGCGAGCATCGCGCTGGGCAAGGGAGCGAACGCAAGCGGCGAGCAGAGCATGGCGGCCGGCACCGGCGCGACGGCGTCGGGCGTGAACGGTACGGCGCTCGGCGCGCAGGCCGCGGCGGCCGGCAATGCGAGTCTCGCGGCCGGAGCCGGTGCGTACGCATCGGGTGCGAACAGCACCGCGGTGGGTGTCGGCGCGCTGGCGGGCGCGGACAACAGCATGGCGCTGGGCGCGGCAGCGGCGGCAACGGGCGACGCGAGCATGGCGAACGGCGTGCGCGCCCAGGCGCTCGGCGCGCGCAGCGTCGCGGTTGGCACGGGCGCGGTCGCGGCCGGCAACGGCAGCGTGACGCTCGGCTCTGGGGCATCGGCGGCCGGCGCGCACAGCACGGCAATCGGTACGGACGCGGTCGCGACCGGCGCGAACTCCGTGGCGCTGGGGAGCGGCTCGGTGGCGGATCGTGACAATACCGTGTCGGTGGGTACGCCGACGAACGAGAGGAAGATCGCCAACCTCGCGGACGCCGTGCTGCCTTCGGATGCCGTGAACCTGCGTCAACTCAACGCGGTCGCGCGACGTGCCTACAGCGGCGTCGCGGCGGCCACCGCGCTGACGATGATTCCGGATGTCGATCCCGGCAAGACGATTGCCGTCGGCATGGGCTTTGGCAGCTATCTCGGCTATCAGGCCGGCGCGTTCGGCGCGTCGGTCCGGCTCCGCGAGAACCTGAAGATGAAGATCGGCGCCGGCTTCAGCTCCGCGGCGACGACGTGGGGCGCGGGCGCGTCGTACAGCTGGTAGCGAATGGCGCCGGCGGCGTTGCCGGGGTGTCGGATCCGGTACGCCGCACGTGTCGCCAGCAAGTGCGGGTATCGGGCGGGCGCGGCGCTTCGGCGGCGCGCCCGTTTTTCATGAGCCGCGCATTCGCATCTTTGGCGCGACAATCGTATATTGCGCGCCGCGATTGTATGAAAACGGCAATCAAATCGCCGATGCATTGGCGCTTTGAAAGATGCGCCACAAAAAAAGAAACCCGGCATATGCCGGGTTTCTTCATCCGAAATCCGTTGCCTTCAGGCAGCCTGGATATTCGAAGCCTGCTTGCCCTTCGGGCCTTGGACGACCTCGAAGCTTACCTTCTGGCCTTCCTTGAGGGTCTTGAAACCCTGCATGTTGATGGCCGAGAAGTGCGCAAACAGATCTTCACCGCCCTCGTCGGGAGTGATGAAACCGAAGCCCTTCGCGTCGTTGAACCACTTAACGATACCAGTTGCCATTTTCCTACTTCCCCTGTCACACAGTCGCTGCTACTTACCACGAGCACGCTCGAAAAGCTAAACGACCGGAAAATACAGCCGTTCCCCCCTCACAAGCTCACCTTCGGCCTCTTTCATTTCGCCGTCAGACGAATTGAAAAAAGTGCCAGCTTGATTGTTGGCGCTCTTTATTGGAGTGTCAAGTGGAATTTTTAGACGGTTGGAGGGTCGTTGTAAAGAACCCATTTTCAGGGTTTTTCCGGCTTTGCTTTGCAGCATGTGGCCAAGCGCGGGGGCTTGAAAAGCCGCATAATCGGCTCATATACCAGGCTCGAGTGACACGCGTTCGAGTCGTCCCGGCTTGTGGGATACTGGATGCGGACACGACGTTCCGGTGCGACTCCCACTGACGGTTCGTGTTCCGCGCCATGCGTGAAAGCCGGCACCGCAGCCGGCTTTCGTATGGCGCGAGGGCGATCGCGTGTTCCGGGATACCGGGGAGGGCGCCGGCCGGTCGGTCGGGTAATGGCAGGATTGCGGGCCTGTCCGAGTTGTTTAGAATGGGTGTATGGCGATTATCCCGGACAAGCAGGACAGTACCGTCCTGGAACGCAAGCAGCAGAAGCTCAAGCCGCCTTCGATGTACAAGGTGGTGCTGCTGAACGACGACTTCACGCCGATGGAATTCGTCGTGATGGTGGTCCAGGAGTATTTCAAGAAGGATCGCGAGACGGCCACGCAGATCATGCTGAAGGTCCATCGCGAAGGGCGAGGGGTTTGTGGGGTCTATACGCGGGACATCGCGTCGACCAAGGTTGAGCAAGTCGTTACCCATGCGCGGCAGGCAGGGCATCCGCTGCAGTGCGTGATGGAGGAAGCATGATTGCCCAGGAATTGGAAGTCAGCCTGCACATGGCGTTCATGGAAGCACGCCAGGCGCGCCATGAGTTCATTACGGTCGAGCACCTGCTGCTGGCCCTGCTGGATAATCCGACGGCAGCCGAGGTGTTGCGCGCGTGTGCGGCCAACATCGAGGACTTGCGTCAGAACCTGCGCAATTTCATCCACGACAACACACCTACCGTCCCGGGCACCGACGATGTCGATACCCAGCCGACGCTCGGGTTCCAGCGCGTGATCCAGCGCGCGATCATGCACGTCCAGTCGACGTCGAACGGCAAGAAGGAAGTCACCGGCGCGAACGTGCTGGTCGCGATCTTCGGCGAGAAGGATTCGCACGCCGTCTACTACCTGCAGCAGCAGGGCGTCACGCGTCTCGACGTGGTGAACTTCATTTCGCACGGCATCGCGAAGACGAACAGCGGCGAAGCCGCGAAGTCGACCGACGCGAACGCGGAAAGCGAGGACGCGAACGCGCAGAAGGAAACGCCGCTCGCGCAGTTCACGCAGAACCTGAACCAGATGGCGAAGGACGGCCGCATCGATCCGCTGATCGGCCGCGAGCCGGAGGTCGAGCGCGTCGTGCAGGTGCTGTGCCGTCGCCGCAAGAACAACCCGCTGCTCGTCGGCGAAGCCGGCGTCGGCAAGACCGCGATCGCCGAAGGGCTCGCGTATCGGATCACGCGCGGCGAAGTGCCGGACATCCTCGCGAACGCGCAGGTGTATTCGCTCGACATGGGCGCGCTGCTCGCGGGCACCAAGTATCGCGGCGATTTCGAGCAGCGTCTGAAGACGGTGCTGAAGGAACTGAAGGAGCGTCCGCACGCGATCCTCTTCATCGACGAAATCCATACGCTGATTGGCGCGGGCGCCGCGTCGGGCGGCACGCTCGATGCATCGAACCTGCTGAAGCCGGCGTTGTCGTCGGGCACGCTCAAGTGCATCGGCGCGACGACGTTCACCGAGTACCGCGGCATCTTCGAGAAGGATGCGGCGCTGTCGCGGCGCTTCCAGAAGGTCGACGTGACGGAGCCGAGCGTCGAGCAGACGGTCGCGATCCTGCGCGGGCTGAAGTCGCGCTTCGAGGAGCATCACGGCGTCAAGTACTCGTCGGGGGCGCTGTCGGCCGCGGCCGAGCTGTCGGCACGCTTCATCACCGACCGTCACCTGCCGGACAAGGCGATCGACGTGATCGACGAGGCGGGCGCCGCGCAGCGTATCCTGCCGAAGTCGAAGCAGAAGAAGACGATCGGCAAGGGCGAGATCGAGGAAATCATCTCGAAGATCGCGCGCGTGCCGGCGCAGAGCGTGTCGCAGGACGATCGCAGCAAGCTGCAGACGCTCGATCGCGACCTGAAGAGCGTCGTGTTCGGCCAGGATCCGGCGATCGATGCGCTCGCGGCCTCGATCAAGATGGCGCGCGCGGGCCTCGGCAAGATGGACAAGCCGATCGGCGCGTTCCTGTTCTCCGGCCCGACGGGCGTCGGCAAGACCGAAGTGGCGCGCCAGCTCGCGTTCACGCTCGGCATCGAGCTGATCCGCTTCGACATGTCGGAATACATGGAGCGTCACGCGGTGAGCCGGCTGATCGGCGCGCCGCCCGGCTACGTCGGGTTCGACCAGGGCGGCCTGCTGACCGAAGCCGTCACGAAGAAGCCGCATTGCGTGCTGCTGCTCGACGAAATCGAGAAGGCGCATCCGGACATCTTCAACGTGCTGCTGCAGGTGATGGACCACGGCACGCTGACGGACAACAACGGCCGCAAGGCGGATTTCCGCAACGTCATCATCATCATGACGACGAACGCGGGCGCCGAGTCGATGCAGAAGGCGACGATCGGTTTCACGACGCGCCGCGAAACGGGCGACGAGATGACCGACATCAAGCGCCTGTTCACGCCGGAATTCCGCAACCGCCTGGATGCGATCATCAGCTTCCGCTCGCTCGATGAGGAAATCATCATGCGTGTGGTCGACAAGTTCCTGATTCAGCTCGAGGAACAGCTGCACGAGAAGAAGGTCGACGCGCTCTTCACCGACGCGTTGCGCAAGCATCTCGCGAAGCACGGCTTCGACCCGCTGATGGGCGCGCGGCCGATGCAGCGGCTGATCCAGGACACGATCCGGCGCGCGCTGGCCGACGAACTGCTGTTCGGCAAGCTCGTCAACGGCGGTCACGTGACCGTCGACGTCGACGAAAGCGACAAGGTGCAGTTGTCGTTCGACAAGCTGGCGAATCCGCCGCACAAGCCGAACGAAGAGACGGTCGAAGTCGAGTAAGCGATCATTCGTTGTTCATGTGAACGGCGCGGGAAGTTCTCCGCGCCGTTTCGTTTTATCCGGCGCCGGCGGCGCGATGGTGGTGCAGGGGAGTGGTAACGCAGTGACACAACAACAACGGTCGTTCGACGATATCGTCGCGCGCGAACAAGGGTTGCGCCACGCGCTGACGTCGGGGCAGATGGCGATGATCGCGATCGGCGGCGCGATCGGCACGGGGCTGTTCCTCGGCAGCGGGTTCGCGATCGGGCTCGCCGGCCCTAGCGTGCTGGTCTCCTATGCGATCGGCGCGCTGATCGCGCTGCTGCTGATGGGCGCGCTCGCGGAAATGACCGCCGCGCATCCGACGGCCGGCTCGTTCGGCGCGTATGCCGAGCATTACGTCGGCCCGCTCGCGGGCTTCCTGGTGCGCTATGCGTACTGGTTCGCGGTCGTGTTCGCGATCGGCACCGAGATCAGCGCGATCGCCGTGTTCATGAAGTACTGGTTCCCGGCCGTGCCCGGCTGGTACTGGGTGATCGGCTTCTCCGCGCTGCTGATCGCGGTGAACCTCGCGAGCGTCACGCTGTACGGGACGGTCGAATACGCGTTCTCGTTGCTGAAGATCGCGGCGATCGTCGTGTTCATCGTGCTCGGCGCGTTTCTCGTGTGGTCGGCGCCGGCCGCATCGGGCGTCGGTTTCGCGAACTACACCGCGCATGGCGGCTTCATGCCGAGGGGGCCTTGGGGTACCTGGGTCGCGGTGATCGTCGCGATCTTCAGCTACATGAGCATCGAAGCCGTCGCGATCGCGACCGGCGAGGCGCGCGATCCGCAGCACGCGGTCACGCGCGCTTTCCGCTCGACCGTGTTCCGGCTCGTGCTGTTCTACCTGCTGACGCTCGCGCTGATGCTCGCGATCGTGCCGTGGACGCAGGCCGGCACCGACGAAAGCCCGTTCGTGAAGGTGATGGCCGCGACGCACGTGCCGTACGCGGCCGGCGTGATCAACTTCGTGCTGTTGATCGCGGCGCTGTCGGCGATGAACAGCCAGCTCTACGTGACGACGCGGATGATGTTCAGCCTGTCGCGCGCGCGCCTCGCGCCCGCGGTGTTCGGCCGGCTCGGCGCGAATGGCGTGCCGCGCGCGGCGCTGTGGATCTCGACGAGCGGCGTCGCGGTGGCGGCCGTGCTGGTTGCGCTCGCGCCCGACACCGCGTTCACGGTGATGATGGCGATCGCGATGTTCGGCGCGCTGTTCACCTGGCTGATGATCTTCGTCACGCACCTGCGGTTCCGTGCCCAGTATCGCGGCCCCGCGCTCGCGTTCCGGATGTGGGGGCACCCGTTCGGCAGCCTGCTCGGCGCGGCGCTCGTCGCGGCGATCCTGCTGACGACCGCTTTCACGCGCGAATTCCGGATGACGATGGTGGTCGGCGTCGTGTTCGTCGTGCTGCTGACGCTCGCCTACGCGCTGCATTACCGGCACCGGCACGCGCGCTGATCGCGCGGCCCCGTTTTTCGTGCCGCGTGGCTCAGTGGCGGCCGGTGCTGCCGAAGCCGCCTTCGCCGCGATCGCTCTCGGTGAATTCGTCGACGATGTTGAACTGCGCCTGCACGACCGGCACGATCACGAGCTGCGCGAGCCGTTCGAACGGGTTCAGCACGAATTCGGTCTGGCCGCGGTTCCACGTCGAGACCATCAACTGACCCTGATAGTCGGAGTCGATCAGGCCGACGAGATTGCCGAGCACGATCCCGTGCTTGTGGCCGAGGCCCGAGCGCGGCAGGATCAGCGCCGCATAGCCGGGATCGGCGAGGTGGATCGCAAGGCCCGTCGGCACGAGCGTGGTTTCGCCCGGCTTCAGCGTGACCGGGGCGTCGAGGCACGCGCGCAGGTCGAGGCCGGCGCTGCCGGTGGTCGCGTAGGCGGGCAGGTAGTCGCGCATGCGCGCGTCGAGAATCTTCAGGTCGAGTTTCATGCAGTCGTCGAATCGGTCGGGAAGGGCGCGGCGGCCAGTGCCGCCGCGCGGGATCAGATCAGGCGGTTGTCGGGCAAGCGCTTCGCGATTTCCGCGACGAGCGCATGCGCGAGTTCGTCCTTGGGCGCGCGCGGCAGGCGCGTGAGGCCGGCGGCCTCGAACAGCACGACTTCGTTGTCGTCGCGGCCGAACGTCAGCGGGCCGAGGTTGCCGACGAGCAGCGGCACGTTCTTGCGCTTGCGCTTCTCGTCGCCGTGCACGTCGAGGTCGCCGCTTTCGGCCGCGAAGCCGACGCAGAACGGCGCATCGGGCAGCGCGGCGACCGACGCGAGGATGTCGGGGTTCTCGACGAACGCGAGCGCCGGCATCTTGCGGTCGGCCGTCTTCTTCATCTTGTGCTCGGCCGGCTGGTCGACGCGCCAGTCGGCGACCGCCGCCACCGCGATGAAGATGTCGGCATCGGCGACCGCCTGCATCACCGCGTCGTACATTTGCTGCGCGGTCTGCACGTCCTGGCGGGTCACGCCCCACGGCGTGTCGAGCGCGACCGGCCCGGCGACGAGATGCACGTCGGCGCCCGCCTGCTGCGCGGCCCGCGCGAGCGCGAAGCCCATCTTGCCGCTGGAGCGGTTCGTCAGGCCGCGGACCGGGTCGAGCGGCTCGAACGTCGGCCCGGCCGTGATCAGCACGCGCCGGTGCGCGAGCACCTTCGGCGCGAAGTGCGCGACGATCGCTTCATAGATCGCCTCGGGTTCGAGCATGCGGCCGTCGCCGACTTCGCCGCATGCCTGCGCGCCCGAGTCCGGGCCGAGCACCGATACGCCGTCCGCGCGCAGTTGCGCGGCGTTGCGTTGCGTGGCCGGGTTCTGCCACATCTGGCGGTTCATCGCGGGCACGACGAGCAGCGGGCAGTCGCGTGCGACGCACAGCGTCGACAGCAGGTCGTCGGCGAACCCGTGCGCGAGCTTCGCGAGGAAATCCGTCGACGCGGGCGCGATCACGATCGCGTCGGCTTCGCGCGACAGGTCGATGTGCGCCATGTTGTTGTCGATGCGCGCGTCCCACTGGCTCGTATAGACGGGCCGCCCCGACAGCGCCTGCATCGTGACGGGCGTGATGAACTGGGTGGCGGCGTCGGTCATCGCGACCTGCACGGTCGCGCCGGCCTTCACGAGCAGCCGCGTGAGTTCGGCGATCTTGTAGCAGGCGATGCCGCCCGTCAGGCCGAGAACGAGGTGTTTTCCTGCGAGTTCTGCGTGTGCCAACTCAGGCCTCCTGGGATCAAACGGAACGGCCGGCGCGAAGCCGGCCGTCGACACGGAGTATGCGCGCTCAGCGCGTGCCGCGCACGCGCCGCAGCTCGTCGTAGACCAGCAGCACCGCGCCCACCGTGATCGCGGAGTCGGCGAGGTTGAACGCCGGGAAGTGCCACGCGCCGAGGTGGAAATCGAGGAAGTCGATCACGTGACCGTAGACGAGCCGGTCGATCACGTTGCCGAGCGCGCCGCCGAGGATCAGCGCGAGCGACAGGCTGAACAGGCGTTGCTGGCCGTGACGGCGCAGCAGGAAGCAGATCACGAGCGTCGCACCGATGCCGAGCGCGGTGAACGCCCAGCGCTGCCAGCCGCTCGCGGCCGACAGGAAGCCGAACGCGGCGCCGCGGTTGTACACCAGCACGAGATTGAAGAACGACGTCAGCGCATGCTGCGCGCCGTACGCGAACGTTTTCAGGATCGCGATCTTCGACAACTGGTCGAACAGGATCACGATCAGCGAAATGCCGAGCCAGGGCGCGAGCGCGCCGCTGGCCGGTTTCGACAGGGTCTTCGCCATATTTATGCAGCGCTCCGGATTTCGCCGTTTTCAAACAGGTTCGAGAAGCAGCGGCCGCACAACGTCGGATGATCGGCGTGCGCGCCGACATCTTCGCGGTAGTGCCAGCAGCGTTCGCACTTCTGGTACTTCGACGCGGCCACGTCGACGCTTTCCTGCGCGTCGTCGTCGACCTTGACGACCGTCGCGGCCGACGTGATCAGCACGAACTTCAGATCGTCGCCGAGGCTCGTCAGCGCGTCGTAGCGCGCGCCGCTCGCATGCACGGCCACTTCGGCCTGCAGCGACGAACCGATGCGGTTCGCGGTGCGCGCTTCCTCGAGCGCCTTCGTCACGTTGCCGCGCACGTCGCGCAGCAGCGCCCACTTCTCGATCAGCGCGGCCGCGCCGGCGACTTCCGGATACGCATAGTAGGTCTCCGTGAAGATCGTGTCGCTCGCCGGCTGGAACACCTTCCACGCTTCTTCCGCCGTGAACGACAGGAACGGCGCGAGCACGCGCAGCAGGCCTTGCGTCAGGTGGTACAGCGCCGTTTGCGCGGAACGGCGCGCGCGCGAATCGGCGGCGCTCGTGTACAGGCGATCCTTCAGCACGTCGAGGTAGAAGCCGCCGAGATCCTCCGAGCAGTACGTCTGCAGCTTCGCGACGACCGGGTGGAACTCGTACTTCTCGTAGTGGCCGAGCAGTTCCGTCTGCAGCTGCTGCGAGAACGCGACCGCGTAGCGGTCGATCTCGAGCCATTCGTCGACCGGCACCGCGTGCTGCGCGAAGTCGAAATCCGACAGGTTCGCGAGCAGGAAGCGCAGCGTGTTGCGGATGCGGCGATAGCCTTCGGTCACGCGCTTCAGGATTTCCTCGGAGATCGCGAGCTCGCCCGAATAGTCGGTCGACGCGATCCACAGACGGATGATTTCCGCGCCGAGGCGGTTCGCGACTTCATGCGGGTCGATGCCGTTGCCGAGCGACTTGCTCATCTTGCGGCCTTCGCCGTCGACCGTGAAGCCGTGCGTGAGCAGGCCCTTGTACGGCGCGCGGCCGTCGAGCATCGATGCCGTGAGCAGCGACGAGTGGAACCAGCCGCGGTGCTGGTCGGAGCCTTCGAGGTACAGGTCGGCCGGGAACTGCAGCTGATCCTTGTGCGAGCCGCGCAGCACGTGCCAGTGCGTCGTGCCCGAGTCGAACCACACGTCGAGCGTGTCGCGGTTCTTTTCGTACAGGTTCGCGTCGTCGCCGATCAGCTCGCGCGGGTCGAGCGACTGCCATGCCTCGATGCCCGACTGCTCGACGCGCTTCGCGACTTCCTCGAGCAGCTCGAGCGTGCGCGGGTGCAACTCGCCGGTTTCCTTGTGCACGAAGAACGCCATCGGCACGCCCCACTGGCGCTGGCGCGACAGCGTCCAGTCGGGACGGTTCGCGATCATGCTGAACAGGCGCTGCTTGCCCCACGACGGGTAGAACGCGGTCGCGTCGACGCCTTCGAGCGCCGTCTCGCGCAGCGTCTTGCCGCCGTCGCGCGGCGCCACGTCCATGCCGGCGAACCATTGCGACGTCGCGCGGTAGATGATCGGCGTCTTGTGGCGCCAGCAGTGCATGTAGCTGTGCGTGTACTTCTCGCTGCGCAGCAGCGAGCCGGCCGCGTTCAGCGCGTCGACGATCTTCGGATTCGCGTCCCAGATCGACAGGCCGCCGAACAGCGGCAGCGACTCGATGTAGCGGCCGTCGCCCATCACCGGGTTGATGATGTCGGAATCGGTCATCCCGTGCGCCTTGCACGACTGGAAGTCCTCGATGCCGTACGCGGGCGACGAGTGCACGACGCCCGTACCCGTATCGGTCGTCACGTAGTCGCCGAGGTAGACGGGCGCGGTGCGCTGGTAGCCGGGGTGGGCCGACGCGAGCGGGTGGTGGAAGCGCAGGTTCGCGAGCTTCACGCCGGGCGCGGTCGCGACGACGCGGCCGGTCAGCTTGAAGTCGGCCATGCAGGCTTCGACGCGCTCCTGCGCGATGATCAGCAGCCCGCGCTCGGTGTCGACCAGCGCGTAGACGATTTCCGGGTGGAGGTTCAGCGCCTGGTTGGCGGGAATCGTCCACGGCGTGGTGGTCCAGATCACGATGCCGCCTTCGGCGCGCGGCAGCGCCGGCAGGCCGAACGCGTGCGCGGTCTTTTCCGGCTCCGCGAACGCGAACATCACGTCGATTGTCGGGTCGGTGCGGTCCTTGTACTCGACCTCCGCTTCCGCGAGCGCCGAGCCGCAGTCGAAGCACCAGTTCACCGGCTTCAGCCCGCGATACACGTAGCCCTTCTCGATGATCTTGCCGAGCGCGCGGATCTCTTCCGCCTCGTTCACGAAGTTCATCGTCTTGTACGGGTTGGCCCAGTCGCCGAGCACGCCCAGGCGCTTGAAGCCGACCTTCTGCTTCTCGATCTGCTCGGTCGCGTACGCGCGCGCCTTGCTCATCACTTCGGCCGCCGGCAGCGACTTGCCGAACTGCTTCTCGATCTGGATTTCGATCGGCATCCCGTGGCAATCCCAGCCCGGCACGTACGGCGCGTCGAAGCCGGCCATGTTGCGCGACTTGACGACGATGTCCTTCAGGATCTTGTTGACCGCGTGGCCGAGGTGGATGTCGCCGTTCGCATACGGCGGGCCGTCGTGCAGGATGAACTTCGGCCGGCCCTTGCTGGCCGCGCGGATCTTGTCGTAGATGCCGCGCTCTTCCCACTCCTTGACCCACTGCGGCTCGCGCTTGGGCAGGTCGCCGCGCATCGGGAACGGCGTGTCGAGCAGGTTGACCGGATACTTCGCCTGCGGTTTCGAATCGGCTTTCTTGTTGCTCATGATGGGATCGCTATCTAAATCGGGGGACGCTCGGGCGTCGTGAATCGGGTAGGCGCGCGAGCAGGCGCGCGAGGGTGCGGCGCCAGGGCGCCGCCGTCCGGATCAGCTAATTCGGTCGGTGGCCGACGTCGCGAAGCCCGTCGCCCGGCTGCCCGGCGCACGGTCGCGCTCGACGAAGTACGCGCGCGCGTTCGCGACGTCCAGCGCGATCGCGCGCGACAGCGCCTCGAGATCGTCGAACTTCGCCTCGTCGCGCAGCTTCTTCAGGAATTCGACACGGATCAGCTTGCCGTACGCGTCGCCGTGCCAGTCGAGCAGGTGGACTTCGAGCAGCACGCGGCCCGAATCGTCGACGGTCGGACGCAGCCCGAGGCTCGCGACGCCCGGCAGCGGCTCGGGGCCGAGGCCGTGCACCTGCACGACGAAGATGCCCGCGAGCGCCGGCCGCTTGTGCGCGATCGGCAGGTTCAGCGTCGGGAAGCCGAGATCGCGGCCGAGCTTCAGCCCGTGCGCGACGTGGCCGCTGATCGCATAGCCGTGGCCGAGCGCCTGCGCGGCCGCGTCGAGATCGCCCGCGGCGAGCGACGCGCGCACGCCGGAGCTGGAAATGCGCGTGCCGTCGCTGCCGGCCACCGTGCCCATCTGCTCGACCTCGAAGCCGTGCTGCTCGCCGGCCGCCTTCAGCGTGTCGAAGGTGCCCGCGCGCTTCGCGCCGTAGCAGAAATCGTCGCCGACCATCATCCAGCGCGTGTGCAGCCCGTTCACCAGCGTGCGCTCGACGAACGCCTGCGGCGACTGGCTCGCGAACGTGTGATTGAAGTGCTCGACGACGACGCGGTCGACACCGTGCTCGCGCAGCGCCTCGAGCTTGTCGCGCAGCATCGCGATGCGCGGCGGCGCGCCGGCCGGATTGAAGAATTCGCGCGGGTGCGGCTCGAACGTCATCACGCACACGGGCAGGCCGCGCGCGTCCGCCGCCGCGCGCACGCGCGCGAGCAGGGCCTGGTGGCCGCGATGGACACCGTCGAAGTTGCCGATCGTCAGCGCGCACGGGGCGCGGCTCTCGGCGTTGGGCAGGCCGCGGAAGACTTTCACGATAGCGGATGCAGCGTCGGGGAATGAGCGGTGGAATGCCGCAAAGCAGAAGATTATAAACGTTCGGGCGGGCCGACGGCCGAGAAGGCGGGAAACGCGAGGGCGAATGGTAAAATTCGCGGATGAAAAAACTCGTGATCCTGATTTCCGGTCGCGGCAGCAACATGGAGGCCATCGTCCGCGCGTGCGCGCAGGAACGCTGGCCGGCCGAGATTGCCGCCGTGATCGCCAACCGGCCCGATGCGGCCGGACTGGCTTTTGCCGCGTCGCACGGGGCGGCGACGGCGGTGGTCGACCACCGGTCGTTCGACGGCCGCGACAGCTTCGACGCGGCGCTCGCCGCCGAGATCGACCGTTTCTCGCCCGATCTCGTCGTCCTCGCCGGCTTCATGCGCATCCTGACGCCCGCATTCGTCAGACGATACGAAGGCCGGCTGCTCAACATCCATCCGTCGCTGCTGCCGAGCTTCAAGGGCATCCACACGCACCAGCAGGCGCTCGACGCCGGCGTCGCGCTGCATGGCGCGAGCGTGCATTTCGTCATTCCGGAGCTCGACAGCGGCGCGATCGTCGCGCAGGGCGCGGTGCCCGTGCGCGCCGGCGACGACGCGGCCGCGCTCGCGCGGCGTGTGCTGGCGGTCGAGCATGTGCTGTATCCGCGTGCGGTGCGCTGGTTCGTCGAGGGGCGGCTGCGCCTCGAGAACGGCCGCGCAGTGGTGGCGCCCGACGAGGCGCGCTGGATTTTCGCGGATCAACCGCATACCGAAACGAGTGAGGGCGTATGAAGCTGCACGGATTCCTGATCGGCCAGACCGAGACTTTGCTGGCCGAGGTGCTGAAATTCGCCGGCCCCGCCGACGCGACGACGAGCCGGTTCTTCCGTGCGCACCCGAAGCTCGGGCACGCGGAGCGCGGCGTGATCGCCGAGGCCGTGTTCGCGGTGCTGCGCCGGAAGATGGAGTTTTCGCATCTGGCCGAGAGCGGCACCGGCACGCCCGCGCGGCGCCTCACGCTGCTGGGCCTGATGCAGACGGTCGGTCGCAATGCGCTGAAGCCGTTCCTGTCCGACACCGAGTCGGCATGGCTCGAACACGTGTCGAAGATCGATCCGGCGAGCCTGCCAGTGCGCATCCGCACGAACCTGCCCGACTGGATTCACCAGGCGCTGTCGGCCCGTTTCGACGCCGAGGAGCTCGCGCAGCTCGCCGCCGCGCTGAACTACCCGGCGCCGCTCGACCTGCGTGCCAACGCGCAGAAGGCGAGCCGCGACCAGGTGATCGACGCGCTGCGCGCGAGCGGCATCGATGCGGGCGCGACGCCGTTCGCGCCGTTCGGCGTGCGCGTGGTCGGCAAGCCGGCGCTGACGCGCCTGAAGCTGTTCGAGGAAGGCGCGATCGAGGTGCAGGACGAAGGCAGCCAGCTGCTGTGCTCGCTGGTCGCGCCGCGGCGCGGCGAAATGGTCGTCGATTTCTGCGCGGGCGCGGGCGGCAAGACGCTCGCGCTCGGCGCGATGATGCGCTCGACGGGGCGCCTCTATGCGTTCGACGTGTCGGAGAAGCGCCTCGCGAAGCTGAAGCCGCGCCTCGCGCGCAGCGGGCTGTCGAACGTGAACCCGGTGCTGATCGACAGCGAGCACGACGCGAAGATCAAGCGGCTCGCCGGCAAGATCGACCGCGTGCTGGTCGACGCGCCGTGCAGCGGCCTCGGCACGCTGCGCCGTAATCCCGACCTGAAGTGGCGCCAGACGCGCACCGCGATCGACGAGCTGACGCCGAAGCAGGCGTCGATCCTCGCGAGCGCCGCGCGCCTCGTGAAGAAGGGCGGCCGGCTCGTCTACGCGACCTGCAGCGTGCTCGATGCCGAGAACGAGCGCATCGTCGAACAGTTCCTCGCCGATCATCCCGAGTTCGTGCTGGTGCCGGCGCAGAAGGTGCTGGCCGACCAGCGCGTCGAACTCGAGACGGGCGACTACCTGTCGCTGTGGCCGCACCGTCACGCGACGGACGGCTTCTTCGCCGCGGTGCTCGAACGCCGCGCCGCGCAGTAACGGCTGGCCGGACGGACGATGGAGAGTCTGCAGAGCCGCCTGCTGTCGCGCCGGCTGGCATCGGTGATTCGCGATTTCCACCAGCCGGTGATGATCTGGCAGGCGGCGATTCTCGTCGGTGCGCTGTGTCTCGCGTGGGTGGCCGCGCGCTTCGTGCACGCTCGGATCGATGCGCGGCGCCGGGCAGCCGGACGCGCGCCGGGCGCGGGCGCGCAAAGCCTGAAGCGTGCGTTGTTTCCGTTGTTCGGCGGCGTGTTCGTCGGCGGCGCGCAGCTCGCGTTCGAGCCGTTCATGTCGACGTCGCTGCTGTCGCTCGCGCTCGTGCCGCTGTTCGGCATCGGGCTGATCTACGTGCTGTTCTTCTTCGCGCGGCGCGTGTTCGCGCGCGACGGCCACACGCACGCGTGGCTGTCGGTCGTCGAGAAGATCGTGTCGACCGTCGTGTGGGCCGCGATGGTGATGACCGTGCTCGGCATCCAGCGCGACGTGCTCGGCTGGCTCGACAGCGTGCAGTTCCGGGTCGCGACCGCGCACCTCACGCTGCTGTCGGTGATCTCCGGCGCGCTGTGGGTGTGCGTGACGCTGATGGTCGCGATGTGGCTCGGCTCGGTGCTCGAGGATCGCCTGTCGCGCGCGAGCACGCTCGACGCGAACCTGAAGGTCGTGCTGTCGCGGGTCGGCCGCGCGCTGCTCGTGTTCGCGGCGATCCTGATCGGGCTGTCGCTCGTCGGCATTGACGTGACGGTGCTCGGCGTGTTCGGCGGCGCGGTGGGCGTCGGCCTCGGGTTCGGGCTGCAGAAGATCGCGAGCAACTACGTGTCGGGCTTCATCATCCTGCTCGACCGCTCGCTGCGGCTCGGCGATGCGATCAGCGTCGGCGGGCTGCAGGGCGTCGTCACGCAGATCCGCACGCGCTACACGGTCGTGCGCGGCCTCGACGGCAACGAGACGCTGATCCCGAACGAGAAGCTGATCACCGACGTCGTGCAGAACCAGTCGTCGTACCTGACGCGCGGCTACGCGAAGGTCGCGGTGCAGGTCGCCTACACGAGCGACGTCGAGCAGGCACTCGCATTGCTCGCCGAAGCCGCGAAGGACGTGCCGCGCGTGCTGGCCGAGCCGGCGCCCACGCCGTACCTCGTGAGTTTCGGCGCGGACGGGATCGACCTGGAGCTCGGCTTCTGGATCGAGGATGCGGCGAAAGGCACGTCGGGTGTGCGCTCGAGCGTGAACCGCAACATCTGGCGGCTGTTCGGCGAGCACGGCATTTCCATTCCGTTTCCGCAGCGCGAAGTGCGCGTGGTCGGGCTGCCGGACGGCTTTCCCGCGGCCGGCGCGGCGGCCGGGCGCGATCCGGCTGCCGCCAACGGTGCGCTGGACGGGCGCGCGCCGGCGGCATAGCGCTCGCGGCCGGTCAATCGTACCGATTTCGCGGTCGAAACCGGATCGCGGGCCTTTCCCAGTCCGCCCATGGACCGCGCGGATTGCGTGAGGGCAAGAAAATGTTCATTTTTTACAAAGACTTGGAACGGTTGAAGTAAAATTCTGGTCTACACGCGGTATGCTTTCATTTTTCTGACGCCAACGGGCGTCGCTCTCATCACAGGTAACTGCCTTGTTGAATTCCCTGCTCGATTTTCTTTCCCACGGGCTCCTGCATTTTTCGTGGTGGCAGGTCGCGTTGTTCGCGCTCGCCGTCACGCACGTCACGATCATCGGCGTGACGGTCTACCTGCACCGCTGCCAGGCGCACCGCGCGCTGGAGCTGCATCCGATCGCGAGCCACTTCTTCCGCCTGTGGCTGTGGATGACCACCGGCATGCTGACCGGCCAGTGGGCCGCGATTCACCGCAAGCACCACGCGAAGTGCGAGACCGAGGAAGATCCGCACAGCCCGCAGACGCGCGGCATCTGGAAGGTGTTCCTCGAGGGCGCCGAGCTGTATCGCGCGGAAGCGAAGAACGAAGAGACGATGCGCAAGTTCAGCCACGGCACGCCGAACGACTGGATCGAACGCAACGTCTACTCGAAGTACCCGATTCTCGGCGTGAGCCTGATGATGGTCATCGACGTCGCGCTGTTCGGCGTGCTCGGCCTGACCGTGTGGGCTGTGCAGATGGTGTGGATTCCGTTCTGGGCGGCGGGCGTCGTCAACGGCTTCGGTCACTTCTGGGGCTATCGCAACTTCAACTCGGCCGACGCGAGCACGAACCTGTTCCCGTGGGGCATCGTGATCGGCGGCGAGGAACTGCACAACAACCACCATACGTTCGCGACGTCGGCGAAGCTGTCGAACAAGTGGTACGAGTTCGACATCGGCTGGATGTACATCCGCATCATGTCGGCATTCGGTCTCGCGAAGGTGAAGAAGGTCGCGCCCACGCCGCGCCTGAACAAGCCGAAGACGGTGCTCGACCAGGAAACGCTGCAGGCCGTGCTGTCGAACCGCTACGAAGTGATGGCGCGCTACGGCAAGGCCGTCAAGCGTGCCTACCGCCAGGAGCTCGCGCACCTGAAGGAACTCGGTTCGAGCGAGAAGTACCAGTTGATGCGCAGCGCGCGCAAGTGGTTCCACAAGGACGCCGACGGCCTCGACGAGCCGCAGAAGAAGCTGCTGCCGGAAATCTTCGCGAACAGCCAGAAGCTGCATACGTACTTCCAGCTGCGCCAGGATCTCGCCGCGATCTGGGACCGTTCGACCGCGTCGCGCGAACAGCTTCTCGCGCAATTACAGGATTGGTGCCATCGCGCAGAACAAAGCGGCATCAAGGCGCTGCAGGAATTCGCGACGCGCCTGCGCCGCTACGCCTGATTCGAAATCGATTAGAATCTCAGGACGTCACAAACCCCGCGTTGGCGGGGTTTTTTCATTTGGGCGGCTCGTTTTTGCAGGATGGCCCAGGCGCCGGAATTGGTGTGAAGTTTGGGCGCCGCGTCAGGGCCGAAAAACCGCTCACACCGACCGCGAAGCATGGACCCAAGTAAGCGTTAAAGCGCTAACTTGGGCCGACCGCGTAGCATGGGGCCCAAGTAAGCGCTAAAGCGCTAACTTGGGCCGACAGGAGATATGGAGATGCAATCGACGATCAAATCCGTCGAGTACGACCGGCCGGTGTCGGCAGGCACCGTCTGTAGCGTCGGTCAAGCATGGGCCAAGGTGCCCGATGCGCCGTCCGCCGAGGAGCGCGCTGCGCTGAAGGCGCGCATCAAGGCGTTGCTCGCCCGTGAAAAGGCCGTGCTCGTCGCCCACTACTACGTGGATGCCGAACTGCAGGAACTGGCCGACGAAACGGGCGGCTGCGTGGCGGATTCGCTCGAAATGGCTCGCTTCGGCCGCGATCACGACGCGCAGACGCTAGTCGTCGCCGGCGTGCGCTTCATGGGCGAGACCGCGAAGATCCTGAGCCCGGACAAGCGAATCCTGATGCCCGATCTCGACGCGACCTGTTCGCTCGACCTCGGCTGCCCTGTCGACGAATTCTCGGCGTTCTGCGATGCGCATCCGGACCGTACCGTGGTCGTCTACGCGAACACCAGCGCGGCCGTGAAGGCGCGCGCGGACTGGATGGTCACGTCGTCCATCGGCCTCGAGATCGTGGCCGACCTGCACGCGCGCGGCGAAAAGATCATCTGGGCGCCGGACCGCCATCTCGGCAGCTATATCCAGAAGAAAACCGGCGCCGACATGCTGCTGTGGCAGGGCTCGTGCCTCGTCCACGACGAGTTCAAGGGCATCGAGCTCGACCTGCTGCGCGCCGAATATCCGGACGCGAAGGTGCTCGTGCATCCGGAGTCGCCGGAAAACGTCGTCGCGCAGGCCGACGTCGTCGGCTCGACCACGCAGCTGATCGACGCGGCCGTCAAGTTCGACGCGAAGCGCTTCATCGTCGCGACCGACCTCGGCATCCTGCACAAGATGCAGCTTGCCGCGCCCGGCAAGACTTTCATCGCCGCGCCGACGGCCGGCAACAGCGCGACCTGCAAGAGCTGCGCGCACTGCCCGTGGATGGCGATGAACGGCCTCGCGAACCTCGCCGACGTGCTCGAGCGCGGTCACAACGAGATCTTCGTCGATCCCGCGATCGGCGAACGCGCGCGCTTGCCGATCGACCGGATGCTCGAATTCGCGGCCGCGCACAAGAAGCGCGTGCAGGCGAGCGGCGACCTGCAGCGCGACCAGCAGCTGTTCGCAAACGTGGGGGCCGCATGAGCAACGCCGTCTCCCCGCTGTTCGACGCCGTCCGCGCCCAATACGGGGCGGCATTCGACGAAGCGATCGCGCGCAACGTGGCCGACGCGATCGCCGAGGACGTCGGTGCCGGCGACCAGACCGGGCGGCTCGTGCCGGCCGGCGAGCGCCGCCGTGCGCGGATCATCGTGCGCGAGGAAGCCGTGCTGTGCGGCGTGCCGTGGTTCGAGGCCGTGATCGCGCGGATCGATCCGTCGATCGTCGTGCAATGGCGCTATCGCGAAGGCGACCGGATGATGCCCGATTCGGCCGTGTGCGAACTCGAGGGGCCGGCGCGCGCGTTGCTGACGGCCGAGCGCAACGGGCTGAACTTCCTGCAGCTGCTGTCGGGCGTCGCGACGGCGACGCGCCGTTACGTCGATCGTGTCGAAGGTACGCGCGCGAAGATCCTCGATACGCGCAAGACGCTGCCGGGGCTGCGGCTCGCGCAGAAGTACGCGGTCCGGGTGGGCGGCGGCGAGAACCAGCGTCTCGCGCTGTACGACGGCATCCTGATCAAGGAGAACCACATCGCGGCGGCAGGCGGCGTCGGTGAAGCCCTCGATGCGGCGTTCGCGCTCGAATCGGGCGTGCCGGTGCAGATCGAAGTCGAGACGCTTGCGCAGCTCGACGCGGCACTCGCGCATGGCGCGCAATCGGTGCTGCTCGACAACTTCACGCTGGACATGATGCGCGAAGCGGTACGCGTCGCGGCCGGCAAGGCCGTGCTCGAAGTGTCCGGCGGCGTCAATTTCGATACGGTGCGTACGTTCGCGGAGACGGGCGTCGATCGCATCTCGATCGGCGCGCTGACGAAGGACGTGCGGGCGACGGACTATTCGATGCGGATCGTCGACTGACCGATTCGCGTCCGATCGGACAAAAAGGCCGTTGGCGCGCAAACGCCAACGGCCTTTTTCTTGTGCGGGCGCAGCCGGGAAGGGCGGCGCGCCGCTCAGCGGCGCGAGCGCGGCGTGAGCACGCTCGGAAGCGCCTTCGGCAGCGTATGCGGCCAGTCGCGGCTGTAGTGCAGCCCGCGGCTTTCGCGGCGCGAGTACGCGCTCTTCACGATCAGCGTTGCCACGTCGACGAGGTTGCGCAGTTCGAGCAGATCGCGCGTCACGCGGAAGTTCGCGTAGTACTCGTGGATTTCGTCGCGCAGCAGCGACAGCCGGTGCTTCGCGCGTTCGAGACGCTTGTCGGTGCGCACGATGCCGACGTAGTTCCACATCAGGCGGCGCAGTTCGTCCCAGTTGTGCGCCACGACGACTTCCTCGTCCGCGTCCGACACGCGGCTTTCGTCCCAGGCGGGCAGTGCGGCCGGCGTGTCGGCGTCGAAGCCGGCGGCCTCGATCGCCCCGGCTGCCGCGCGGCCGATCACGAGGCATTCGAGCAGCGAGTTGCTCGCGAGCCGGTTCGCGCCGTGCAGCCCCGTGTACGACGTTTCGCCGACCGCATACAGGCCGGCGAGATCGGTGCGGCCCGCGAGATCGGTGACGACGCCGCCGCACGTATAGTGCGCGGCCGGCACGACGGGGATCGGCTGTTTCGCGATGTCGATGCCGAATTCGAGGCAGCGCGCATGGATCGTCGGGAAGTGCTCGCGCAGGAATGCTTCCGGCTGATGGCTGATGTCGAGATACACGCAGTCGATCCCGCGCTTCTTGATCTCGAAGTCGATCGCGCGTGCGACGATGTCGCGCGGCGCGAGTTCGGCGCGTGGATCGTGCGAGGGCATGAAGCGCGTACCGTCGGGCAGCTTCAGCAGGCCGCCTTCGCCGCGCACGGCTTCCGAAATCAGGAACGATTTCGCGTACGGATGGAACAGGCAGGTGGGGTGGAACTGGATGAATTCCATGTTCGACACGCGGCAGCCGGCACGCCATGCCATCGCGATGCCGTCGCCGGTCGCGGTATCGGGGTTCGTCGTGTACAGGTAGACCTTGCCCGCGCCACCGGTGGCGAGTACCGTGTGCGGCGCCTCGATCGTGATCGTGCGGTCGTTGTCGACGTCGAGCGCATACAGGCCGTGACAGCGGCGACCGGGCAGCCCGAGCCGGTCCGACGTGATCAGGTCGATCGCGTGGTGGTTTTCGAGGAACGTGATGTTCGGATGCTGGCGCGCCCGCTCCGACAGTGTCGCGAGCACCGCATGGCCGGTCGCATCGGCCGCATGGATGATCCGGCGGTGGCTGTGACCGCCTTCGCGCGTCAAGTGAAAGCCGAGTTCGGCCGCGTCGTCCTTCGTGAACGGCACGCCTTGCGAGATCAGCCATTCGATCGCTTCGCGGCCGTGCTCGACGATGTAGCGCGTCGCGCCTTCGTCGCACAGGCCGCCACCGGCGACCAGCGTGTCGTCGACGTGGTTCTCGATGCTGTCCGCCGAGTCGAGGACCGCCGCGATGCCGCCCTGCGCGTTATCGCTCGCCCCCTCCATCATCGAACGTTTCGCGATCAGCGCGACACGTCGCGTGCTGGCCAGATTGAGTGCGACCGACAGCCCTGCCAGGCCGCTGCCGACGATCGCCACGTCGAATTTCATGCTGCATCTCCATCGTTACGCTTTTTGATCTTGCGTTCCGTCGGCTGTCGCCGCGGAAAGGGGAGAGCATACCGCGTCGGGGGGCCGCGCGTGCGCGCAAAACAAAAAGCCCCGCATGTGCGGGGCTTTTCGGTCACCGTCAAGCTGGCAGAAACCGGAGATTACTTGATCTTGGTTTCTTTGTATTCCACATGCTTGCGGACGACGGGATCGAACTTCTTGATCGCCATCTTTTCCGGCATGTTGCGCTTGTTCTTCGTGGTCGTGTAGAAGTGACCCGTACCAGCGGTCGACTCGAGCTTGATCTTGTCGCGGGCGCCTTTTGCCATGATTGTGCTCCTTGGGCTTAGGCTTCGCCGCGTGCGCGCAGGTCAGCGAGCACGGAATCGATGCCGTTCTTGTCGATCAGGCGCAGGCCGGCGTTCGAGACGCGCAGACGCACCCAGCGGTTTTCGCTCTCCACCCAGAACCGGCGGTTTTGCAGGTTCGGCAGGAAGCGGCGCTTCGTCTTGTTGTTGGCGTGGGAAACGTTGTTGCCGCTCATCGGCGCTTTCCCAGTTACTTGGCATACGCGTGCCATGAGAGCACTCCTAATACGCTAAATTCGGGGTTCGATCGCCGGTGAAGGTTCCATCGCACCGCCACGTGATCCATGGCTGCACTCAGAACGCCGTAGCCCTTACAGACAAGGCCCTTCGATGGCTAGAACTGGTTGGAAAAAAGACAGACGGCGATTCTAGCAGAAAAAGTTCAGAAAAATCAAACCTAATTTCGCTTCGCCGTTGCGGCGCCCTGGGACGGGCCGCCGCGCCACAGTCTACAGCCAACCGGCCCGCGCGAACGAGAAAGTATCGCTGACGCCGACGACGACGTGATCGAGCAGCCGCACGTCGACAAGCTCGAGCGCGTCTTTCAGCACGCGCGTCAGGCGGCGGTCTTCCGCGCTCGGCTGCACCGCGCCCGACGGATGGTTGTGCGCGACGATCAGCGCCGCGGCGTTCTGTTGCATCGCGCGGCGCACGATCTCGCGTGGATAGACGGCCATCCGCGTGAGCGAGCCGCGCGCGAGTTCCTCCATGTCGATCATGCGGTTGCGGGCGTCCAGATAGACCGCGACGAATACTTCGTGCGGGAGCGTGCCGATCTTCATTCGCAGGCAATCCTCGACGGCGCCGGGCGAATCGATCTGCATGCCGTCCCGTGCCTTCTCCTCCAGCATGCGCCGGGCGATCTCGGTGACCGCGACCAGCCGCGCGGAGCGTGCGGGGCCGATGCCGGGGTGCGCCTCGAAATCGTCGGCGCCCGCTTCGAGCAACCCGCGCAGCGACTTGTACTGCTTGATCAGATCGCGGGCGATGACGAATACGTCGTGACCGGGCTTGCCCGTGCCGAGCAGCAGCGCGATCAGTTCGTCGTCGGTCAGCGCGGCCGGCCCGCGTTCCAGCAGCCGCTCGCGCGGCCGCTCCGGCCGCCAGTCGCCCGGGCGGCGCCTGCGCCGGTTGATCGGGATGACGCGGGCGGGCGGATCGGCCGGCGCATCGGTGGTGTCGCGGCATTCGGCCGACGGCAGGATGAGGCGGGGTGACAGCATGGTCTGAACTCCATTGGCGGCGGGCGGCGTGCGCGACGTCGTCGCACTTTCCGCCTTGCACGCTCAGGTGACTTACAATATTGGCTTTGCGCCGGGCCATTCGGCCGTAGCGGGCGCCGACCGAACGAGTAATTCATGAGCCTCATCGATCTATCCGAAGTGAAGCCCGGTTCCCACGTCACGTTGCATTACCGGCTGGCACTGGCCGACGGCGCCGACATCGTCAACACCTTCTCGGACAAGCCGGCCACGCTGTTGCTGGGCGCGGGGCAACTGGCGCCGTCGCTGGAACAGATTCTGCTCGGGCTCAGGGTCGGCGACCACTCGACTTTTCAGCTAGCGCCCGATCAGGGGTTCGGCCCCCGCAATCCCGACATGCTTCAGCGCGTGACGCTGTCGACGCTGCGCGAGAACGGGATGGTCGGCGACGATTTCACGCCGGGCGAGCTCATCGAGTTCAACGCACCGGATGGCGGCCGCTACGCGGGGGTGCTGAAGGAAGTCAGCGAGACCTCGGCGCTGTTCGACTTCAATCATCCGCTCGCGGGCCAGGCGCTCACGTTCGAAGTGAAAATCATCGGAATCCTGTAATCATGAGTACCACCGATACGCTGTCCGCGCAGACCGTCGCCGCCGACGCCGAAATCCTGCTGGCCCAGCCGCGCGGTTTCTGCGCGGGCGTCGACCGCGCGATCGAGATCGTCGAGCGCGCCATCGCGATGCACGGTGCGCCGATCTACGTGCGTCACGAAATCGTCCACAACAAGTACGTGGTCGAGGATCTGAAGAAGAAGGGCGCGATCTTCGTCGAGGAACTCGAGGAAGTGCCGGCCGGCAACACCGTGATCTTCAGTGCGCACGGCGTGTCGAAAGCCGTGCGCGACGAGGCGGACGTGCGCGGGTTGCGCATTTACGACGCAACCTGCCCGCTCGTCACGAAGGTGCACGTCGAAGTGGCGAAGATGCGCCAGGACGGCGTCGACATCGTCATGATCGGGCACAAGGGCCATCCCGAGGTCGAAGGCACGATGGGCCAGGTCGAGCGGGGCATGCACCTCGTCGAAAGCGTCGAGGACGTGCAGAAGCTCGAGCTCGCCGATCCCGAGCGCATCGCGCTCGTCACGCAGACGACGCTGTCCGTCGACGACGCGGCCGAGATCATCGGCGCGCTGAAGGCGAAGTATCCGAAGATCCGCGAGCCGAAGAAGCAGGACATCTGCTACGCGACGCAGAACCGGCAGGATGCGGTGAAGTTCATGGCGCCGCAGTGCGACGTCGTGATCGTGGTCGGCAGTCCGAACAGCTCGAACTCGAGCCGGCTGCGCGAAGTGGCCGAAAAGCGCGGGGTGGCCGCGTACATGGTCGATGCGCCGGATCAGATCGATCCGGCATGGGTTGCCGGCAAGCGCCGCATCGGCGTGACGGCCGGCGCGTCGGCGCCCGAGGTGCTCGCCCAGGCCGTGATCGCGCGGCTGCGCGAGCTCGGCGTGCGCAACGTCCGCGCACTCGAGGGCATCGAGGAAAACGTGTCGTTTCCGCTGCCGCGCGGGTTGAACCTGCCGCCCGCGGCCTGATTGCCGCATCGCACCCTGCGGAATACCGAAGCGCGCCCGTCGGCGCGCTTTTTTTGTGCCTCGAAATTCACATCGCAACCGTTATTCCCAAGCGTGGTGCAACCCGGTTGCTCCGGGCGCGCCCAATCGTGTCTCAAAATTGGTTGCAATGCAGGAAAACCCCATCGAATCAGGATTATTGGCGTCCTATAAATGGAGTTACAATGCGCCCGTTTTCAAGCCGGAATGGCTTTGAAACGGGTTTTGGCAAGGCGCGGGAGACCATTCGATGCATGTGAAGTTGGCTTACGCCGTGTCCGTCGCCGCACCGGTTGCAATGTTTGCCGGCTGCAGCAAAAAGAGCGACGGCGGGGCGGCCAGGGAGGCTGCGGTGTACGCGGCACCGCCGGCCAGCGGCGTGCGCGTCGCCGGAACCGGACCTGCGGCGCCATCGGCGCGCCGTATCGCGCAACTGGGCAGGGACAAGGAAAACGGGGCACGTTTGACGATCGAGGAAATCAACACGCATGGCCTGGTGATCGGGCCGGCAGCGGGCATGCAGGTTGTAGCGCGGCAAGTGGCGGGTCCACGGATGGCGGACGATCGCGGCGCTGCCGGTAGCGTGCCGAAGCCATTGTCTCCCCTTCAATTCGATTCGACGAAACAGCGCGCTGCCGCGACCGACCGTGTCGCGGTGCGCAGCCTGGTTCGTACGATGGATTCCGATGCAGTCCTGACGAAAGTCGGGCGCGGCTGTCGCAACGCCTTCCCGGGCGACGCGGCGCGGAATCCGATCCGTCCTGGCGCGATGCTTGCATGGCACTGGACGGGCCAAGGCACGGATGCCGGGAAACCGGATGACGGCCGTCTCGGCATGCTGCCCCACGACTTCAAGGAGGCCACGAACACCGTCCTCGATGTCGTGACGATTTAGCGACGGGACTCATGACGGCACCGGAACAGTGCGGTGCCGTTTTTGTATCCGCTCCGGCGGCAGGTCCGGCCGTACAGGCCGGGCGGCGCGCGCCGGGACGATCCACCCTTACCGGTATCGACTAGTACCCGCAGTGCCGCCGAGAAGGCGCGATTCCTCGCTTACCCGCGGGGCGCAACGTCCTCCGGCAGCACGGGCCAAGGAGCTTTAAATGGATATTTTCGTCCAGCAGGTTCTCAACGGGCTGGTGCTCGGCAGTGTGTACGCCATCATCGCGTTGGGATACACGATGGTGTACGGCATTCTCGGCATCATCAACTTCGCGCACGGCGACGTGCTGATGATCGGCGCGATGGTCGCACTGTCGGCCATCACCGTGCTGCAGAACCACTTTCCCGGACTCGGCAACGTCGCGACGCTGACGATCGGCCTGGGCATCGCCGCGGTCGTCTGCGCGTTCGTCGGCTTCACGATCGAGCGCGTCGCGTACCGGCCGTTGCGCCGCGCGCCGCGCCTCGCCCCGCTGATCACCGCGATCGGCGTGTCGATCCTGCTGCAGACGGCCGCGATGATCATCTGGTCGCGCAACCCGCTGCCGTTCCCGCAATTGCTGCCGACCGACCCGATCAACGTGATCAAGGCCACCGACACGACGCCCGGCGCCGTGATCTCGGTCACCGAAATCGTGATCATCGCGGTTGCGTTCATCGTGATGGGCGGCCTGCTGCTGCTCGTGCACAAGACCAAGCTCGGCCGCGCGATGCGCGCGATCGCCGAAAGCCCGAATACGGCAAGCCTGATGGGCGTGAACCCGAACTTCGTGATCTCCGCGACGTTCATGATCGGCTCCGCGCTCGCCGCGCTGGCCGGCGTGATGATCGCGTCCGAATACGGCAACGTGCACTTCTACATGGGCTTCATCCCCGGCATGAAGGCGTTTACGGCCGCGGTGCTCGGCGGGATCGGCAACCTCGGCGGCGCGATGGTCGGCGGCGTGCTGCTCGGCCTGATCGAGCAGCTCGGGGCCGGCTACATCGGCAACCTCACGGGCGGCGTGTTCGGCAGCAACTACCAGGACGTGTTCGCCTTCGTCGTGCTGATCATCGTGCTGGTGTTCCGTCCGTCGGGCCTGCTGGGCGAACGTGTCGCGGACCGCGCGTAACGGAAGGGGAGCAAACAACATGACATCCATTCAACCGATCGAATCGTCGACGTCGCTCGTCGAAGAGCGCAACACCGCCAAGACCGTCGTCATCGGCCTGCTCACTGCCGTCCTCGTGATCGCCGCGCCGATCGTGATCGGCTCGGCCGGCGGCAACTACTGGGTCCGCGTGCTCGACTTCGCAATGCTGTACGTGATGCTCGCGCTGGGCCTGAACGTGGTGGTGGGCTTCGCCGGCCTGCTCGACCTCGGCTACATCGCGTTCTACGCGGTGGGCGCCTATACGGCCGCGCTGCTGAGCTCGCCGCACCTGACCTCGCAGTTCGAGTGGATCGCGGCGCTCGCGCCGAACGGGCTGCACGTGCCGTTCCTGATCATCGTGCCGATCGCGATGGCGCTCGCGGCGACCTTCGGGATCCTGCTCGGTGCGCCGACGCTGCGCCTGCGCGGCGACTATCTGGCGATCGTCACGCTCGGCTTCGGTGAAATCGTCCGGATCTTCATGAACAACCTCGACCGTCCGGTGAACATCACCAACGGCCCGAAGGGGATCACGGGCATCGATCCGGTGCACGTCGGCGGCTTCAACCTGTCGCAGACGCACTCGCTGTTCGGCTTCCAGCTGCCGTCGGTGTACATGTACTACTACCTGTTCGTGCTCTGCTCGCTGCTGGTGATCTGGGTGTGTACGCGTCTGCAGCACTCGCGCATCGGCCGCGCGTGGGCCGCGATCCGCGAAGACGAGATCGCGGCGAAGGCGATGGGCATCAACACCCGTAACGTGAAGCTGCTCGCGTTCGCGATGGGCGCGTCGTTCGGCGGCCTGTCGGGCTCGATGTTCGGCGCGTTCCAGGGTTTCGTGTCGCCCGAGTCGTTCACGTTCTGGGAATCGATCGTCGTGCTCGCCTGCGTGGTGCTCGGCGGCATGGGCCACATCCCGGGCGTGATCCTGGGTGCGGTGCTGCTCGCGATTTTCCCGGAATTCCTGCGCTCGACGATGAGCCCGCTGCAGCATGCGCTGTTCGGTCATGACATCGTCGATACGGAAGTGATCCGTCAGGCGCTGTACGGCCTCGCGATGGTCATCATCATGCTGTACCGCTCGGAAGGCCTGTGGCCCGCGCCGAAGCATGAGGACAAGATCGCGAAACTGGCGAAGCGCAACAGCAAGAAGCCGGTGCGCGCTTAACCTACGGACAAGGGGATAACCACATGAGCGACAAGCAAATCCGACTGTCCGTCTCGGGCGTGAACAAGCGCTTCGGCGGGCTGCAGGCGCTGTCCGACGTCGGCCTGCAGATCAAGGAAGGCGAGATCTACGGGCTGATCGGCCCGAACGGCGCCGGCAAGACCACGTTCTTCAACGTGATCACGGGCCTCTACACGCCGGACTCCGGCGACTTCAAGCTGGACGGCCAGAACTACACGCCGACGGCCGTGCACCAGGTGGCCAAGGCCGGCATCGCGCGCACGTTCCAGAACATCCGCCTGTTCGGCGGGATGACGGCGCTCGAGAACGTGATGGTGGGCCGCCACGTGCGCACCAAGCACGGGCTGCTCGGCGCGGTGTTCCAGACGCCGGCCGAACGCCAGGAAGAGCGCGAGATCAAGGAACGCGCGATCGAGCTGCTCGACTACGTCGGCGTGCTGCAGTACGCCGACTACACGTCGCGCAACCTGTCGTACGGCCACCAGCGCCGTCTGGAAATCGCCCGTGCACTGGCCACCGACCCGAAGCTGCTCGCGCTCGACGAGCCGGCAGCCGGGATGAACGCGACCGAGAAGGTCGAACTCACGCGCCTGCTCGACAAGATCCGCTCGGACGGCCGCACGATTCTGCTGATCGAGCACGACGTGAAGCTCGTGATGGGGCTGTGCAACCGGATGACGGTGCTCGATTACGGCAAGGTGATCGCCGAGGGTCTGCCGCAGGACGTGCAGAAGAATCCGAAGGTGATTGAGGCATATCTCGGCGCAGGGGTGCACTGATGGCAGCGGCAATGTTGAAAATCAAGGGCTTGCAGGTCAACTACGGCGGCATTCAGGCCGTCAAGGGCGTTGACATGGAAGTCCGTCAGGGCGAGCTCGTGACGCTGATCGGTGCGAACGGCGCCGGCAAGACCACGACGATGAAGGCGATCACGGGCCTGAAGCCGTACTCGGCGGGCGACATCGAGTACGACGGCACGTCGATCAAGGGCATCCCGCCGCACGAGCTGCTCAAGCGCGGCCTGGCGATGGTGCCGGAAGGCCGCGGGATCTTCGCGCGGATGTCGATCATCGAGAACATGCAGATGGGCGCGTACCTGCGCAACGACAACGAGCAGATCAAGAAGGACGTCGACCGGATGTTCGGCTTCTTCCCGCGCCTGAAGGAGCGGGCGACGCAGCTCGCGGGCACGCTGTCGGGCGGCGAGCAGCAGATGCTGGCGATGTCGCGCGCGATTCTGTCGAAGCCGAAGCTGCTGCTGCTCGACGAGCCGTCGATGGGTCTGTCGCCGATCATGGTCGAGAAGATCTTCGAAGTGGTGCGCGAGATCTCGAAGGAGGGCATCACGGTGCTGCTGGTCGAGCAGAACGCACGCCTCGCGCTGCAGGCGGCCGACCGCGGCTACGTGATGGATTCGGGTACGGTCACGATGGAAGGCGACGCGAAGCAGATGCTCGACGATCCGAAGGTGCGCGCCGCGTATCTGGGCGAGTAAGCGATCGAATGAACGGGCCCGGCCGCGCACGTCGCAGCCGGGCTGTCGAAAAGCCGTCACGGGAAACCGTGGCGGTTTTTTTTCGTGTGGCGGGTCCGATCGTGCCGACCGACGTGCTCGGCGATCCGCTGCCGGACGCGGGGCCGACCACGCGCCGAATCGCGCCGCGGCCGGCGGCGGTCTTACGCGGCCGGCAGCGTCTTGCCGAACGAGATGCGCTCCTCGACGCGATAGCCGAGCGCCGCATAGAAGCGGCATGCGTCGTCGTTGCCGGGCAGGACCTGCAGGTTGATCTTCAGGCAGCCGCGCGCGGCGAGCGCGCGTTCCGCATGCGCGATCAGCGCGCGGCCGACGCCGAGCCGGCGCGCGTCGTTCGCGACGCCGAACGAGTAGAGCCAGCCGCGATGTCCGTCGAAACCGGCCATCAGCGTGCCGACGACGCGCGCCCCGCAAGTCGCGACGAAGAACAGTTCCGGCTGCGTCGCGAGCTTCAGCTCGATCGATCGCAGCGGATCACGGTGCGGCGGCGCGCCGGCTTCGTCGTAATGCGGGAACGCGTCGCGCCATACCGCGAGCACGGCATCGGTGTCGGCGCGTTCGAACGGGCGGATAGCGACAGCATCGGCGGCGGCATCCATCGCGGCGGTCTCCTTACAGCGTGTCGAGGATCGACCGCAGCATCGCCATCATCTGGTCGATCTCGTCGGTCGTCACGTTCAGCGCTGGCATGAAGCGCAGCAGGTTCGGCCGTGCGGCGTTCAACAGCAGGCCGTCGGGCTGCATGTCGCGCGCCTTCTCGACGATCTGCGGGCCGATGTCCTTGCCGAGCAGCAGCGCGCGCAGCAGGCCTTCGCCGCGTTCGCCCTCGAAGCCGCGTTCCTCCGACAGCTCGAGCAGCTTGCGCTTCAGATACTCGCCGCGCGCGCGCACGCCTTCGAGGAAGCCGGGCGCGACGAGCTGCGAGATCACCGAATAGCCGACCGCCGTCATCAGCGGGTTGCCGTTGTACGTGCCGCCCTGGTCGCCGGCCTCGAACACCGCGACGTCGGCCTTCGACAGCAGCGCGCCGAGCGGTGCGCCGCCGCCGATGCCCTTCGCGAGCGTCATGATGTCCGGCTCGATGCCGGACAGCTCGTACGCGAACAGCGTGCCCGCGCGGCCGCAGCCGCTCTGCACTTCGTCGACGATCAGCAGCAGGTTGTGCTGCTTCGTCAGCGCGCGCAGCGCCTGCATGAATTCGCGCGTCGCCGGGATCACGCCGCCTTCGCCCTGGATCGGCTCGAGCATGACGGCGACGGTCTTGTCGGTGATCAGCTTCTCGACCGAGTTGATGTCGTTCAGCTCGGCCTTCGGGAAGCCCGGCACCTGCGGCGCGTAGATCGTGTCCCAGCCCGGCTTGCCGCTGGCCGACATCGTCGCGAGCGTGCGGCCGTGGAAGCTGTGGTCGAACGTGATGATCTCGTACGCGCCGTTCTTGAACTTGCGGCCCCACTTGCGCGCGAGCTTGATCGCGCCTTCGTTCGCCTCGGCGCCGCTGTTCGTGAAGAACACCTTGTCGAACACGCTGTGCTGCGTGAGCAGGCCCGCGAGCTTCGCCATCGGCTCGTTGTAGAACGCCGGCGACGGGTTCAGCAGCTTTTCGGCCTGCGTCTTCAGCGCCTCGACGATGCCGTCGTTGCAGTGGCCGAGGCTGTTGACGGCCCAGCCCTGGATGAAGTCCAGATAGCGCTTGCCCGTGTGATCGTAGAGCCACGAACCCTTGCCGTGCGTAAACACGATGTCGGGGCGGTTCGTGATGTACATCAGCGAGTCGATCGGGTAATCGTTCAGGGGCATGGCAGCAGACTCCAGCGGGCGTTGAAAGGGAAACGGGCAATAAAAAAGCCACGGACGGCCGTGGCTGGTGGGTCGAACAGCTTGTGCGTAACCGGTGAAGCGGAGGAGGGTTACGCGCGAGTCCGTGACGAGCCGGCGGCATCCGGGCGGAGCGGCGAGCGGCGACGTCGGAGAGCGGACAGGAAGCGGTTCATGTGCGCAAGCATAAGGCATCCCGCGCCCCACTGTAAACCGCCGCGATGCCACGGATGTGACACGGGCGGCGCGCAGCGGGGGCGCGTTCGGGCGCCCTGCGCTCAGACCGGATGCGCGAGATCGGCGGCGCTCGTGAACGAGTCCGCGTAGAACTCGTCGGCCGGCAGCGCGTGGTGCTGCGTGAAATCGCGCTGCGCGGATTCGACCATCACCGGCGCGCCGCACGCGTACACCTGGTGGCCGGACAGATCGGGCAGGTCCTCGATCACCGCGCGATGGACGAAGCCCGTGCGGCCGGTCCACTGGTCGGCGTCCTCCGGTTCGGAGAGGACCGGCACGTACTTGAAGTTCGGGATCTCGCGCGCCCATTGCTCGGCGAGTTCGGCGAGGTAGATGTCCTTCTTGCGGCGCGCGCCCCAGTAGAGCGTCATCGGGCGCGTGATGCCCGAATGCTTCACGTGCTCGATGATCGCCTTGATCGGCGCGAAGCCGGTGCCCGACGCGAGCAGCACGATCGGCTTGTCGGAATCCTCGCGCAGGAAGAACGTGCCGAGCGGGCCTTCGAAGCGCAGGATGTCGCGCTCCTTCATCGCGCCGAACACGTGGTCGGTGAACTTGCCGCCCGGCATGTGGCGGATGTGCAGCTCGATCGGGCCTTCCTCGTGCGGCGCGTTCGCCATCGAGTAGCTGCGGCGCGAGCCGTCCTTCAGGATGAACTCGACGTACTGGCCCGCGAGGTACTGCAGGCGTTCGTTGGCAGGCAACTGCAGCTTCACGACCATCACGTCGTCCGCCTTGCGTTCGAGCGCGGCGATGCGGCACGGCAGCTTCTTGACCTGCACGCCGTCGACGCCGGCGATTTCACGCACGTCGACCTCGAGATCGCATTGCGCCTTCGAGCAGCACAGCAGCGCGAGGCCGCGCGTGCGTTCGTCGTTGGACAGCGCCGACGCGGCGTGCGGGCCCTGTTCGATCTGGCCCGACACGATCTGGCCCTTGCAGGAACCGCACGCGCCGTTCTTGCAGCCGTACGGCAGATGGACGTTCTGGCGCAGCGCGGCCGCCAGCACGGTTTCGTCCGACTCGACCTGGAATTGACGGCCGCTTTGCTTGAGAGTGACGTTGAATGCCATAGAACCAAACTAGAACAAAATGGGGGGACCGTGCATGTCGCGCACGGCAGCTACAATGCAAAACCGTTGCGCGTCGCGCAACGGCGGCTACTGATCTCGCAACCAACATGATCGCGACACGAATCCTGCGCCGGCCGCGCGTATTGATCGTCGGCTGCGGCGACGTCGGCATGCGCTGCGTCGCGCAATGGCGTGACGCGCGCCCCGACCTGCGCATCCTCGCGCTGACGAGCCACCCGGCTCGTCGCAGCGAATTGCGCGCCGCTGGCGCGACGCCGATCGTCGGCGATCTCGATCGCCCGGCGACGCTCCGTCGCCTCGCGGGCGTCGCCCGCACGATCCTGCATCTCGCGCCGCCGCCATCCGACGGCCGCGACGACCGGCGCACGCGTGCGCTGATCGCCGCAACGTCCATGCCCGCGCGTCGGCCGTCTCCGACGGCACCGGCGGTCGGTCGGCTCCGACGGCTGCGCACCGCGGCGCGACAGGCCGGCGCGCCCGTTCGGGCAGCGCGTATTGTACCCGACGGTCTTCGCGCGCCGAGGCTCGTCTATGCCAGCACGACGGGCGTCTACGGCGACTGCGGCGGCGCGCGCATCGACGAAACGCACCCGCTGCGCCCCGCGAACCCGCGCGCGTTCCGGCGCGTGTCGGCCGAGCGGCAACTGCGTGCGGCGACGGTGCGCGGCGTGCTGTCCGCGCGCATCGTGCGCATTCCGGGCATCTACGCGGCGAACCGCCTGCCGGTTGCGCGGCTCGAGCGCGGCACGCCGGCGCTCGAGCCGGCCGACGACGTCTACACGAACCACATCCACGCGGACGATCTCGCGGCGATCCTGCGTCGTGCGGCCGAGCGCGGCAAGCCGGCGCGCGTCGTGCACGCGTCGGACGACACCGAACTGCGGATGGGAGAGTATTTCGACCGGGTCGCGCAGGCGCTGGGTCTGCCGAGGCCGCCGCGCGTGAGCCGCGCGGACGCCGAACGCCTGCTCGAGCCGACGCTGCTGTCCTTCATGCGCGAGTCGCGGCGCCTGTCCAACGCACGGCTCAAGGCCGAATTGTGCGTGACGTTGCGCTATCCGACCGTAGACGATTTCCTTCAAACGCTCGCGCCGGGCAGCGCGTCAGGTGAGCGCCGGTAACGCCTCGATCAGCAGGAAGCACAGCAGCGCACCGATCAGCGCGCCGATCAGGTTCGGGTGATATTTGTGCTTCAGATGCATCGTGGCCAGCAGCCCGCCGATCACGATGACGCCGATGACCGCGAACGCGATCATCACGGACGACAGTTCGAAAGAATGGTTGATGTTCATGATGTCTCCCCCTGCATCGCCGCTCTTGCAGCTTGTGATTTCAGTATAGCGGGGGAACCTGCGGCCGAGAGGCGGCCGGACACCGAACGGTCGTGCGGATTTTCCCTTACAGGGTTTCGACGGGATTGCGCAGCGCGGAAAGGTCGGCTTCGTCGAGCCAGCGCCATGCGCCGGGCGCGAGATCGGCCGGCAGCGTGAAGCCGCCGATGCTTTCGCGGTGCAGCAATTCGACGCGGTTGCTCGCTGCCGCGACCATCCGCTTGACCTGGTGGTACTTGCCTTCGAGGACGGTCAGCGCGAGCGTGTGCGGGGTGCGGGCGTCGGCGGCGACGGCCGCGATCGGCTTCGGCTCGCCATGCAGTTGCACGCCGGTGCGCAGCGCGTGCAGTTGCGCGTCGTCGAGCGGGTGGCGCACGGTCGCGACGTAGGTCTTCGGCACCTTGCGCTTCGGCGACGTGTACGCGTGCACGAACTGGCCGTCGTCCGACAGCAGCAGCAGGCCGGTCGTGTCCTGGTCGAGCCGCCCGACGCACTGCACGCCGCGCGCGACGAGCGGCGCCGGCAGCAGGCTGAAGACGCTCGCATGGTGCTGCGGATCGCGCGAACACTCGTAGCCGGCCGGCTTGTTGAGCGCGAGATACGCGCGCGCATGGAACGGCCATGCGGCCTCGTCGACCTCGAACACGAGGCCGTCGGTGTCGAAGGTGGCGTCCGGGTCGGTCGCGGCGGCGCCCGCGACGGCGACGCGGCCCGCCTCGATCAGGCCGCGGCACTGGCGGCGCGAGCCGAAGCCCTGGGTGTAGAGAATGCTTTCGAGATCCATAGCGCGCGCATTCTATCAAGCGGCGGCGTAGGGCCGGCATGAACGCGCATGCGCTGGTAAGCTGCCGGAACGCCGTGCGGTGCGCGGCGCCCGCCCATTCTTCACGGACAGTTCATGCGTTTCGATTCATTCCCGTTCGGCCGTCACGCGGCCGCCGTCATCGTCGCAGCAACCGTTTCGTCGGCCGCGTTCGCGCACGCGCATCTCGCGAAGAGCGACCCGGCGTCGGGCGCGATGCTGGCTGCCGCACCGGCCGCCGTCACGATCGACTTCACCGAGCCGCTGGAGCCGGCATTCAGCTCGATCGTCGTCGTCGACGCCGACGGCAAGACGGTGTCGAACGGCCGCGCGCGCATCGACGCGTCGAACCGCAAGCGCATGACGGTGCCGCTCGCGGCGCTCGCCACCGGCGCGTACACGGTGAAGTGGGTGGCCGTCGCGACCGACGGGCATCGCACGCAGGGCGCGTACGGCTTCGGCGTGAAGTGACGCAACCGGGGCGGCAGGCCTGTGCCAGGGTTGCTGCCCGCCTCTATCCGACAGGGAGTCTTCCGCATGAATCCGACGACGCTCGACGCACTCGCCGATTTCCCCCGTCAACTCGAAGCGCATTTCGCGGCCGTGCCCGACGGCTATGCGCGGTGGACGCCCGACGACTGGGCCGGCATACCGAGCGAGCATTTCTCGCCGCTCGGGCAGCTCTGCCACGTGCGCGACATCGAGATCGACGGCTATCACGTGCGGCTGCGGCGCATGCTCGACGAAGACCGGCCGCTGCTCGTGTCGATCGACGGCGACGCGCTCGCGGTTCAGCGGCGCTACGACGACGCGTATGCGTCCGACGTGCTCGCGGCGATCCGCGACGCACGGCGCGAGACGCTGGCGCTGCTGTCGCGCCTCACGCCCGAACAGTTCGAGCGTACCGGCGAGTTCGACGGCTACGGTTCGCTGACCGTGCGCGGGCTCGTCCATTACCTGTGCAGCCACGACCAGCAGCATCTGGCCGGCATGCAGTGGCTGCTCGGCAAGATCGACGCGGCGCTGTACGCGCGCTGAGCCGGCCGGCGGGCGCGCAATCGACCGCCGATTCTGGCGCTGCCGTCGGTGCGGCAGACCACCTTGCGCGGCTTCGATTGGATCGATTTTCTGGATAATCCATCCAGCCGCAGCCGGCTGATCGGCACGTCGCGCATGCCTACACTCCTAGCTTCGTTCAACGAAAAAAGGAGTCAACCGTGGCAACTCATACGCTCGCGGACAAGGTCGTCCTGATCGCAGGCGGCGCAAAGAATCTCGGCGGCCTGATCGCCCGGGACCTGGCGGGCCACGGCGCGAAGGCGGTGGCGATTCACTACAACAGCGCGGCGTCGCAGGCGCAGGCCGAGGAAACGGCCGCCGCGGTGCGCGCGGCCGGCGCGGAGGCCGCGACGTTCCAGGCGGACCTGACGACGGCGGCCGCGGTCGAGAAGCTGTTCGCCGACGCGAAGCAGCGCTTCGGCAAGATCGACATCGCGATCAACACGGTCGGCAAGGTGCTGAAGAAGCCGTTCACCGAGATCAGCGAAGCCGAGTACGACGAGATGTTCGCGGTCAACAGCAAGTCGGCGTTCTTCTTCATCAAGGAAGCCGGGCGGCATCTCGAGGATCACGGCAAGCTCGTCACGCTCGTGACGTCGCTGCTCGGCGCGTTCACGCCGTTCTATGCGGCATACGAAGGATCGAAGGCGCCGGTCGAGCACTTCACGCGCGCGGCGTCGAAGGAGTACGGCGCACGCGGCATTTCGGTGACGGCCGTCGGGCCGGGGCCGATGGACACGCCGTTCTTCTATCCGGCCGAAGGCGCCGACGCGGTCGCGTATCACAAGACGGCCGCCGCGCTGTCGCCGTTCAGCAAGACGGGGCTGACCGACATCGAGGACGTCGTGCCGTTCATCCGCCATCTCGTGACCGACGGCTGGTGGATCACGGGCCAGACGATCCTGATCAACGGCGGCTACACGACCAAGTAACCGGGAGCCGCTTGCGGCCGCGCGGCGCACCGCACTGGCGCGTTTGCGTGGACAATGGACGGGCGCGCAGCCACGAGGCCGCGCGCCCGTTTTCTCCGTGCCGCCGAAGCCGGCCGCGATGCGCGGCGAGCCGGCGGCGACCGCCGTTCGAACCCGGGTTTCCCGCCGATGGACAAGCTGGATCAGGTCAGGATCTTCCTGCAGGTTGCCGAGATGGGCAGCTTCATCAAGGCCGCGCATGCGCTCGACGTGCCGCGCGCGACCGTGTCGGCGGCCGTCCTGCAGCTCGAGACGGCGCTCGGCACACGGCTGCTGCACCGCACGACACGCCAGGTGCAGCTGACCGCCGACGGCGCGCTGCTGGTCGAACGCGGCCGGCGCCTGCTCGCGGAAGCCGACGATCTCGACCGCCTGTTCCGGCGCCGCGACCGCGACGTGGTCGGGCGGCTGAACGTCGATGTGCCGAGCCGGATCGCGCGCCGCGTCGTGGCGCCCGCGCTGCCGTCGCTGTTTCGCCGCCACCCGAAGCTGCAATTGTCGCTCGGCTCGACGGACCGCGCGATCGACCTCGTGCAGGAGGGCGTCGATTGCGCGATCCGCGTCGGGCGGCTCGCGGACAGCAGCCTCGTCGTGCGGCCGCTCGGGCAGTTCACGCTGATCAACTGCGCGAGCCCCGACTACCTGCGCGAATGCGGCGTGCCCGAGCATCCGGATGCGCTCGCGCGCGGGCACTGGGCGATCGGCTATGCGTCGCCGACGACGGGGCGCGAGCTCGGCTGGGAATACCGCGCCAACGGGCAGCGGCACGTGCTGACGCTGCCGAGCCGCGTGATCGTCAACAACGCCGAAACCTATATCGCCAGCTGTATCGCCGGAATGGGGCTGATCCAGATTCCGCGCTTCGACGTCGAGCATCTGCTGGCAAGCGGCGCGCTCGTCGACGTGATGCCCGGCCACCGCGCCGAGCCGATGGACGTGTCGGCCGTGTATCCGCACCGGCGGCACCGCTCCCGGCGGCTCAACGCGTTCGTCGAGTGGTTCGGGGAGTTGATGGCCGATGCATTGAACGGCGCGGGCGCGAGCGGCAGCGGCGATTGAAGGCGACAACGCGCGGGTTTCCGCCGGCCGTGCCGCCGTTCGTCGGCCCGTGCGCCGAGCGCGCCGCGGGCGCTCAGGCGGCGAACTGCCGTGTGCGCCCGGTCGCCCGTACCGCGTCGATCAACGCGGCGCCGACGCCCGCGGGCTTCGACGCGAACGCGTAAAAGCGCGCGGCCGGCAGCGCCGGCAGGCCGTCTTGCGGCCCGCACGCGCGCAGGCCGTCGCGCAACTGGCTGCGCGCGAGCGCCGTGACCGCGAAGCCGGCGAGCGCGGCCGACATGCAGCCGGCCATGCTCGCGCTTTCGAACAGCACGCGAAACGGCCGTAGCGCCGCCGCGAGCGCGGACACCGCGGCTTCCCGGTACACGCACGGCTCCGGAAACAGCGCGAGCGGCACGCGTTCCTCGGCGTCGAGCGCCGTATCGGCCGCGAACGCCCACACGAGCGGCTCTTCCCACAGCAGCTCGCCGCGCGTGTCGACCTGTCGGCATTGCTTGCCGAACACGACGTCGAGCCGGCCGAGCGATTGCTCCCGCAGCAGCGACGCGGTGATGCCGACCTTCAGTTCGATCGAGGTGTGCGGATGGTTGTTGCGGAACGTGCGCAGCACCTGCGGCAGCCACGTGCCGGCGAAATCCTCGGACGCCCCGACCCGCAGCGGCCCGTGCGCCGGCGCGCCGCGCAGCCGGGCGCGCACTTCGCGCTCCATGTCGACGATGTTGCGCGCGTACGCGTACAGCGTGTCGCCGGCCGGCGTCAGCGCGATCCGGCGGGTCGTGCGCGCGAGCAGCACGGTGCCGGCCGCCTGTTCGAGCCGCTTGATGTGGCCGCTGACGGCAGACGGCGTCAGCGCGAGGCGCTCCGCGGCCGGCGCGAACCCGCGGCTGTCGACGACTTCGAGAAACGTGCGCAGCAACGCGATGTCGAGCGCGGTCGAGGGGGGGGAGGGCGACGGTTCCATGGATCGATTCGACGCGATATATGAGTAATGAATGATGATACTCCGTGAATCGTGATGAAATGCCGGCCTACCATCGTATGTTCAAGCCCCTCTGGCGGAGTACACGATGACGACCTATGCGCATGCGACGACCGCGTCGCTCGACATTGCCTATCTCGAATGGAACCCGCGCGGCGAACGCGTGGCCGTGCTGCTGCATGGCTGGCCGGACAGCCCGGTCGGCTGGGAGCCGGTGGCATCGGCGCTCGCCGCGCGCGGCTATCGCGTGCTGGCGCCCGCATTGCGCGGCTTCGCGCCGACGCGCTTTCGCGACGCGTCCGTGCCGCGCAGCGGCCAGCTCGCGGCGCTCGGGCGCGACCTGCTCGAATTCGTCGATGCGCTCGGTATCGAGCGGCCCGTGCTGGTCGGGCACGACTGGGGCGCCCGCGCGGCCGCGAACGCGTGCGGGTTGCGCGACGGTGTTGCATCCCAGCTCGTGATGCTGTCGGTCGGGTACGGCACCAACGATCCCGCTCAGCCGCTGTCGCTGCAGCAGGCGCGCAACTACTGGTATCACTGGTTCATGGCGACGCCGCGCGGCGAGCAGGCGCTGCGCGACGATCGGCGCGCGTTCGCGCGCCTGATGTGGGATACGTGGTCGCCGCCGGGCTGGTATCGCGACAGCGATTTCGACGCAGCGGCCGTCGCGTTCGACGGGCCCGACTGGGTCGACGTCGTGCTGCATTCGTATCGGCAGCGCTGGGGCTTCGCGCCGGGCACGCCGGCCTATGCCGACGACGACGCGCGGCTGAACCCGGCGCCCGTGCTGGCGGTCCCGACGCTCGTGCTGCACGGCGGCGCGGACGCCTGCAATCATCCGGACAGCTCGGCCGGGCGCGAGCGGTTCTTCGCCGGGCGCTACGCGCGGCAAGTGCTGGACGGCGTGGGGCACTTCCCGCAGCGGGAGGCGCCGGCGGCGGTCGCGGACGCGATTCTCGGGTTCTGCGAGCCGGGTTGACGCGCGCCGGCCGGCCCGGCGCGCGAAGGATTAGCCGCCGACGCGCGGCGCGAGCAGGTCGGCGAGCCCGATGTTCCTGAACATTTCGCGGCGAATGCGATCGCCGACGCGGAACACTTCCTCGGCGCCGTCCTGCGACGGATCGACGAACACGCGGTAGGGGCGCTTGCCGGCCGGCGCCGCGACGAGCTCGGCAATCGCCGTGGCGACGGCGCCGGCGTCTGCGTCCGCCGGCTCGAGCGCGGCGAGGCCCGTCAATGCCTGGTCGGCGACGCCCGCGTACGGCCCGCTGTCGTAGGCGGCCTGCACGGCGGTATCGGCCGGTTTGCCCGCGTGGAGAAAGTGATTCGTGCCGCGGGTGAACGCGCCCGGCACGACGATCGACGTTTCGATGCCCCAGCGGGCGAGTTCGGCCGCGTAGGACACCGCGAGCGAGTCCATCGCGGCTTTCGCGGCGAAGTAGGGCGCGAGGAACGGTGGGGTGCCGCCGCGCGCCGACGAGGACGACACCCACACGAGCAGGCCGCGGCCTTGACGGCGGAGGTGCGGCAGCGCCGCGCGGTTCACGCGCTGGGTCGACACGACGTTGACGTCGTAGAGCTGCGCGAGCTGTTCGGGCGTGAAGGCTTCGGCCGGCCCGAACACCATGTGGCCGGCGTTGTGGACGACGACGTCCAGACGGCCGTGGTCGGCGATCACGCGCTCGATTGCGGCATCGACCGATGCGTCGTCGCCGACGTCGAGTTCGATGGTGCGCAGATCGACGCCGTGTTCTTGCGCATAGGCGGCGACGGCGGCGGCGCGCGGCGCGTTGCGCCCGGCGAGCTCGCGCATCGACGCGTAGACCGTGTGACCGGCGCGGGCGAGCGCCTGGGCCGTCAGCAAGCCGAAGCCGCTGGACGCGCCGGTGACGAGGACGACTTCCTTCATGAGCGATCTCCTGGCGAAAAGACGAATGGCCGCGAGCGGTCGGTCAGCACATGCCGCCGTTGGCGCGCAGGATCTGGCCGTTGATCCACGCGCCGTCCGGGCCGGCGAGGAATGCAACGACGCGCGCGATGTCGTCGGGCTGGCCGAGCCGCTCGAGCGGGTTCAGCTTCGCGAGCCGATCGACGAGTTCGGGACTCTTGCCCTGCAGAAACAACTCGGTCGCGACGGGCCCCGGCGCGACGGCGTTCACGCGGACGCCGCGCCCGCGCATTTCCTGCGCCAGCACCTGCGTGAGGCTTTCGACCGCCGCCTTGCTGGCGACGTACACGCCGTAAGTCGGCATGCGCATGCCAATCACGCTGGTCGACAGGTTGATGATGCGGCCACCGTCGCGCACCCGCCTGGCCGCTTCGCGGCAGACGTTGAACGTGCCTTTCACGTTGATCGCGAACGTTTCGTCGAACAGCGCATCGTCGCAGTCGGCGATGGCCGCCAGCTTCATCACGCCCGCGGAATTGACCACCACGTCCAGGCCGCCGAATGCGTCGTGGGCGGCGTCGAACAGCGCGGCCACGGCCGCCGGGTCGGCGACGTTCGCCTGCACCGCGACGGCATGGCCGCCGTCGGCGACGATCGCGTCGACCACTTCGCGGGCCGGGCCGGCGCTGCCGGCATAGTTGACGACGACCCGGAAGCCGTCCCGGGCGAGCTGGCGGGCGATTTCCGCGCCGATGCCGCGCGACGAACCCGTGACGAGGGCGACCTGTTCCGATGTGCTCATGTCCTGCTCCTGGTGAATGGATGAATGCCGTTCGATCCGGCGACAGGACTACTGTAGGCTTCCTCGATCAATAAAAATAATGAATAATGATCAGTCAATGAATGACTAAAAGTATGTCTAATGGGATTCGACAGCAGGTTGCTCAGTGGTATCGGCGTGCTCTCGGCGGTGATCGAGGCCGGCACCTTCGCGCGGGCGGGCGAGGCGATGGGGCTGACGCAACCGGCAGTGAGCCGCGCGGTCGCGCGACTGGAAGAGCGGGTCGGCATCCGGATCTTCAACCGGACGGCGCGCGCGATCACGCTGACCGACGAAGGGCGACGCTTTTACGAGGCGGTCGCGCCGCTGCTGGCCGGTATCGAGGAGGCGGCGCTCGACGCCGGCCAGTCGAAGGCGCGCGTGAGGGGGCGGCTGCGGGTCAACGTGGACGGCACGTTCGGCCACTACGTGCTGGCGCCGCGGATGGCGGAATTTCTCGACCGCTTTCCCGATCTGTCGGTCGAGATCAGCGTGCGGGACCGGATGGGCGACCTCGTCGCCGACGGCTTCGACGTGGCCGTGCGCTTCGGCATCCCGGAGCCGTCGTCGTATCGAGCGCGACTGCTGCTCGAGACGCGCGTGCTGACCTGCGCGTCGGCGGCCTACGTCGCGCGTCACGGCGAGCCGCGGCACCCTCGGGATCTCGCGGACGGTCACCGGTGCGTGCTGATCCGCGATCCGGTGACGGGGCGACCGTACGAATGGGAATTTCATCGCGGCAAGGAAGTCGTGCCGGTCGACGCCGCCGGCAGGCTGATGGTCAACGATACGGGCGGGCTGCTCGGCGCGTGCCTGGGCGGCGTCGGCATCGCGCAACTGCTCGAGCTCTATGCGCGGGACATCCTCGCCGAAGGGCGGTTGGTCCTGCTATTACCGGAATGGACCGACGAGACCTTCCCGCTTTACGCGTATCACCACGCGTCGAACCTCGTCGCCGCGAAGGTGCGGGTGTTTCTCGACTTCGTTCGCGAGTTGACGGGCTGAGGACGGCAGGCCGCTGTCGGTCACTCGATGCGGTGAGGAACGCGCGGCAAAAACAAGAAACCCGCGAAGCGGCGAGCTTGCGCGGGTTTCGACAGTGGCAGCGCGGGATGCTGCGAAAGACTGGTGCCCAGGGCCGGAATCGAACCGGCACGCCTTGCGGCGGGGGATTTTGAGTCCCCTGCGTCTACCAATTTCACCACCTGGGCTTGATCCTGGCCGCGCATGGTCGTACGCGGCGAAACGCGAATTATGGCGGAAAACCGGATGCCGGGCAAGCTGCCCGGCATCCGCACGCAAGTCACTGGCTCAGGTAGACGAAGCGGCCCTGCTTCACGACGCCCATCACGCTCGCGCGCTGATCGAGCCCGACGTGATCCTTGTCGCTCGTATTGACGACGCCGTTCGGCACGACGAGTTCGTGCGCGCGTTCGAGCTCGCGGCGCAGCGCCGTGCGGAACGCGGGCGTGCCGGGCTGCGCGGCTTTCAACGCACGGCCGACCGCATCGGCCAGGCGCGGGTACACGCCCGCCGCGTCGCCCGCGAACTGCGTGGCCGTGCCGGCGCCGTACTTCGCCTCGTACGCGTCGACGAACGCGAGCGCGGCCTGGCGGGCCGGATGGTCGGCCGGCAGCGTGCGCGCGACGACGACCGGCTGGGTCGGGAACAGCGTCCCGTCGACGTCCTTGCCGCCCAGCTTGATGAATTCCGGCGTCGCGATCCCGTGGGTCTGGTAGACGGGCCCCTTGTAGCCGCGCTCGATCAGCGTGCGCTGCGGCAGCACGGCCGGCGTGCCCGAGCCCGCGATCAGGATCGCATCGGGCTTCGCCGCGATGAGCTTCAGCGCCTGGCCCGTGACGCTCGCGTCGGTGCGGTTGAAGCGCTCGGTCGCGACCACGCGAATCTTGCGCAGCTCCGCGAAGCGCGTGAATTCGTTGAGCCAGCTGTCGCCGTAGCTGTCCGCGAAGCCGATGAAGCCGACCGTCTTCACGCCGTGGTTGGCCATGTAGCGCGTCATCACGTCGGCCATCGCGCGGTCGCCCTGCGCCATCTTGAACGCCCAGGTCCGCGCGCCTTCCTGCGGCTCGACGATCGCGCCGGAGCCGACCAGCGTGATCATCGGCGTCTGCGCGGCGGCCACCGCGTCGAGCGCCGCGAGCGCGGCCGGCGTGATGTTCGGCCCGACCACGACGTCGACGTGATCCTCGTCGACCAGCTTGCGGATGTTGCGCACCGCGTTGCCCGGGTCGGACGCGTCGTCGAGCACCGTGACCTGCACGGGCTGCCCGGCGATCGTCTTCGGCCACATCAGGATCGCGTTCTTGCTCGTGATGCCGATCGCGGCGGCCGGGCCGGTGGACGACAGGTCGACGCCGACCTTCAGGTCGGCATGCGCGGCCGCGCAGGCCAGCACGAGGGCGGCGCCGGCGGCGCGGCGCAACGAGGCGGGAAGCCGTGGCAGGGCGGGAAGCGTCATGCGGGAATCTCCGTCGGGCAGCAAAAAGGGGCGCGATATGCGCCCCTGTGTTTATACACGCGGGCTCGAGAAAACGCCGGGCCGCCCCGGGTTCTGCCGAGCCCCTCGGGGCTTGGGCGCGCTTACAGCTCGTACGATTCGGATTCGCCCTTGAGCGCCTGCTCGATAAGCTTGCGGTTCAGCGTCGGCGACAGCAGCTCGACCAGCGTATACACATAGCTGCGCAGGTAGGCGCCCTGCTTGAGCGCGACGCGCGTCACGTTGCTGCCGAACAGGTGGCCGACCGGAATCAGCCGCAGGCCGCGGTCGCGCTCGGGATTGAACGCGATGTCGGCCATGATGCCGACGCCGAGTCCGAGCTCGACATAGGTCTTGATCACGTCGGCGTCGATCGCCTCGAGCACGATGTCCGGCGACAGCCCGCGCAGCGCGAATGCATGGTTGATCTTCTTGCGGCCCGCGAACGCGTCGTCATACGTGATCAGCGGGTACTGGGCGAGATCGTCCAGCGTGACCGGCTTGCGTTCGAGCAACGGGTGGTCGGCCGGCACGACGGCCGCGTGATGCCACTGGAAGCAGGGTAGCGACACGAGCTCCTTGTAGTCGGAGATCGCCTCGGTCGCGATCGCGAGATCGGCCTGGTCGTGAATCACCATCTCGGCCACCTGCGTCGGGCTGCCCTGCAGGATCGACAGGTGGACCTTCGGGAAGCGCTTCTTGAATTCGGCGATCGCGGCCGGCAGCGAGTAGCGGGCCTGCGTGTGGGTCGCCGCGATGGTCAGGTTGCCCTGATCCTGCGCCGCATAATCTTTTCCGACCCTTTTCAGGCTTTCCACTTCCTGCAGGATCCGCTCGACCGATGCAAGGATGATCCGCCCCGGCTCGGTGAGCGAGCGCACGCGCTTGCCGTGCCGCGTGAAGATCTCGACGCCCAGCTCGTCCTCGAGCTCGATGATCGCCTTCGATACCCCCGGCTGCGACGTGTAGAGCGCCTTGGCGGCCTCGGTGAGGTTGAAATTCTGCCGGACGGCCTCGCGCACGAAGCGAAATTGGTGCAGGTTCATTTATAACCCTTCCGCATATCAACAGAATTTTTTAGTCGTTTGAAATATAAGGCGAGTTTATTACGATTCACCGGAGTTTTTCAAATATGGATATCTGTTTTCGTCATTAGCAATCCAGCCGGCAGCGGTTGGCGGCGGTGACGACGGAACGGAGATTCGGGCGCGACGTGGCTAGGACGTCGCGCGGTCACCACGAAAACCCTGGGGTCCCCGAATGTATCAGTACGACCAATACGACCAGACGATCGTCGACGAACGCGTCGCGCAGTACCGCGATCAGGTGCGCCGCCGGCTGTCGGGCGAGTTGAGCGAAGACGAGTTCCGTCCGCTGCGTCTGCAGAACGGCCTGTACATGCAGCGCCACGCGTACATGCACCGCATCGCGATTCCGTACGGCAACCTGCGCAGCGACCAGCTGCGGATGCTCGCGCGCATCGCCCGCGAGCACGACCGCGGCTACGGCCACTTCTCGACGCGCTCGAACATCCAGTTCAACTGGATCCAGCTCGAGGACACGCCCGAGATCCTCGCGAAGCTCGCGTCGGTGCAGATGCATGGCATCCAGACGTCGGGCAACTGCATCCGCAACATCACGGCCGACCAGTTCGCCGGCGTCGCGCAGGACGAAGAGATCGATCCGCGCCCGTGGGCCGAGATCCTGCGCCAGTGGTCGACGTTCCATCCCGAATTCGCGTGGCTGCCGCGCAAGTTCAAGATCGCGGTGTCGGGTTCGAAGCATGACCGCGCGGCCGTGCAGATCCACGACCTCGGCGTGTACCTGAAGAAGAACGCGCAGGGCGAGGTGGTCGCGAGCATTCTCGCGGGCGGCGGCCTCGGCCGTACGCCGATCGTCGGCGCGGTGATCAAGGAAGACCTGCCGTGGCAGCACCTGCTCACCTACTGCGAAGCCGTGCTGCGCGTGTACAACCGCTATGGCCGCCGCGACAACCTGTACAAGGCGCGGATCAAGATCCTCGTGAAGGCGCTGTCGCCGGCGAAGTTCGCGCAGCAGGTCGAGGAAGAGTGGCAGCACCTGAAGGACGGCCCGTCGACGCTCACGCAGGCCGAACTCGACCGCGTGTCGCAGTACTTCCAGCCGCCCGTCTACGAGAAGCTGGCCGACACCGACGCGTCGTTCGAACAGCACCTGCTCGAGAACAAGGCGTTCGCGCGCTGGGTCGAGCGTAACGTCGCGCCGCACAAGGTGCCGGGCTATGCGGCCGTCACGCTGTCGCTGAAGGATCACCGCGTGGCGCCGGGCGACGCGACCGACGCGCAGATGGATCTGGTCGCCGACTGGGCCGACGCGTACTCGTTCGGCGAGCTGCGCGTGTCGCACGAGCAGAACCTGATTCTCGCGAACGTGAAGAAGCGCGACCTGTTCGCGCTGTGGGAAAAGGCGAAGGCGGCCGGTTTCGCGACGCCGAACATCGGCCTGCTGACCGACATCATCGCGTGCCCGGGCGGCGACTTCTGCTCGCTCGCGAACGCGAAGTCGATCCCGATCGCGCTGGCGATCCAGCAGCGTTTCGACGATCTCGACTACGTGTACGACCTCGGCGACCTGTCGCTGAACATTTCCGGTTGCATGAACTCGTGCGGTCACCACCACGTCGGCAACATCGGTATTCTCGGCGTCGACAAGGACGGCGCCGAGTGGTACCAGGTGTCGCTCGGCGGCGAGCAGGGCACGGGCCGCAACGGCGCGCGCCTCGGCCGCGTGATCGGGCCGTCGTTCTCGGCGGAAGAAGTGCCCGACGTGATCGCGAAGCTGATCGATACGTTCGTCGAGGCACGCATCGACGGCGAGCGCTTCGTCGATACGTACGATCGCATCGGCATCGCGCCGTTCAAGGAGCGCGTGTATGCGGCGCGCCAGGCAGTGAACGCGTAACCAACCGGGTAGAAGGAATTTGCAGATGGCTTCGATTATCAAGAACCGCGCAGTGATCGACGACGCATGGCAGGTCGTGCGCGCGGCGGAAGACGGTACGCTGCCCGCGGTCGACGCATTGCCGGCCGGCAAGGTGCTGGTGCCGTTCGCGTTGTGGCAGGCCGAGCGCGCGGCGCTCGTCGCCGCGAGGACGAAGGACGAACTCGGCGTGTGGCTCGCGCCGGACAGCGAACCGGCCGATCTCGTGGCCGACTTCGGCGCGATCTCGCTGATCGCCGTCGACTTCCCGCGCTTCGCGGACGGCCGCGGCTACAGCATCGCGCGCCTGCTGCGCGAGCGGCATGGCTGGACCGGCGAGCTGCGCGCGATCGGCGACGTGCTGCGCGATCAGTTGCTGTACATGTCGCGTTGCGGCTTCGACGCATTCGCGGTGCGGGCCGACAAGGACATCCACGACGCGCTGAACGCGTTCACGGAATTCACGCAGCGTTACCAGGGCGCGTTCGACGAGCCGGCGCCGCTGTTCCGCCGCCGCGCGGCTGCGGCCGACACCAAGGTGAGCGCATGAGCACCGCGACCGCCACCGCGCTGACGCCGGAACTCGCCGCGAAGGTCGAGCGCCTCGACGCGCTGCTCGCGCGCATCGGCGAGCGTCACGACAAGGTGAAGTTCGCGAGCAGCCTCGCCGCGGAAGACATGCTGCTCACGCACGCGATCCTGTCGAAGGGCGTGCCGATCGGCATCTTCTCGCTGAACACGGGCCGCCTGCACGCGGAAACGCTCGGCATGATCGATCGCGTGCGCGAGCGCTACGGCTACGAGATCGAGCAGTTCCATCCGCGGCAGGACGCGGTCGACCAGTATGTGGCCGAGCACGGCCTGAACGCGTTCTACGAGAGCGTCGAGCTGCGCAAGTCGTGCTGCCATATCCGCAAGGTCGAGCCGCTGAACCGCGCGCTGGCCGACGTCGGCGCGTGGGTGACGGGCCAGCGTCGCGAGCAGTCGGTCACGCGCGCGGAGCTGCACGAGGAAGAACAGGACGAAGCGCGCGGGATCGCGAAGTACAACCCGCTCGCCGACTGGACGGAAGCCGACGTGTGGGCGTACCTTGACGCGTTCGACGTGCCGGTCAACCCGCTGCATGCGCGCGGCTATCCGAGCATCGGGTGCGAGCCGTGCACGCGCGCGATCCGCCCCGGCGAGGACAGCCGCGCGGGCCGCTGGTGGTGGGAGTCGCGCGACACGAAGGAGTGCGGGCTGCACGTCACGACGATCACGCCGATTCCCGCGAATGCCGACGCCGGCGCCGCGCACTGAAAGCCGACAAGAAACCGAATATTGCGCCGCCCGCGACAGCGGGCGGCACGAACCCAGAAGAGAAGGACTGAAATCATGAGCACGACGCTCGAGCAATCCGCCTTTGCCCCGCCCGCCGGCGCCGACAGCCGCATGGGCCACCTCGACTGGCTCGAAGCCGAGTCGATCCACATCCTGCGCGAACTCGTGGCCGAATGCAGCAAGCCGGCGCTGTTGTTCTCGGGCGGCAAGGATTCGGTCGTCGTGCTGCATCTGGCGCTGAAGGCGTTCGGCCTCGGCGCGAACCGCAAGACGACGCTGCCGTTCCCGCTCGTGCATATCGACACGGGCCACAACTACGAGGAAGTGATCGACTTCCGCGACCGCCGTGCGCAGGAGCTCGGCGCCGAGCTCGTGGTCGGCCACGTCGAGGATTCGATCAAGCGCGGCACGGTCGTGCTGCGCCGCGAAACCGATTCGCGCAATGCCGCGCAGGCCGTCACGCTGCTCGAGACGATCGAGCAGCACGGTTACACGGCGCTGATCGGCGGCGCGCGCCGCGACGAAGAGAAGGCACGCGCGAAGGAGCGCATCTTCTCGTTCCGCGACGAATTCGGCCAGTGGGATCCGAAAGCCCAGCGCCCGGAACTGTGGAGCCTGTACAACGCGCGCCTGCACAAGGGCGAGCATCTGCGCGTGTTCCCGATCTCGAACTGGACCGAGCTCGACGTGTGGCAGTACATCGCGCGCGAGAACCTCGAACTGCCGTCGATCTACTACGCGCACCAGCGCGAGATCGTGCGCCGCAACGGGCTGCTCGTGCCGGTCACGCCGCTCACGCCGATGCGTGACGGCGAGACGAGCGAGCTCGCGCAGGTGCGCTTCCGCACGGTCGGCGACATCAGCTGCACGTGCCCGGTCGAGAGCGACGCGGACGACGTCGAGAAGATCATCGCCGAGACGGCGGTGACCGAGATCACCGAGCGCGGCGCGACCCGGATGGACGACCAGGCGTCCGAAGCCGCGATGGAACAGCGCAAGAAGCAAGGTTATTTCTGAAGCACACGAGGACATTCACATCATGAGCATCATCGAGAACACCGAAGACCTCGGCGTGCTGCGCTTCATCACCGCGGGCAGCGTCGACGACGGCAAGAGCACGCTGATCGGCCGCCTGCTGTACGACAGCAAGGCCGTGTTGTCCGACCAGCTGTCCGCGCTGTCGCGCGCGAAGAACAAGCGCACGGTCGGCGACGAGCTCGACCTCGCGCTGCTGACCGACGGCCTCGAAGCCGAGCGCGAGCAGGGCATCACGATCGACGTCGCGTACCGCTACTTCGCGACCGCGAAGCGCAAGTTCATCATCGCCGACACGCCGGGGCACGAGCAGTACACGCGCAACATGGTCACGGGCGCGTCGACCGCGCACGCGGCGATCATCCTGATCGACGCGACGCGCGTGACGATCGAGAACGGCGTCGCCGATCTGCTGCCGCAGACCAAGCGCCACAGCGCGATCGTCAAGCTGCTCGGGCTGCAGCACGTGATCGTCGCGATCAACAAGATGGACCTCGTCGACTACAGCGAGGCGCGCTTCAACGAGATCCGCGATGCGTACGTCGCGCTCGCGAAGCAGCTCGGCCTGACCGACGTGCGCTTCGTGCCGGTGTCGGCGCTCAAGGGCGACAACATCGTCGGCGCGAGCGAGCGCATGCCGTGGTACGCGGGCGAGCCGCTCCTCGACGTGCTCGAGTCGCTGCCGGTCGAGACGCAGGCGCATGACGCGCTGCGCTTCCCGGTGCAGTGGGTCGCGCGCCAGGACGGCAGCTCGGCCGACGATTTCCGCGGCTACATGGGCCGGATCGAGTCGGGCGAAGTGAAGGTCGGCGATACGATCGTCGTGCTGCCGTCGAACCGCACCGCGACGGTCGCCGAGATCATCGCACCGGTGCCGGGCGGCACCGCGGCCGTGCCGCATGCATTCGCGGGGCAGACGGTGACGATTCGCGTCGAGGAAGACGTCGACGTGTCGCGCGGCGACATGTTCGTCACGACCGCCGAGCCGGTCGAGCCGGCGAAGAAGCTCGAGGCCGACCTGTGCTGGTTCGACGAGGCGCCGCTGTCGCCGCAGCGCAAGTACCTGCTGAAGCAGACCACCAGCACGGTGTTCGCGAAGATCGGCGCGGTCAAGCAGGTGCTCGACGTGCATACGCTGTCGCACGCGACCGATCGTCAGGAACTGAAGATGAACGACATCGGCCGCGTGGCGCTGACGCTGCAGAAGCCGATCGTTTGCGACACGTACGATGCGCACCCCGGTACGGGCGCGTTCGTGCTGATCGACGAGGCGACGCATCACACGGTCGCCGCCGGCATGATCCGGGCGTTCTCGGCATAACGCGCATGAGCGGCATGACCGGCGTTCAGCGCCGCCCACGCGGCGGCGCGCGCCGGCCGGCATCCGCATGAGCATGAGCACGACTAGCGAAGCGACAAACATGGGCAAGGTGTATCTGATCGGAGCAGGGCCGGGCGCCGCGGACCTCATCACGGTGCGCGGCATGCGGCTGCTCGAGCAGGCCGACGTGGTGCTGCACGACGCGCTCGTCGAGCCGGCGATGCTCGACTACGCGCCGAACGCGCGCAAGATCGCCGTCGGCAAGCGCTGCGGGCAGCGTTCGACCGCGCAGCACTTCATCAACAAGCAGATCGTCGACGCGGCGCGCGAGCATGCGTGCGTCGTGCGGCTGAAGGGCGGCGATCCGATGCTGTTCGGCCGCGCGGAAGAGGAAATGCGCGCGCTCGAGGCGGCAGGCATCGACTACGAGGTCGTGCCGGGCATCACCGCGGCGCTGGCCGGCGCGGCGACGCTGAAGCGGTCTCTGACGCTGCGCGGCGTGTCGCGCAGCGTCGCGTTCGCGACGCACAGCCGCGCACCGGGCAGCGACGAGATCCGCGAGGCCGCGCGCGCCGATTCGATCGTCTACTACATGGGCCGCGACAGCGCGCCCGGCATCGCACAGCAGCTGATCGACGCGGGCCGTGCACCCGCGACGCCGGTCGCGATCGTCGAGGCGTGCAGCACCGCGCGCGAGCGCACGCTGACGCTGACGCTCGCGCAGATGGCCGCGGGCGACGCGCAGGCGTGGCTCGACCCGGCCGAACCGAGCCTGCTGATGATCGGCGATGCGTTCGCCGAACGCGTACGGATCGCGAAAGAGGGCGACGCGTTGCGCAATGCCGCTTGAGTCGGCGGAGCGGTCCGCGTGACAGGCGATGCGGCGATGGGTCCGATAGGTGAAAAAAAGCGCTGGCTACCGAAGCCAGCGCTTTTTTGTTTGGGCTTGCCGCTACGGCTCGCCGCTTCGCTCACGCGTCGCGATCGATCTGCTCGATGCAATAGCGCGCGACCGCGTCGAGCACGCCGTCGTCTTCGCCGACGGCCGTCGCGCAGCGGATGTCGACGCCCGGATGCGCGGCGCGGCATGCGTCGACGAGTTGGGGCAGGTCGCGGCGCACATGGCCGCCCTGGCCGAAAAAGACCGGCACCACGGTGATGCGCGTGCAGCCGGCCGCGGCTTGCGCGGCCACGGCCTCACCGAGCGACGGCGTCATCAGTTCGAGGAACGCGAGCGACACCTGCGTGGCAGGGGAGCCGGCGCCGCGCAGCCGCGCGGCGAGCCGCTCGAACGGCTCGGCCCAGCGCGGATCGCGGGCGCCGTGGCCGAACAGGACGATACCGTGCGAATGCATGTCGAAGCCTCCGTCGCGACGCGGCGCTCAGTGCCGGTCGACCCACTTGAGCGCGAACAGGCCGAGCGCGAGATAGATGAGGCCCGGCGTCGCGGCGGTCAGCGGCGCGGGCCACGTGTTCAGCGTGCCGATGTGCGAGAACAGCGTGTTGAGCAGCTGGAAGCTCATGCCGAGCATGATGCCGCCGAACACCTTCACGCCGACCACGCCGGCCCGCGTGTGCAGGTACGCGAACGGCAGCGACAGCACAAGCATCACGAATACCGCGAACGGATACAGCAGCTTGCGCCACAGCGCGATGTCGTAGCGCTGCGTGTCCTGCTGGTTCTCGCGCAAATGCTGGATGTAGCGGAACAGGTTGATGATCGACATGCGCTCCGGCGACACGAGCAGCACCGACAGGATCTGCGGCGTCAGGTCGGACCGCAGCCGGTATTCGGGCAGCGACACCTGCTGCGACCGGTACACGGGGTTCAGCGCATCGGCCGGCTGGCCGCTGACCGGCTTGATCGGCGTCAGCTCGGTTTCGGTCACGCCCGTCAGCAGCCAGTGGCCGGGCGGCTCGTAGCGGCCGGTCTGCGCGATCCGCACGTTCTGCAGCTGGAATTTCGAATCGAATTCGTAGATGCGCACGTTGCTGATCGTCGAATCGGGCGACAGGCTGCCGACGTTGACGAAGCGCGTGACCTGCTCGCCGTTCTCGCGGGCCGCGAGCGTGTCCTTCACCCACACGCCCGACTGGAAGTTCGACGACACCGACGCGCCGAGCGCCTGCAGCCGCACGCGCTCGGACAATTGATCCGCGTACGGCCCGACGAATTCGCCGATCAGGTAGGTGACGATCACGAGCGGCACGCCGATCTTCAGCAGCGAGCGCAGCGCCTGGTTGGTCGCGAGGCCCGACACGCGGAAGATCGTGAATTCCGAGTTCGCGGCCATCTGCGCGAACACGTAGATCGCGCTGATCAGCGCGGCGACCGGGATGATCTCGTAGAAGCGCGACGGCGTCTGCAGCGCGACGCGCAGCACCGCGTAGCCGAACTTGTAGTTGCCGTGCCCGACCGAGTTCAGCTCGCTGATCAGGTCGAAGAAGAAGAACAGGCCGGAGAACGCGAACAGGATGAAGATGAACGTGACGTAGATCTGTCGCGCGAAGTATTTTTCATAGAGCCGCATCGATCATGCTCCCGAGCGGCCGAACAGCGCGCGTGTCAACAGCGGACGATTGCGCACGCGCAACCAGAAAATGAATGCGACGATCGCCGCGACGAGCACGTGCAGCCCGACGAGACCGACGCCGAACGACATCTTGCCCTGCTCGATCTGCGCCTGCACGACGTTCAGCAGGTTCGAGTACGTGAGGTAGATCAGCACGGCCATCACGAGATTGATCGTGCGGCTGCGACGCGGGTTCTGGTACGAGAGCGGGATGCCGAGCACCATCAGGTTGATCGCGATCAGCGGCAGCCCCGCGCGCCACGCGAATTCCGCGAGGTTGTCGCGCGTCGGGTTGCGCAGCAGGTCGGGGGTGGGCGTGCTGTTGGTGGTCTGCACGTTGACGACCGGCTTGCTCGTGATCTTCACGCCGTAGCGCTCGAACTCCATGATCTTGAAGTTCGGCTGGCCGGGCGTGCCGTCGTAGCGGCGGCCGTCCTCGAGGACGACGAAGCGATCGCCGTCCTTCGAGGTTTCCGTGTGGCCCGTCTGCGACACGACCACGTTGAGCTTGCCGTTTTCCGTCGACGTGACGAATACGTTCTGCACCTTGCTCTGGTCGGGCGACATCTTCTCGATGAAGAACACGCGATGATTCGCGGCCGATTCGCGGAACTGGCCCGGCGCGAGCAGCGAGATCTCGTCGCGCTGCTGGAAGCGCGCCTTGATCATCTTGCTCTGCTGGTTCGACCACGGCCAGCCGACGAACGCGAAGAAGGTGATCAGCAGGATGATCGGCGTGGCGAACACGCCGATCGGCTTGATGAGGCGCGTGAGACTCACGCCCGACGCGAGCCACACCACCATTTCGGAGTCCCGGTACCACCGGGTCAGCACGAACAGGATGGACACGAACAGCGTGACGACGAGCATCACGGCGAGGTAGCCGATCACGGTCAGGCCGATCAGCACGAGCACGTCGCGCGGATCGATTTCGCCGGACGCGGCGTAGCCGACGATGCGAATCATCATCGTCGTGAGCATGATCGTGAGCAGCACCATGAACACGGCGCCAGCCGTATACGCAAGCTCGCGCTGGAGGGAGCGTTCGAAGATCATTCTTGATGAGAAGAGGGCGGGAGGCTGCGCACGCGTGGTGGAGCGCTCGCGCCGCCACGGGAAAAATAGCGGATAATTGCGGCTTTCATCCTTAGCCCAGATTTTATCCGAGGACAAGCGCGATGGACTTTAGCATAAAAGGCTGTGATTGGAGCAAAGGCGAGGCCAAGGGGTTCCTGACCGGGAAGTCCGACTGCATCGTGCTCGGCATCTTCGAGGCGCAGACCCTGTCGGGCGCGGCGCTCGACATCGACACGGCCACCAAGGGATTGATCTCGCGCGTGGTGAAGGCCGGCGACATGGACGGCAAGCGCGGCAAGACGCTGTTCCTGCACGAAGTATCGGGCATCGGCGCGTCGCGCGTGCTGCTCGTCGGGCTCGGCAAGCAGGATGCTTTCAATCAGAAAGCCTATAACGACGCGGTCACCGCCGCGTGGCGCGCGCTGCTGGCGACCAAGGTCGTCCAGGTCACGTTCTCGCTCGCGCAGCTGCCGGTCGACGAGCGCAGCTCCGACTGGGGCGTGCGCGCCGCGATCCTCGCGCTGCGCAACGAGACCTACCGCTTCACGCAGATGAAGAGCAAGCCGGAACCGGCGTCGCACACGCTCAAGCGCGTCGTGTTCAGCGTCGACCCGGCGGACGAGAAGGCCGCGAAGGTCGCGATCAAGCAGGCCGTCGCGCTCGCGAACGGGATGGATCTCACCCGCGATCTCGGCAACCTGCCGGGCAACGTCTGCACGCCGACCTATCTCGGCAACACCGCGAAGAAGATCGCGAAGGATTGGGGCCTGAAGGCCGAAGTCCTCGGGCTCAAGCAGATCCAGGCGCTGAAGATGGGGTCGTTCCTGTCGGTCGCGCGCGCGTCGGTCGAGCCGCCGCAGTTCATCGTGCTGCACTACCAGGGCGCGGCCGCGAAGGCCGCGCCGGTCGTGCTGGTCGGCAAGGGCATCACGTTCGACACGGGCGGCATCTCGCTGAAGCCGGGCGAGGGCATGGACGAGATGAAGTACGACATGTGCGGCGCGGGCTCGGTGCTCGGCACGATCCGCGCGGTCGCCGAGATGGGCCTGAAGATCAACGTCGTCGCGATCGTGCCGACCTGCGAGAACATGCCGGGCGGCAACGCGACGAAGCCGGGCGACATCGTCACCAGCATGAAGGGGCTGACGATCGAGGTGCTGAACACCGACGCCGAAGGCCGCCTGATCCTGTGCGACGCGCTCACGTATGCCGAGCGCTTCAAGCCGGCCGCCGTGATCGACGTCGCGACGCTGACGGGCGCGTGCGTGATCGCGCTCGGCGCCCACAACAGCGGGCTGTTCTCGACGAACGACGCGCTCGCGGGCGAACTGCTCGACGCGTCGCGCGAGGCGAACGACCCGGCATGGCGCATGCCGCTCGACGACGAGTACCAGGAGCAGCTGAAGTCGAATTTCGCGGATCTCGCGAACATCGGCGGGCGTCCGGCCGGCGCGGTGACCGCGGCGTGCTTCCTGTCGCGCTTCACGGAGAGCTATCCGTGGGCCCACCTCGACATCGCGGGCACCGCATGGAAGGGCGGTGCCGCGAAGGGCGCGACGGGCCGTCCGGTGCCGTTGCTCGCGCAGTTCCTGATCGACCGCGCCGGCCAGTGATGGCGGTACCGACGACGCAGCGGGTGCGCGGGCAATGACGCGGATCGATTTCCACTCGAACGTCGGCGATTCGCTCGCGTATGCGTGCCGGCTGCTGCGCAAGGCCTATCAGGCCGGGCAGCCGGTCGTCGTGCTCGCCGAGCCCGCGCGCCTGCGCGCGCTCGACGAGCGGCTCTGGACGTTCTCGCCGCTCGATTTCATCCCGCATTGCGGCGTCGACAGCGAGCACGCAGCCGGCACGCCGATCGTGCTGGCCGCCGATCTCGATCGCGCGCCGCATCACCACGTGCTGCTGAACCTCGGCGCGACCGTGCCCGCGCAGTTCGCCCGCTTCGAGCGCCTGCTCGAAGTGGTCGGCAACGCGCCGGACGAGCTGGCCGCGGGCCGCGACCGCTACCGGTTCTACCGCGACCGCGGCTACGCGCTGAACAATTACAAGCAGGGCGGCTAGCCGCAACCGTCGACGGAGTGTTCCCGTGACAGAAGCCGATTCATCCTCGATCCCGACGCTGACCGACGTGCTGGTGCCGGGCAAGCCGGCGCCGGCTCGCTCGTCCGCATCGGCCGCCGTGTCCGCGTCGGCCGCACCCCTGCCGCACGACAGCGCGGCGATTCCGGTGCTCACCGACGTGATCGTCCCCGGCGCAGGCGCCGCGCCGGCTCCCCCGAAAATCGAAGCCGACCCCGAATCCGTCGTCGTCGAACCCGTGCCGACGCCGCACGTCCCGGCTGTCGAGTTGCAGGGAGACGTGGTGACGCCTGCGGATGCGGGCGAGACCGATGCGCCGGCCGAACCGGGCGCCGCCGGGCACGTGGTTGCCGAAGAGGCGGCGGCGATGACGGCGCCGCTGCGCTCGTCGCTGGTCGATGAGGGGTTGCCGCAGCCCACGTTCGCCGCGATTGCGCGCGAGGCGGCCGTGCACGCGCCCGAGACGGCAGTGCCGCACGCGGGCCCGTCGGGCACCGCACCGCTGCCGGACGCACCCGCCGCGGCCGCGCTCACGCCCGAGGATGCGCAGCACATCGCCGAACGGCTGCGCCATCGCCTGACGAACTATCTGACCGGGGCGGGGCGCGAGGCCATCGAAGCGCGTTGTCGCGATGCGCTGCATGAACATTCGGCCTGGCTGGTCGGCCAGGTCACGCGCGAAGTCGCACTTGCACTGGAAACCGAGGTGATGGACTGGGTGCGCGATGCGGTCGATGAAGAAATCGCCCGCCGTCGCGCCGGTCATGCCGGCTGAACGGCCCTCGTTCGCGACGGTGAAAAAGAGGGAGCGGCCCGGTAAGGGCCTGCGAAGCCGGCGGTGAGGCGCCGGTCCGCCGGTCAGGGCCGCCGGCCTGCGACGCGCTGCACGGCATGGGCACGCCGCGCGGGTATCCGCGTCAGCGTACCGACAGCACCCACTGGGCAAGCGTGTGCGCTTCGGCGCTCGTCAGTTGCGTATTGGCGGGCATCGGCACGCTGCCCCATACACCGACGCTGCCTTTCACGATCGATTGCGCCAGATAATCGACGGCGTCGCCGCGCGCCGCGTACTTGCCGGCGATGTCGTGGAACGACGGCCCCATCAGCGGCTTGCCGACGGCATGGCAGGCCATGCAGTTCTTGCGTTGCGCCAGCGCGAGCCCGCCGGCCTGGTCGGCACGGGCCGCCGCAGCGCTGCCGGTCAGCAGCGTGGCGAGCAGCACGCGCAATATCGTCTGTTTCATGCGGTTCTCCGCCGGCGGGGACGGCCGGCTTCATGGTCCGCGCATTATAGAAGCAAAGGGGAAGCACGTTTTGCGCGTTCCCCGGCCGCGCCGTTTATCGGGGTCGTATGCGGTGCGCGCCCCGTATCAGCCTGTGACCGCCCCCTGGTTCGCCGGCCGGGCGAGCGCCGCGAATTTCGCGAGCACCCCGCGCGTATAGCGCGGCGCCGGCTGTTGCCACGCGGCGCGGCGGCGCGCGAGTTCCGCATCGTCGACGTTCAGTTGCAGCAGCAGCCGGTGCGCGTCGATCGTGATCGAATCGCCTTCCTGCACCAGCGCGATCGTGCCGCCGACGAATGCCTCCGGCGCGACGTGGCCGACCACCATGCCCCAGGTGCCGCCCGAGAAGCGGCCGTCCGTGATGAAGCCGACCGATTCGCCGAGCCCCTTGCCGATGATCGCGGAGGTCGGCGCGAGCATTTCCGGCATGCCCGGGCCGCCTTGCGGGCCGAGGTAGCGCAGCACGAGGATGTCGCCCGCGCGGATCCGGTCGCCGAGGATCGCGTCCATCGCGCTCTGCTCGTCGTCGAACACGCGCGCCGGGCCCGTGATCACCGGGTTCTTCAGGCCGGTGATCTTCGCGACCGCGCCGTCTTCCGCGAGATTGCCCTTCAGGATCGCCAGATGGCCTTCCTTGTACAGTGCACGGTCGATCGGGAAGATGACGTCCTGATCCGCGCGCGGCACGGCCGGCACGTCCTTCAGTTCGTCGGCGATCGTGCGGCCGGTGATCGTCATGCAGTCGCCGTGCAGCAGCCCCGCATCGAGCAGGATCTTCAGCACCTGCGGAATCCCGCCGGCCCGGTGCAGGTCGGTCGCGACGTACTTTCCCGACGGCTTCAGGTCGCAGATCACCGGCACACGCTTGCGGATGCGCTCGAAGTCGTCGATCGTCCAGTCGACCTCGGCCGCGTGCGCGATCGCGAGATAGTGCAGCACCGCATTGGTCGAGCCGCCGGTGGCCATGATCACCGACACCGCGTTCTCGATCGATTGCTTCGTGATGATGTCGCGCGGCTTCAGGTCGCGCTTCACCGCCTCGACCAGCACGCGCGCCGATTCGGCGGCCGAATCGACCTTCTCCTGGTCGGGGTTCGCCATCGTCGACGAATACAGCAGCGACATCCCGAGCGCCTCGAACGACGAGCTCATCGTGTTCGCGGTGTACATGCCGCCGCACGAACCCGACGTCGGGCACGCGTTTTTCTCGACGCCTTCGAAATCCTCCTGCGACATCCGGCCCGCGGTGAACTCTCCGACGGCCTCGAACGCCGACACGATCGTCAGGTCACGGCCTTTCCAGTTGCCCGGGCGGATCGTGCCGCCGTACACGTAGATGCCCGGCACGTTCAGGCGCGCGAGCGCGATCATGCCGCCCGGCATGTTCTTGTCGCAGCCGCCGACCACCACGACGCCGTCCATCCACTGGCCCTGCACGCAGGTTTCGATGCAATCGGCGATTACTTCCCGCGACACGAGCGAGTACTTCATGCCTTCGGTACCCATCGACATGCCGTCCGAAATCGTCGGCGTGCCGAAGATCTGCGGATTCGCGCCGGCCGCCTTCACGGCCTCCACGGCCGCGTCCGACAGCCGCTGCAGGCCGGAATTGCACGGCGTGATCGTCGAATGGCCGTTGGCGATGCCGATCATCGGCTTGTCGAAATCGTCCTTCTGGTAGCCGAGGGCGTAATACATCGAGCGGTTCGGCGAACGGGCCACGCCTTGCGTGATGTTTTTAGAGCGGCGGTTGTACGACATGGGGAGCTCCATCGTTGTTTTGGCGACGCCGGCGCGAACGGCGTGCCGGTTCGGATCAGTCAAGAATGGAGTGTCCGGTTTGGGATGTCCAATATATTATTCATCGCCTATTAAGTCGTTTTGCGAATGAGATGAACATGGCCGAACCCACGCCCGACCTGCGCCAGTGGCGCTATTTCGCGACCGTCGCCGACGAGCGCCATTTCGGCCGCGCGGCCGAGCGCCTGTCGATGACGCAGCCGCCGCTGTCGCAGGCGATCCGCGCGCTCGAGGATGCGCTCGGCGTCGCGCTGTTCGTGCGCACCAAGCGCTCCGTGGCGCTGACGGCGGTCGGTGCGGCGCTGCTGCCGGACGTGCGCCGGCTGCTGGCGTCGGCCGATGCGCTGCCGCCGCTCGCGCGGCGGCTCGCGCGAGGCGAGGCCGGCTCGCTGTCGCTCGCGTTCGTGTCGACCGCCGATTACGGGCTGTTGCCGTCGTTGCTGCGTGCGTTCGGCGCGCGCTATCCGCAGGTGCGGCTGCAGCTCGCGGAAGCGACGAGCGACGTGCAGATCGACGAACTCGTCGCCGGGCGCATCGACGCCGGGCTCGTGATTCCGCCCGTGCCGCCGCGTCATGCGGCCGGGCTGTCGTACCTGCCCGTCGTGCGCGAGCCGCTGGTGGTCGCGATGCCGGCCGGGGCGTCCGACGCGCCCGAGGACGCGCCCGTGCAGCTCGCCGAGGTCGCCGCGTTGCCGCTCGTGATCTTTCCGCGTCGTTTGGCGCCCGGCTTTTATGACATCATTACGGGCTGCTACGGCGCGGCGGGGGAACCCCCGCGCATCGGCCAGGAGGCAATCCAGATGCAGACGATCGTCAGCCTCGTGTCGGCCGGCATGGGCGTCGCACTCGTGCCGCAATCGCTGCGTAACCTGCGGCGCACCGGCGTGGTCTACCGGCCGCTCGCCGGCGTGGCGCCGGTCGTCGAGACGGGCCTCGTGTGGCGCACCGGCGACGTGAGCCCCGTGCTCGCCGGCTTCATCGACGTCGTGCGCGCGCAGGGCCTCGCCACGTGACGTGAACGACGGCGCGCGATCGCCGTCCAATGCGCGGTCCTGCATGTGTGCGACGGCCGCACCGTATTCGAAAACTTCTTCGCTAACCCATGATCATTCACCCGAATTTCGACCCCGTAGCGATCCATCTCGGGCCGCTGGCCGTGCGCTGGTACGGCCTCATGTATCTCGTCGCCTTCATCGCGGCGATCGTCGTCGGCCGGATCCGCCTGAAGCTGCCGCACGTCGCGGCGCAGGGCTGGACCGCGAAGGACATCGACGACATGATGTTCTACGGCGTGCTCGGTACCGTGCTCGGCGGCCGGCTCGGCTATGTGCTGTTCTACAAGGCCGATTTCTACTTCTCGCATCCGCTCGACGTGTTCAAGGTGTGGGAAGGCGGCATGTCGTTTCACGGCGGCTTCCTCGGCGTGACGCTCGCGATGGCGCTGTTCGCGTGGCAGCGCAAGCGACACTGGCTGCAGGTCACCGATTTCGTCGCGCCGATGGTGCCGACGGGGCTCGCGGCCGGGCGGCTCGGCAATTTCATCAACGGCGAACTGTGGGGCCGCGTGACCGATCCGACAGCGCCGTGGGCGATGTTGTTCCCGGGCGCGATGCGCGACGATGCGGCATGGCTGCCGAAACATCCGGAACTCGTCGAGAAGTGGCATCTCGCCGACGTGTTCATGCAATACCAGATGCTGCCGCGCCATCCTTCGCAGCTCTATGAAATCGCGCTCGAAGGTATCGCGCTGTTCTTCGTGCTGTTCCTGTTCGCGCGCAAGCCGCGGCCGATGGGCGCGATATCGGCGCTGTTCCTGATCGGTTACGGCCTCGCACGTTTCACGGTCGAGTTCGCGCGCGAGCCCGACGACTTCCTCGGTCTGCTGGCGCTCGGCCTGTCGATGGGGCAGTGGCTGTCGTTGCCGATGATCGTCGCGGGTATCGCGATGATGGTCTGGGCGTATCGCCGCCGCGCGGCGAACGCGAATGCGGCCGCATGAGGTGGCTGCACGAGGTGGCTGCATGACGCGGTATCGATGCACGCGGGATCGGCGCGAGCATCGATACCGGATGCGGATGAAAAACGCCGGCCCTCGGGCCGGCGTTTTGCGTTTCGGCGACTGCGCGATGCGCGTTACTTCATCTGCACCGAGCCGTTGACGGTGACCGACACGGTGGCCTTGCCGCCTTCGACCGCGATCGGCGCGCTCATCTTCGCGCTGTCCATCGGCGCCGCGGCCATCGCCATCATGCGCGGGTACGGCTGCACGTTGCGGCCGCTGCCGACGTTCACGTCGCGGATCGTGTAGCTGCTGTAGCCGAACGCCTTCGCGGCTTCGTCCGCGCGGGCGCGGAACGACTTGATCGCCTCGGTCGTGAGCTTCTGCTCGGCCGCGCGCTGCGCTTCCGGCGACAGCGAGAACTCGACGTTCGCGACCTGCATCAGGTTCGACAACTGGCCTGCCAGCTTCGACGCCGCGGCGAAATCGCGCGATTCGAGCGCAACCTCGGTGCGGCCGCGCCATGCGGAGATCTTGCCGTCGCGATCGGTGCTCGGATATACGGAGAACGCGCCCGTGTGCGCGGTGACGCCCGATACGCCCTTGGCCTGCGACAGGGCCGCGTCCGCACGCTGGTTCAACTGCGCGGTGAGGCTGCCCGGGTCCTTGGCCTGCTGCTCGTAGAACAGCGTGATGTGGATGATGTCCTGTGGTACGTCGGCGCTCGCCTGCGACGAGAGCGACAACACACCCGCCGGCTCCGGAAAGTGCGGGTTCGCCGTCTGGGCGTGTGCGGCGGGCGACGCGAGCGTCAGCGCGACGGGGACGGCGGCGGCGAGGGCGAGCGACAGCGCGAGTGCGGATTTCTTGGTCATTGTTGGACTCCTTGTGCGAGGGCGCGCACGCGGATCACGCGTGCGCGACGCGGGCGTGCCGCGCGACGAAAAAACGACAGCCGGCCCGATCGGCCGACAGCGGTTGCTTAGGCCGCGCGAACGTGCCGCGAGTTCCGTGACGGCAGGGTGTACTGACCAGATTTGACCTTTGGCGCGCGCCTACTTCATCAACTTTTCGGTGATGAACCGCCATTCGGCGCGCGTGACGGGCGTGATCGACAGCCGGTTGCCACGCGCGAGCACGCGCATGTCGGCGAGTTCGTCGTGCTCGCGCAGCGCGGCGAGCGGCACGAGCGGCGATTTCTTCACGAAGCGCACGTCGACGAGCAGCCAGCGTGGCGCTTCCCGCGTCGATTTCGGGTCGTAGTAGGGGCTTTTCGGATCGAACTGCGTGGGATCGGGGTAGGGCGTCGACGACACTTCGGCGAGGCCGGCGATGCCTGGCTCGGGGCAGCTCGAGTGATAGAACAGCACGCCGTCGCCGATCTTCATCGTGTCGCGCATGAAATTGCGCGCCTGATAGTTGCGCACGCCGGTCCACGGCAGCGAGCGCTGCGGTGCGTTGGCGAGATCGTCGATGCTTGCTTCGTCCGGTTCGGACTTCATCAGCCAGTATTGCATGGTCGTGATCGGCGCAGAAGGGGCATGAGGGCCTGCTTGCATGCGCGCGCCGCATGCAAGCAGGCCCTCAAAAAGGAAACGGCATCGGGAACTCCCGATGCCGTTGGATAGGCCCCCACCTTGGCCGCTAGGCCGGCATCCTGAACCTGAGGTTCAGAATTGGTCGCAGTTAGCAGCACTTCGGGTACATCAGACAGAGTGACGCGCGCGCCCGTGCTACAAATTTCCGCAACCGTGCACATGGCATTGGTTCAAGGAATATATGACCTTGGCGAACCAGGCAGGGAAGCTGACTGAACTGTGATTCGATGCGCCAATTTGACCACCGTTGACCGCCGAGATCAAGGGGAATCGACACATCGTTTGAAACGTTACTGCGTCTCGTGCTGTGCGAGCACCGCGCCGAGCTGTTCGTTCATCTGGTGCATTGTACGACGGATTTCCTCGGCCGGAAATGCTTCACCGTGCCGCACGCTCGTTTGCAGCCGCAGCAATTCCGATGCAAGCGACAGCGCCGCCATCACCGCGATGCGATCGGTGCCGCGCACCGAACTGTTCGAGCGGATTTTCGACATTTCGGCGTCGACGCGCGCGACCGCTTCGAGCAGCGCCGCTTCGGTCTCGGCCGAACAGGCGAGCCGATAGGCCTGACCGAGAATCGAGACTTCGATCTGCTTGGTGCTCATGCATGTTCTCCGTGGCTGGCCGCGTCATCGCCATCCGTGCGCGCCTGCGCATCGAGCAGGTCGAGCTGGTTGTCGGCTTGCTCCGCGCTCTTCGAGCGCGGCAGCTTTTCGAGAATCGCGTTCAGTTTCACCTGGGCGTCGTCGATCTTCGCCGACAACGTGTCGCGCTCGGCCGCGAGCGCATTGCGTTCGTCGCGCAGCTGCGCGAGCTCCGCGCGGACCGTGTCCGCTTCCGCGCGCAATTGCGCGACCTGCTCCTCGAGCGCGAGCCGTTCCGAGTGATAGCGCTTGTTCAGCGAAATCAGACGGCCAATATTTTGAGACAGGGTTTCGAGTTCGTTGAGCATTTGCTGCGTCCTCTAAAGACCCAGCATTTTAGCGCGGAATAACGCGCAATCCGACATCTGTAACGTTTCCAGTCGTAACACCCCTGCTTCTTGCCGCGAATGGGCGCGTCTCGCGCGGGTCCGGACGCTTCCTTGACGCTTGCGCGACCGGCTCCTAAACTGGCGCCGCCTCGGTGCTCGCGCGCAGGACGCGCGGTTAAACGGGAAGCAGGGTGCGGGCTCCACGCGCGCGCCAACCTGCGCTGCCCCCGCAACGGTAAGCGGCCGCGTCGCGTGACGCAGGCCGGCTCGGGCGCGTTTCGCGTGCAGGTCGCACGCGGGCGCGGGCCACTGCGCGTCGTCGCGCGGGAAGGCGAGCCGGACCGCCGCCAGCCCGGATACCGGCCGAGACGGGGAGCCCGCACGGGCTCCATGACGCGCGGCCTGCGGGGAAGCAGGGCGCGCAATGCTTCACGGAACGTTCTTCGATGCCGACCCCAATCGTCCGCCACGCGCCCACGTCGCGCCCGGCCGACTCCCGCAAGCGGATGCGCCGCGCGTCGTGCGTGCGGCCGTGCGCGGCATGAACGCCGCGCGCGCCGCCGCCATCTGGGCCGCGCTGGCCGCCACGGTCGCGCTGCTGTTCGTCGCGTCGCTGTCGATCGGCAGCGTGCCGATGTCGCCGTGGCAGGCGCTCGCGTCGCTCGTGCCGCATGGCGGCGATACCCTCGTTGCCGATATCGTGACGACGCTGCGCCTGCCGCGCGCGCTCGCGGGCTTCGCGTGCGGCGCGCTGCTCGCGCTGGCCGGCGCGTTGTTGCAGGTGCTGCTGCGCAATCCGCTCGCCGAGCCGTACGTGCTGGGCGTGTCCGGCGGCGCGGCCGGCTTCGCGCTCGTCGCGATGATCGCGGGTGGCGCGTGGTGGCTCGTCGACGCATCGGCGTTCGCGGGTTCGCTCGTCTCGGTCGCGCTCGTGCTCGGTCTCGCGAGGCGCGAGGTGTGGCGCGGCGAATCGCGCGATGCATCGCCGCGGCTGCTGCTCACCGGCGTCGTGATCGCGGCGGGGTGGGGCGCGCTCGTCACGCTGTTGCTGTCGCTCGCGCCCGACGCGCGGCTGCGCGGCATCATCTTCTGGCTGACGGGCGACCTGAACGGCGCGACGGCGCCGTGGTTCGCGTGGGGCGCGCTGCTGCTGTGCGCAGGCGTCGCGCTGCCGGCCGCGCCGCAACTGAACGTGCTGCTGCGCGGCGACGCCACCGCGCAAGCGCTCGGCGTACCGGTCGCGCGCCTGCGCGTGCGAATCTATCTCGTCGCGTCGCTGGCCGCCGCGGCCGCCGTGACGACGGCCGGCACGATCGGCTTCGTCGGCCTCGTCGTGCCGCATGCGTTGCGGCTCGCGTTCGGCAACGACCAGCGGATGCTGCTGCCGGCCGCGATGCTCGCGGGCGGCGGCGGCGTGATGGCGGCCGACCTGCTCGCGCGTACCGCGATCGCGCCCGCGCAATTGCCGGTCGGCGTGATGACCGCGTTGATCGGCGTGCCGGTGTTCCTGTGGATGTTGTTGAGGAGACCGATGCGATGACGGGTGCCGCACTGAACGCCGCTGCCGGCGACATGCGCTACGCGGCCGTCGACCTGACGCTGAAGGCCGGCGCGCGCACGCTGCTCGACGGCTTCACGCAAGTGTTCCGCCCCGGCGAGATCTGGTGCGTCGCCGGGCCGAACGGCGCCGGCAAGACGACGCTGCTCGCCACGCTCGCGGGATTGCAGCCGCCCGCTGCGGGACACGTCGAGATCGACGGCCGGCCGCTTGCCGCGTGGCGCCCCGAACGACTCGCGCAGCGCCGCGCGCTGATGCCGCAGCAATTACACGATGCGTTCAGCGCGACCGTGTTCGACACGGTGCTGCTCAACCGCTTTCCGTATCTCGGCGGCTGGGGCTGGGAGCGCGACGGCGACCGCGCGGCCGCGCGCGCTGCGCTCGCGACGTTCGACCTCACCGCGCTCGCGTCGCGCGACGTGATGTCGCTGTCGGGCGGCGAGCGGCAGCGGGTCGCGCTGGCCGCGACGCTGTGCCAGGATGCGCCGCTGATGCTGCTCGACGAACCGCTCGCGCATCTCGACCTGCATCACCAGATCGACTGCCTGACCGCGCTGGCTGCGTGGCTCGCGGCCGGCTCGCGCACGGTGATGTTTTCGTGTCACGACCTGAATCTCGCGCGGCGTTTCGCGACGCATGCGCTGTTGCTCGACGGCCGCGGCCAGGCGTGGGCCGGCCTCGTGCACGACGTGCTGACGCCCGAGCGCGCGAGCGACGCGTTCGGCTATCCGCTCGTGCTGATCCGCGAGAACGGCCGCGATGCGCTGCTGCCGGCGTGGCCTGCGCGACCATGACCTTTCCTGTTCCGACTTTTCCGATGCGCGGCGCATGCCGCGCGCACGACACGGCTCCTCGATGACGACTCCGACCCAATTCCCGCCCGCGATCGCGCCGCTCGACGACGCATTGCGCCAGCGCCTGCAGCATGTGATCGACCACAAGACCAAGCCGCCCGGCAGCCTCGGCCAGCTCGAGGCGCTCGCGCTGCAGATCGGCCTGATCCAGCGCTCCGAGCGGCCGGTCGTGCAGCGTCCCGTGATGATCGTGTTCGCGGGCGACCACGGAATCGCCGCCGAAGGCGTCAGTCCTTACCCGCAGGCGGTGACCGCACAGATGGTCGCGAACTTCCTGGCCGGCGGCGCGGCGATCAATGCATTCTCGGGCGTCGCGCAGAGCACGCTCGAGATCGTCGATGCGGGCGTCGCGTCGCCGCTGCCGCCGTCGGACCGGCTGGTGTCGCTGCCACTCGCGCGCGGCACGCGCAACTTCGCGGCGGAGCCGGCGATGACGCGTGAAGAAGCGATGACGGCGCTGGCGGCCGGCGCGGCGCGTGTGCGCGTGCACGCATCGCTCGGCACGAACGTGATCGGCTTCGGCGAGATGGGGATCGCGAACACGTCGTCGGCCGCTTGCCTGATGAGCCGCCTGCTCGACGTGCCGATCGACGCATGCGTCGGGCGCGGCACGGGCCTCGACGACCAGGGGCTCGCGCACAAGCGCGCGGTGCTCGGCCGCGCGCTCGTCAAGCACTCGCATGCGATCGCGCCGCTCGACGTGCTCGCGACGTTCGGCGGCTTCGAGATCGCGATGATGACGGGCGCGTACCTCGCGGCCGCGAGCGAGCGGATGACGATCCTCGTCGACGGCTTCATCGCGACCGCCGCGCTGCTCGTCGCCGAGCGCATCGCGCCCGGCGTGCGCGACTACTGCGTGTTCTCGCATACGTCGCACGAGGCCGGCCACCGGCGCATGCTCGAACATTTCGGCGCGAAGCCGCTGCTCGCGCTCGACCTGCGGCTCGGCGAAGGCACGGGCGCCGCGCTCGCGCTGCCGCTGGTGCGCGCGGCGGCCGCGTTCCTCGCCGAGATGGCGAGCTTCGAATCGGCCGGCGTCGACAATCGTGACGCCTGAGCGCGCGCGCGGCATGCGGGCCGAACTGCGCTACTTCTTCGTCGCGCTCGGCTATTTCACGCGCGTGCCCGTGCCGCGCTCGATCGGCTACGCGGCCGGCGATCTCGATCAGGCCGCACGCTATTTCCCGCTCGTCGGCGCCTGCGTCGGCGCATGGGGCGCGCTCGTCTATCTCGTTGCACTGCGGGCGCTGCCGGCATCGATCGCGGTCGGGCTGTCGATGGCCGCGACGCTGCTCGCGACCGGCGCATTCCACGAAGACGGCCTCGCCGACAGTTGCGATGCGTTCGGCGGCGGCTACACGCGCGACGACGTGCTGCGCATCATGCACGATTCGCGGATCGGCACGTTCGGCGCGGTCGCGCTCGTGATCGCGCTCGGGCTGAAATGGCAGGCGCTCGCGTCGATGCTGCCGCTGCGCGCCGCATGGACGATGATCGCCGCGCATGCGGCGAGCCGCGCGATGGCCGTGAGCCTGCTGACGACGCTCGACTACGTGCGGCCAGAAGGCAAGGCGAAGCCGGTCGCGCAACGGATGGGTGCACGTGCCGCGTGCATCGCGGCGGTGTTCGGATTGCCGTGGCTGTTCTGGCCGGACTGGCGCATGGGCGTTGCCGCATGCGTGGCGCTCGTGCTGATGCGCGCGTGGCTGGCCCGCTATTTCGTGAAGCGGATCGGCGGCTATACGGGCGACTGTCTCGGTTTCGCGCAGCAACTGGGCGAACTGGCGATCTATCTCGTGGTGCTCGGATGGACGTCGTCCTGATTCGTCATCCGGCCGTCGGCATCGAGCCCGGCGTTTGTTACGGGCGCAGCGACGTGCCGCTCGCCGAACCGGCTGATGACGGCGCACGGGCCGTGCGCGCGCATCTGGCGGAACTGGGGGTGCCGTCGCCGGAACAGGTGTGGACGAGCCCACTGACGCGCTGCGCATCGGTGGCCGAACGGCTCGCGCGGGCGTTCGACGCGCCGCTGCGGCGCGATGGCGACTGGCAGGAAATGGATTTCGGCGCGTGGGAAATGCGGCGCTGGGACGATATCGACCGTGCGGCGCTCGATGCGTGGGCGGCCGACCTGATGCATGCCTGCGCGCACGGCGGGGAAAGCGTCGCGCGATTCGCCGCGCGGGTTGCACGGCAGGCGGACGCGCTTGCGGCGTTCGACGGGCCGCAATGGATCGTCACGCACGCGGGCGTGATCCGCGCATTCGCGTCGCATGTGCTGCGCATACCGCTCGACACGTTGCTCTCGCGGCCGGTGCCGACGGGCGGAGTTGTGTGGCTGCGCATGGAGGATGCCGCGCGAACGTGGGAAGTCGTGCACTGGGACGCATAGGCACGCTTGCGTCTGCATGTGAACGACGCTCTGTCTCGCACACCGTACGCATCCGGGCATCGGTGCGCGATGCATCCGCAGCCCGCCGGAAATCAGCGCGCCGGCCGCCGCGCACGCGCGGCATCCAGATCCTCGCACAGCGCGGCCGCGCCTTGCGCGATCCGCGGCGACGGCCGCGTCAGCAGATCGCCGTCGATCGCGAACAGGTTGTTGCGCGCCACGGCCGTCAGCGCGGGCCACGCGCGCCAGCGCGCGAGGCTCGGCAGCGGTTCGTTCGAACGGGTCGCGCCGGCGCTCGTCGTCACGATCGCTTCCGGATTCGCGGCGAGCACGGCCTCGTCGGTCACGGCGGGCGCCAGCGGCTTGAGCGACGCAAACACGTTGCGGCCGCCGCAGAGTTCGAACACTTCGTTGATCAGGTGCGTGCCGTTGAGCGTCGTCAGCGGGCGATCCCACACCTGGAAGAACATCGTGACGGGCGCGCGTGCCGCGTAGCGTGCGCGCAGGGTGGCGATGTCCCGCGTCAAGGCGCCCGCGGCGGCATCGGCGGTCGATTGCGTGCCGAGCAGCGTGCCGAGCCGGCGCAACGACGACGACACGTCGTCGAGATGTTTCGGTTCGCTGAAGAACAGCGGGATGTGTAGTGCGCGCAGCGCGTCGGTCTGCCGCTGCGCGTTGCCGTGCCGCCAGACGACGATCAGGTCGGGCTTCAGCGCGGCGATGCGTTCGAGGTCGAGCGCCTTGTTGTCGCCGACGCGCGGCACCGCTTGCGCGGCGGGCGGATAGTCGCTGTACGTGACGGTGCCGACGAGCTTCGCGCCGCCGCCGGCCGCGTAGACGAGTTCCGTCGCGTGCGGCGCGAGGCTGATCACGCGCTGCGCGGGCGCGGGCAGCGTGACGGTATTGCCGGCGTCGTCGCGGGCCGTGACGTCGGCGTGGACGAGCGGCGCGTGGGCGAGCGCGGCCAGCAGCGCGGCCGGCGCAAGCCGGCGGAACGGGCGGAACGGGCGCGGACTCATGCCGGGCTCCGCTGCAGCAGCGGCACGCAATGCGCGAGCGCGTCGCCGAGGCGCCGCCATTCGTCTTCGCTGCCCGGCAGGCCGACGCGCACGCTCGACGGGGTCGGGAAGTGCCGCGTCCAGATCCCGCGCGCCGCGAGCGCCGCATGCAGCGCCGCGGCGCGCGGGTCGTCGGTCCAGCTGAAGAGCGGCGTCGCGCGAACCGCGAAGCCGTGCGCGCGCAGCAGCGCGGCCAGTCGTTCGCCGTCGGCCGCAAGCCGCTCGCGGGCGGCAGCTTGCCACGCGCGGTCGGCGAACGCCGCGGCGACCGCGTGGCGCGCGGGGCCGCCGACCGTCCACGCGCCGAGCCTGTCGCGCAATGCGACGATTTGATCGGGGCACGCGAGCACGAAGCCCGCGCGGATCCCGGCGAGCCCGAAGAACTTGCCGACCGAGCGCAGCACGACGAGCCCCGGACGATCGACGTGCGGCGCCAGCGACGGCGTCGCGCCCGTATCGGCGAACGCTTCGTCGACGATCAGCGTGCCGCCGCGCGCGGCCAGTTGCGCATGCCAGCCGAGCAGGCGCCCGGTCGGCACGCATTCGGCGGTCGGATTGTTCGGGCTCCCGACGATGACGTGGCGCAGCGTCGCGGGCAGTGTATCCGCGCGGATGTCGAGCGCGACGACGCGATGGCCGTGGCGCGCGAACGCGGGCGCATATTCGCCATACGCGAGCGCCGCGACGCCGGCCTCGCCGGCCGGCAGCAGCGCGGGCAACGCGCGGATCGCGGCCTGGCTGCCGGCGACCGGCAGCACGTGCGCGGCATCGGGTGCGTGGTAGTACTGCGCGGCGCAGGCCGCGAGGCCGTCGCCGTCGTCGGGCAGCCGGCGCCAGGCGTCGGCCGGCACGGGCGGCACGGGATAGCCGACTGGATTGATGCCGGTCGACAGGTCGAGCCAAGCGTCGTACGGAATGCCGTGGCGGCGGGCGGCCTCGTGCAGGTTGCCGCCGTGCGCGATGGATGAATCAGACATGATGGGTGGCCATGACGATTGCGCCGCTCGCGACCAGCAGCGCGAGCCACAGGGCGAGCGTGCGCGTGACGAGCGACAGCGCGGCGACGATGTGAAGGGCGGTTGCCGTGGCGCCGGTGCCGAGCGCCGGGCGATCCTCGATCTCGCCGTGATAGACGGCCGGCCCGCCGAGCTGCACGTTCAGGCTGCCGGCGCCCGCGGCCATCACGGGGCCTGCATTCGGGCTGTCCCAGTGGCGCGCCTGCGTGCGCCAGCAGCGCCACGCGGCGGCCGTGTCGCCGAGCAGCGCATAGCTCGCGGCGGTGAGGCGCGCGGGAATCCAGTTCAACGCGTCGTCGATGCGTGCGGCGGCCCAGCCGAAGGTCAGGAAGCGCGGCGTGCGGTAGCCCCACATTGCGTCGAGCGTGTTCGCGAGCCGGAACAGCAACGCGCCGGGGCCGCCCGCGACGACGAACCAGAAGAGCGCGCCGAAGATCGCGTCGTTGCCGTTCTCGAGCGCCGATTCGACGGCCGCGCGCGACAGCGCCCCTTCGTCAGCGTTGCTCGTGTCGCGCGACACGATGCGCGCGGTCAGCGTGCGCGCCGCGTCGAGGTCGCGCCGCAGCAGCGCGGCGGCGATCGGCGCGACGTGGTCGGCGAGGCTCTTCGCGCCGAGCGCGAACCACAGCAGCGCGACGTGCAGCGCAGCCGCGAACGGCCACGGCAGCATGGCGACGAGCCATGCCGCGACGGCCACCGGCGGCACGACGGCCGCGAGCCACGCGGCGACGCCGACCACGCGGCCGCGCCGCCCCGTGTTCAGCGCGGCTTCGATGCGCGCGGCCAAGCGGCCGAACGCGACGAGCGGATGCCAGCCGGCCGGCTCGCCGATCGCGCGGTCGACGAGCGCGGCCGCGACCGCGAGCATCGCGACGACGGGCAGCGACAGCATCAGCATGACGGGGCGCCCGCCTTGAGGTCGAGCGGCAGCCCGGCAACCAGCAGCGTGACGCGCGTGGCGAGCGCCGCCACGCGCTGGTTCAGGCGGCCGAGCTCGTCGACGTAGCGGCGCGTGACGGAGCCGAGCGGCACGACGCCGAGCCCGATCTCGTTGCTGACGACGATCACCTTCGCGCGTGCGCCGCGCAACGCGCGTTCGAGCCGTTCGACCTGCGCCGCGTACTGCGCATCGTCGAGCGGTTCGCCGTCGGCGGGGCACAGCAGGTTCGTGAGCCACAGCGTCAGGCAGTCGACGAGCAGGCAGGCGTGCGGATCGTCGAGCCGCGCGAGCGTGCCCGCGAGATCGACGGGCGCGTCGGCGAACCCCCATTCGGCGGGCCGGCGCGCGCGGTGATGCGCGATGCGCTGTTCGAACTCGGCATCGGCGGCGGTCGCGGTTGCGATGTAGGTGACGGGGCGGCCGCTGGCGGCGGCGAGCCGCTCGGCATGCGCGCTCTTGCCCGAGCGCGCGCCGCCGAGGACGAAGGTGAGGTCGTGCGGAATCATCGCGTGATTGTAACGGCGCGGGCGACCCGCCGCGGGCGATAATGCGGCCTTTGCTTCGCGACGACCTTTTACACGATGAATGCACCCGAGCCGCGGCCGCGCGGCACGCTGATGATCCAGGGCACGACATCCGACGCGGGCAAGAGCACGCTCGTCGCGGGCCTGTGTCGCCTCGCGCGCCGCGGCGGCGCGCGCGTGGCGCCGTTCAAGCCGCAGAACATGGCGCTCAACAGCGCGGTGACGGTCGACGGCGGCGAGATCGGCCGCGCGCAGGCGCTGCAGGCGCTGGCCGCCGGCGTCGCGCCGCATACGGATTTCAATCCGGTGCTGCTGAAGCCGACGAGCGACCGCGGCGCGCAGGTGATCATTCACGGCAAGGCGCGCATGAACCTCGACGCGCGGGCGTATCACGACTACAAGCCGGTCGCGTTCGATGCGGTACTCGAGTCGTATGCGCGCCTGCGTGCCGGTTACGACACGGTGATCGTCGAAGGCGCCGGCAGTCCGGCCGAGATCAACCTGCGCGATGGCGACATCGCGAACATGGGCTTTGCCGAGCGCGTCGACTGCCCGGTCGTGCTCGTCGCGGACATCGATCGCGGCGGCGTGTTCGCGCATCTGGTCGGCACGCTCGCCTGCCTGTCCGACAGCGAGCGCGCGCGCGTGCGCGGCTTCGTGATCAATCGCTTCCGCGGCGACCTCAAGCTGCTCGAACCAGGGCTCGACTGGCTGCGTGCGCGCACGGGCAAGCCGGTGTTCGGCGTGCTGCCATACCTGCATGGGCTGCTGCTCGACGCGGAGGACATGCTGCCCGGGCAAGCGCGCAGCGCCGCCGCACGCGGCGAAACCGGCGTGTTGCGCGTCGTCGTGCCCGCGCTGCCGCGCATCAGCAACCACACCGATTTCGATCCGCTGCGCGCGCATCCGCAGGTCGAATTCACGTACTGGAAGAGCGGCCCCGTGCCCGACGCCGACCTGCTGATCCTGCCCGGTTCGAAGAGCGTGCAGCGCGACCTCGCGTGGCTGCGCGACGCGGGCTGGGACGCGCTGATCCGGCGCCATCTGCGCTACGGCGGCAAGGTGATCGGCATCTGCGGCGGCATGCAGATGCTCGGCCGCACGCTCGACGATCCGCTCGGCCTCGAGGGGGCGCCCGGCAGCGTGCCGGGGCTCGGGCTGCTCGATTTCGACACGACGCTGCAACCCGACAAGACGCTGAAGAACGTGACGGGGCACCTCGCGCTGTCGGGCGCGGCGGCCGTGCACGGCTACGAGATCCACATGGGCGACACGCGCGGGCCGGCGCTCGCGACGCCTGCGCTGACGCTGGCCGCCGATGTCCCGGCGGAGGGCACGCGTCCCGACGGCGCGATGTCCGCCGACGGCCAGATCCTCGCGACCTACGTGCACGGGCTGTTCGACGCGCCCGACGCCTGCGCGGCGCTGCTCGCGTGGGCGGGGCTCGACGGCGCGGCCCGCATCGATTACCCGGCGCTGCGCGAGGCTTCGCTCGAGCGGCTGGCCGACACGTTCGCCGAGCACCTCGATCTCGACGCGCTGTACGCCGAGTTTCGTTGAGTTCGCGCTGGTCCGCCCTCGCTTTTTCCGCGCCATCGCGTACAACGAAGGAGGGCGGAGGTCCGCCCGAAGGAGGGCGACGATGAGGGCTCGATGGTGGTGGAGCGTACTGCTTGCGGCGCTGCTGGGCGTGTCGTCGGCGGCGCATGCGTGCGATTCGTATGCGCCGGGTGGCGGCCAGTCCGGCGGCGATGCCACGCCAGGCAAGAGCGGTTACTGAGCGGGACGCAGGGCATGATCGGTCATGCCTTTTTTTTGCGTCAATTCGTTCCAAAGGAGAATCAATTTAAGCCGGTTGGCATGTTTATCGGTTGAATCGATTCGAATAGAGTGCGACCCATTCCCATCCACTCCCGAAGGACTCCGTCATGAACCCCAACCGCCTGAACGATTTCGCCGCGACGCTGTTGCGCGTCGCCCTCGGCGTGCTGTACCTCGCGCACGTCGCGCAGAAGGTGTTCGTTTTCACGCTGCCCGGCACCGCGCAGTTCTTTGCGTCGATCGGCCTGCCGGGCTGGCTCGCGTACCTCACCACGTTCGTCGAACTGGCGGGCGGCGTGGCGCTGCTCGCGGGGTTCCGCGTGCGCGTCGTCGCGCTGGTGCTGCTGCCGTTCATGCTCGGCGCGGTGGCCGCGCATCTGCCGAACGGCTGGAGCTTCGCGTCGCCGCACGGCGGCTGGGAATATCCGGCGTTCTGGGCCGTCACGCTGGCCGTGCAGGCGCTGCTGGGCGGCGGCGCGTTCGCGATCGGCGCGCGGGACACAGCCCTCCAGAGCGCGTGACGTGAAGGAAAGCGGACGAAAGGGGGGCGTGGTTCCTCGCCACCGGTTCCGGTGACCCCCCGTTTGCCGATATCATCGCTCCCTGTATCCGCAATCGAGCGGCGCCTGCCATGCGGTCGGCGCCGCGCGGCTTTTTCGGGGGAATTCATGACGGTCATCGTGGTGGCGAATCCGAAGGGCGGCGTGGGCAAGAGCACGCTGTCCACCAATCTAGCCGGCTATTTCGCGGCGCAGGGCGCATGGGTCGCGCTGGCCGACCTGGACCGGCAGCAGTCCGCGCATGCGTGGCTCGACCTGCGGCCGGCCGGCTTGCCGGCGATCGAGGCGTGGGAACTCGATCCGGACGCGCCGTCGAAGCCGCCGCGCGGGCTCGAATACGCGGTGATCGACACGCCGGCCGGCCTGCACGGCACGCGGCTCAACGTCGCGCTGCAACTGGCCGACAAGGTGATCGTGCCGCTGCAGCCGTCGATGTTCGATATTCTCGCGACGCAGCAGTTTCTGGAGCGCCTCGCCGGCGAGAAGGCCGTGCGCAAGGGCAGCGTCGAGGTCGGAATCGTCGGGATGCGGGTCGATGCGCGCACGCGTTCGTCCGACCAGCTGCACCGGTTCGTCGAAGGGCTCGGCCTGCCGGTGCTCGGCTACGTGCGCGACACGCAGAACTACGTGCAGATCGCCGCGCACGGCCTGACGCTGTGGGACGTCGCGAAAAGTCGCGTCGAGAAGGATCTCGAGCAGTGGCGGCCGATCGTCGAATGGGCCGAGCGCCGCGCGCCGAAGGCCGCGAAGGCTTCCTGAGCGCCCGGGCCGTCCCGGCCGGCGCGATACCCAATGAGAAAGGGCCGGATCCCGTGGCGTACGGTATCCGGCCCGTCGGCGGCAAACGGCAGCGCCGCGGCCGCGCGCCGCGGCCCGCGGGCGTGCCGCTCGGCTTACGTCCAGTTCTGCGTCGGCACGTGATCGCGATGGCCCTTGATCTTGTTGCCTTCGTCGATGAACACGAGCTTCGGCTTCCAGCCGGCCTGCAGTTCGGCTTCGTCGACCATCGCGAACGCCGCGATGATCACGAGGTCGCCCAACTGCGCGCGGCGCGCGGCCGAGCCGTTCAGCGAGATCATCCCGCTGCCGCGCTCGCCCTTGATCGCGTACGTCGAGAAGCGCTCGCCGTTGTTGATGTTCCAGATGTCGATCCGTTCGTTTTCGATGAGGCCCGCCGCTTCGAGCAGGTCTTCGTCGATCGCGCACGAACCTTCGTAGTGCAGTTCGCAGTGCGTGACCGCCGCACGGTGGATCTTCGATTTGAGCATGTGGCGCTGCATGGGGTCTCCGTGATGCGTCGTGAGAGGCGCGGGCGGGCCGGCCGTCAGATTTCCAGGTTGTCGATGAGGCGGGTCGCGCCGAGCTTCGCGGCCGCGAGCACGACGAGCGGCTCGCCGGCTTCGAGTTCGGCGGCGCTCGGTGCGATCAGGTTCGCGCGGCGGCGGATCGCGATGTAGTCGGGCGCCCAGCCGCGTTCGGCCAGGTGCGTGTGCGCGTGCTGCTCGAGCTTGCCGAGGTCGCGTTCGCCGCCGAGCACGCTGTCGCGCACGCGCTGCAGCGTTTTCGCCAGTTCGGGCGCTTCCTTGCGCTCGTCGGCCGTCAGGTAGCGGTTGCGCGACGACAGCGCGAGGCCGTCCTCGTCGCGCACGGTCTCGGCCGCGACGATGTCGACCGGCAGCGCGAGCTGCTGGCACATCCGGCGCACGATCATCAACTGCTGGTAATCCTTCTTGCCGAACACGGCGACGCGCGGCTGCACGCAGGACATCAGCTTCGTGACGACCGTGCACACGCCGGCGAAGAAGCCGGGACGGAACTCGCCCTCGAGTATCCCGCCGAGGTCGTCCGGCGGCAGCACGCGATACTCCTGCGGCTCCGGGTACATGTCGCGCTCGGTCGGCGCGAACAGCACGTACACGTTTTCCTGCTGCAGCTTCTCGATATCGTCCTGGAGCGTGCGCGGGTACTTGTCGAAATCCTCGTTCGGGCCGAATTGCAGCCGGTTGACGAAGATGCTCGCCACGACCGGGTCGCCGTGCTGGCGCGCGAGGCGCATCAGCGACAGGTGCCCTTCGTGCAGGTTGCCCATCGTGGGCACGAACGCCGTGCGGTTCTGGCCGCGCAACTGGTCGCGCAGTTCCTGGATCGAGCTGATGACTTTCATGATCGGGTAGCGGGTTCCTCGCGCAGGTGCGCGTGGGCGCCGCAGCAGCGGCGCCGGGGTCGAAGCGGACAACGCCGGCGCGCGGGCGGCGCATCGGGCGTCGGCGGATTGTAGAGGATTTGGCCGCGCGACGCATCGATAAAAGAACGATCGTTCACTTTATATCGGGACGTGCGGGACACCCGCCGGACGGCCTTCCGCCGCGGCGAAGCGCGAGCGTCGGGACGAACCGGGAACGGGAAGTGGCGGGGGCGGCCCTTACGCGGGCAGGTATGCGAGACGCACGTAGATCGGCGCGAACGGCTCGGCCTGCGTGATCTCGAGCAGCGATTCGCGCGCGAGCTCGAGCATCGCGATGAAGTTCACGACGACGACCGGCACGCCGCGCGACGTGTCGAACAGGTCGGCGAACTCCATGAAGCGGGCATTCTGCAGCCGGCGCAGGATCAGGCTCATGTGCTCGCGCACCGACAGCTCCTCGCGGGAGATCTTGTGGTGCTGGACGAGCTTCGCGCGCTTGAGCACGTCGGCCCACGCGGCGCGCAGGTCGTCCGAATTGACGTCGGGAAAGCGCGGCGTGACGCTTTGCTCGATGTACACCTCGGCGCGCAGAAAATCGCGGCCGAGCTGCGGCAACTGGTCGAGCCGCTGCGCGGCGAGCTTCATCTGCTCGTACTCGAGCAGCCGGCGCACGAGTTCGGCGCGCGGATCCTCGGCTTCCTCGCCGGTGTCGGCCTTCTTCACCGGCAGCAGCATCCGCGACTTGATCTCGATCAGCATCGCGGCCATCAGCAGGTACTCGGCCGCGAGCTCGAGGTTCGACGTGCGGATCTGGTCGACGTAGCCCAGATATTGCGCGGTGACCTGCGCCATCGGGATGTCGAGCACGTTGAAGTTCTGCTTGCGGATCAGGTACAGCAGCAGGTCGAGCGGGCCTTCGAACGTCTCGAGGAACACCTCGAGCGCGTCGGGCGGGATGTAGAGATCCTGCGGTAGCTTGAAGAGCGGCTCGCCGTACAGGCGAGCGAACGCCGCGACACCGTCGACCGTGTCGGGCGTCGAATCGGCGCCCGCGGGCGCGGCGATCGCGTCGTCCTGCCGGGCGGCGCTGGCCTCGTCGGCGGCGCTCACGTCGTCAGAAGTTCTGGTAGTAGACGTACGGCGTCTGCTTCACGCGCGATTCCTGCTGCTCGGCGCGCTCCTCGAGATCGATCGGCTGCTTGTCCCACAACAGGGAACGGCCCTTGCGCTGCTCTTCCTCGAGCGTCGGCTTCTGCTGCTTGAGCTGGTTCAGGAACTGCGTGACGTCGGACTGGTACGGCATGGCTGGATCTTCCGTTTCGGGCGGCGCACGATGCGCCGGATTCACGATGGCGGGATTTTACCGCATCGCGGGGAACAGCCGGCGCCAATCGCGCGTCGAATCGGCGGGCCGGTGCCGACGGGGATCGTGCGGCGGCCCTGCCCGGGGCTGGCATTCTTTCACAATCGTTTGGCTGTGACGCCCGCGCCCTGTGGTCAAATACAGGGTTTTCCACGAAACCGTAACAAACCAGCACGGCGAGGTCATATTTGGCGGGGCAGTCGAACCATCGAGCACACACGGCGCGTGATGCAGGCCCGCGCGCGGCGCGCGATCACGCCGGCGCCGCGGCCCGCGTCGCGCGGGCGGCCCTCGCGGGCTGCCTGGCCGCGTGCTTCGCGCTGCCGGCCCATGCGAAGTACGACGTCGACATCGACGCGCCGCGCTCGATCCGCAAGCTCCTGAAGACGCATCTCGATATCGCCCGCTTCGCGAAGCGCGACGACATCAGCGACGACCAGTTCGACTTCCTCGTGACCGCCACGCCGCAGCAGGTGCGCGACCTGGCCGCGACGGCCGGCTATTTCTCGCCGATCGTGCGCACCGACGTGCGCACCCGCGACGGCAAGCGCGACGTGCGCATCGCGGTCGATCCGGGCAAGCAGACCGTCGTGTCGACGGTCGACCTGACGTTCAAGGGCCCCGTCGAAACCGAGGATCCGAAGCAGGAAACGGCCACGCGCTTCGCGTTCTCGATGAAGCCTGGCGACCCGTTCACGCAGTCCGACTGGGACGACGCGAAGAGCGCGGCGCTCCGGCAACTGCAGTCGCGCCGCTATCTCGGCGCGAAGATCGCGTCGTCCGAGGCGCGCATCGATCCGCGCACGCAGCGCGCGACGCTCGCGGTCGCGTTCGACAGCGGCCCGACGTTTACGATCGGCAAGGTCGACGTCGACGGCGTGCGCCGCTATCCGGAAAGGATCGTCACGAACGTCAATCCGCTGTCGGAAGGCGAGATCTACGACGTGCGGCGGATCGCCGAATTGCAGCGGCAACTGCAGAACACGCCGTACTACGCGAGCGTCGCGATCGACGTCGGCGACGATACGTCGAAGCCCGAGCGCACGCCCGTGCACGTGAAGGTCAGCGAATTCCCGTACAACAACATTCGCGGCGGCGTTGGCTTCGCGACCGATACCGGGCCGCACGTGCAAGGCTCCTATACGTATCTCGACACGTTCGGCGCCGCGTGGCCGCTGACCGTGTCGGGCCGGGTCGACCAGATCCAGCAGTACGGGCAGGTGCAGCTGTCGATGCCGCCGGGCGAGAAGGGCTGGACCAACAGCGTGCTCGCGTCGTACACGAACACCAACGTGTCGGATACGCGCATCTACAGCGCGCGGGTCGGCGTGCAGCGCACGCGCACCGGCCAGTTCATCGACTATGCGTATTCGCTGATGTACTACCAGGACCGGCTCGACCAGAACGGCGCGGGGCCGACCACGAGCCGCGCGCTGGTGCCGCAGTGGGCGTGGACCCGCCGCAACGTCGACGATCCGCTGTTCCCGCGCTCGGGCAACCTGATTCACGCGGAGGCCGGCTTCGCGGTCAAGCACGTGCTGGCCGACGAAACCTTCATTCGCGGCTACGCGCGCGGGCAGCAGTATCTGCCGATCGGCAAGCGCGACCTGTTCGTGTTCCGCGCGGAGCTCGGCGGCGTGTTTACGAGCGGCAGCTCGTCCGGCGTGCCGGCGTCGCTGCTGTTCCGCGCGGGCGGCTCGAATTCGGTGCGCGGCTACGGTTACCAGAGCATCGGTAACAGCGTCGCCGGCTCCGTTTTGCCGACCAAGTACCTGATGACGGGTACGGCCGAATACCAGCACTGGTTCAACCGCGACTGGGGCGCCGCGACGTTCTTCGACATCGGCACCGCGACCGATGCGTGGGGCGAGCGCGTGTTTTATCCGGGCGTGGGCGTCGGTGCGCGCTGGCGCAGCCCGGTCGGCCCGATCAACGTCGACGTCGCGTACGGCTTGCGCAACCATAGCGTGCGCCCGTACCTGACACTCGGCATCGCTTTCTGAACCTGTCGCCCTGTTCACGACGACACGCACGACGAACCGCATGACGAAGGACCCGAACGACACGCCGCCGCCTCACGATCCGGATTCGCCCGGCGGCGCGCCCGATACGCCGCCGCGGCCGCCGCGCGCGCCGCGGCGCGGCCGCGCGTGGCGCGTTCTCGCGTGGACGCTCGTGTCGCTCGTGCTGCTCGTCGTGCTGGCGGCGGGGCTCGTGGTGGGGGCGGTGACGACGGAGCGCGGCACGCGGCTCGCGTGGCAGGCGGCCGGCAAGGTGCTCGGCACGCGAGTCGCGGGCACGCTCGACGGCGGCTCGCTCGCGACCGGCGTGCGCTTGCGCGGGTTCGCGTGGACGAGCCCCGACGGCACCGGCACCGAGGTTCGCATCGACCGGCTCGACGGTCGCTGGGCGCTGACGCGCGCGCCGTGGCGGCTGTCCATCGCGTATCTGCGCGCCGGCACGATCGACGTGCGGATCGCGCCGGGGCCGTCGACGCCGAGCACGACGCCGCAGAACCTGAGCTTGCCGCTGCAGGTGCGGATCGACGACCTGCGCGTCGATCGCCTCGCCATTCACGACGGCGGCTCGACGACGCAGCTCGACCATCTCGCGCTGAACGGCCGCAGCGACGGCCGTCATCATGAACTCGTGCTCGACGGCGTCGATACGCCGTACGGCGCGCTGACCGCGCGCGCGAAGCTCGACGGCGTGAAGCCGTTCGCGCTGACGGGCGAGGCCACCTACGCCGGCAAGCTGTCCGACGAACCGGTCGACGCGCGGGCCCGTGTGTCGGGCTCGCTCGAGGCGCTCGTCGCCGACGTCGACGCGAGCGGGATGAAGCTGAACGGGCGCGCGCACGTCGAGGCCGCGCCGTTCGGCCCGGTGCCGCTCACGCGTGCGTCGCTCGCGTTCGACCACGTGAACCCGCAGGCGCTGTCGCCCGGCGCGCCCGCGGCCGATCTCGCGGTGCGCGCGGCACTCGCGCCGGTGAGCGCGCCGGCGGGCTCCGCGCCCGCGAAGGGCTTCGCGGTGACGGGCCCGGTGTCGATCGTCAACGCGAAGCCGGGCACGCTCGGCGACCATCTGCTGCCGGTGATCGACGCGCACGCGACCGTGCATCTCGACGCGCACGCGCAGCGCATCGACGGCCTCGCGCTGAAGCTGATCCGCGACGGCAGCGTGACAGGCGGCGGTACGCTCGCGGGCGGCAAGGGCCGCTTCGACCTGAAGGTCGCGAACCTCGACCTGAACGCGTTCGTCGCCGAGCTGCGGCCGATGCGCCTCGGCGGCCCGCTTGGCGTGACGCTCGCGGGCGACGTGACGACCGTCGATTTCAACCTGAGCGACCCGAAGCTCGCGCTGGGCGCGCGCGCCAAGGTCGCGCTGACGCGGCAGCAGACCGTGCTGACCGACACGCGCGTGACGGCCGGCAAGGGGCGCATCGACCTGACGGGCGTGTTCCGCCACGACGCGCATTCGACCTATGACGCGAAGGCGACGCTGACCGCGTTCGATCCGCTGCTGCTCGCCGCGGCGAGCGCGCCGAAGGCAGGCGGCGGCAAGGCGCCCGCGAAGGCCGCCAAGGCGCCGGCCAGGCGCGGCGAGACGCGCGTGTCGGGCACGCTGACCGCGTCGGGCGCGTTCGCGCCGCAGGTGTCGACGAAGGCGACCTTCAAGCTCGCCGACAGCCTGTACGACGGCGTGCCGCTGACGGGCGCCGGCGTCGTGCAGCTCGCCGGCTCGCGGATCCTGCCGAGCAACGCGAACCTGTCGATCGCCGGCAACCACGTCGACCTGCGCGGCAGCTTCGGCGCACCCGGCGACCGGCTGCGCTTCGTCGTCGACGCGCCGCAGCTCGACCGGCTCGGCTTCGGTGTCGAAGGGCTCGTGCAGGCGCAGGGCGACCTGACCGGCAGCTTCGCGCATCCGAACGTGACGGCCACCTACAAGGCCGAGCACGTCGTCGTCGGTTCGAACCGGATCGGCACCGCGCAGGGCCGCGCGGACATCCGCGACGGCGCGCACGGCGCGCTCGTGTTCACGGCCGACGCGGCCGACATCGCGCTCGGCTCGTTCCAGTTGAAGTCGTTGCGCGCGAACCTCGACGGCACGCGCGCGAAGCACACGCTCGACGCATCGGCGCTCGGGGCGGCCGGCGGCCGCGTGATCGACCTGACGCTCGCGGCGAACGGCGGTGTGGTCGAGACCCGCGACGGCATGCGCTGGGACGGCACCGTCACGCGTCTCGCGAATCGCGGCACGCCGGCGCTCGCGCTGCAGGCGCCGCTGACGATATCGGCCGGCGCCGGGCGCGTGACGCTCGGCGCGACGCGGCTGACGCTCGAAGGCGCGGCGATCGACCTGAAATCGTTCGTGTTCGATCGCGGCCAGATGCGCTCGGCGGGCGCCGTGACGGGCGCGTCGGTCGCGCGTTTCCTCGAGGTGCGCCAGGCGCTGACCGGCCAGCGGCCGCCGGTGCGGACCGACGTCGTGCTCGATGCCGACTGGGATTTCTCGCTCGGCGCGAACGCGACGGGCTACGTGCAGGTGAAGCGCCGCGGCGGCGACGTGACGATCGAGACCGGGCGCGGCATCGCGTCGCTCGGCCTGACCGACCTGTCCGCACGCGCGAGCTTCGCGCCCGGCAACCGGCTCAACGTGACGGCGCTCGCGAAGGCGAGCCGGATCGGCACGCTCGACGCGAACGTCGCGGTGCCGTTCGCGCTGCGCGACGGCGTGTTCGGCATCGTCGACGACGGCCCGCTGTCGGGCCGCATCGACGCCGACATCCCGGCGCTGAAGACGACCGGCAACCTGTTCGGGCCGAGCTACCTGCTCGGCGGGCGCGCGGCGCTGAAATTGACCGTCTCCGGCACGCCGGTGAAGCCGAACCTGTCGGGGACGCTGACCGGCGACGAGCTGTCCGCGACGCTGATCGATCAGGGCGTGCAGTTGAAGGACGGGATCGTGCGCGTGAAGCTGTCGGACAACCTCGTCGAATTCCAGCAGGTCGAGTTCCACGGCGGCGACGGCACGCTGCGCGCGCTCGGCCGCGTGCGCCTCGACGGCGAGGCGCCGGACCTGACCGCGAGCATCGTCGCGGACAAGCTCGAACTGTTCGCGGCGCCGGACCGCAAGCTGTCGCTGTCGGGCAAGGCCACCGTCGCGAACGACGGGCCGCGCGGCGCGCTGTCGATCGACGGCAAGTTCATGGTCGATCGCGCGCTGTTCGACCTGCCCGAGCAATCGGCGCCGCACCTGTCCGACGACGTCGTGATCGTGCAGCCGGACGGCACGGTGCGCGGCGAGACGCCGACCGGCACCGCGGCCGCGAAGCCGAAGCCGGTCGACAACAAGCCCGCGCCGTCGCTGGCGCCGCGCGCGAACATCGACGTCGGCCTCGGCAACAACTTCCGCTTCAAGGGCCACGGCGCGGATCTCGGGTTGCGCGGCACGATCACCGTGATGAGCGCGCCGGGCGTGCCGCTGCGCGCGGTCGGCAACGTGCGCGTGACGGAAGGTTCGACGTACACGACGTTCGGCCGCAAGCTCGCGATCGAGAACGGTTTCTTCACGTTCAACGGCCCGGTGTCGAACCCGGGCGTGAACATTCTCGCGATGCGGCGCAACCAGGAGGTCGAGGCCGGCGTGCAGGTGGTCGGCACGATCCAGTCGCCGACGGTCAAGCTCGTGTCGGAGCCGAACGTCACCGACAACGAAAAGCTGTCGTGGCTGCTGTTCGGGCACGGTACCGACCAGGGCAACAACGTCGGCCAGCAGGGCGCGATGACGGCGGCGCTCGGGCTGCTCGGCAGCGTGACCGGCAAGCGTGTCGCACAGACTTTCGGTCTCGACGAGGTGTCGGTCGGCCGCAGCGAAGTCGGCCTGACCGATCCGCAGGTCGTGCTGGTGTCGAAGGCGATCAACGAGCGCTTCGTGCTCGGCTTCGAGCAGGGGCTGCAATCGGCGAGCAACGCGTTCAAGGCGACGATCAACCTGACGCGCTTCTGGTCGGTGTCGGCGTACGGCGGCACGTTCCAGGGTGTCGACCTGAACTACACGCGGCGCTTCGATCGGTGGTTCGGGCAGCGGTGAGGGGGGCACGGCGTACCGGGCGACGATAAAAAAGCCCCGCACGATTCGCATCGTGCGGGGCTTTTTTGCGCCGGCAGCCGCGCGTTGCGCTTACTTCACGCGCATGCCCGGCTTCGCGCCGCTGTGCGGCTCGAGGATGTAGAGGCCCGGTTCTGCCTTCTCGTCGGTGGCCGACGCGGCGAGCACCATCCCTTCGGACAGGCCGAACTTCATCTTGCGCGGCGCGAGGTTCGCCACCATCACCGTCAGCTTGCCGACGAGCTGCTCGGGCTGGTACGCGGACTTGATGCCCGAGAACACGTTGCGGGTCTTTTCCTCGCCGACGTCGAGCGTGAGCTGCAGCAGCTTGTCCGAGCCTTCGACGGCCTGGCACGCGACGATCTTCGCGATGCGCAGGTCGATCTTCGCGAAATCGTCGATCGAGATCGGCGCGTCGTCGGCGCCGTTCACGGCGGCCGGCTTCGCGTTCGCCTTGGCGTTGTTCTTCGCATCCTTCGCGGCGTTCGCGCTCGCGGCGGCCGCACCCGTTGCCCCGGCCTGCAGCGAATCGCGGTTCGCGGCCAGCAGCGCTTCGATCTGCTTCGCATCGACGCGCGTCATCAGATGCTGGTACGCCTTGATCGGCTGCGCCGACGACAGCGGCTTCGCGGCATCGGCCCACGCGAGCGGCGCGATCCCGAAGAACGCTTCGACCGCTTCGGCGACGCGCGGTATCACCGGCTTCAGCGCGAGCGACAGCAGGCGGAACGCCTCGAGGCTCACGCTGCAGGTTTCGTGCAGCGCGACCGCGTTGGCCGGATCCTTCGCGAGATCCCACGGCTTCGCGCCGTCGACGTACGCGTTCACTTCGTCCGCGAGCTCCATCGTGTGGCGCAGCGCGCGGCCGTATTCGCGTGCTTCGTAGCTCGCGGCGATCTGCGCAATGGCATCGCGCAGCTTCGCGACGAGCGGATGGTTCATCGCGCTGTCCTGCACGCGACCGTCGAAACGCTTGATCAGGAAGCCGGCCGCGCGGCTCGCGATGTTCACGTACTTGCCGACGAGATCGCTGTTCACGCGCGCCTGGAAGTCGTCGAGGTTCAGGTCGATGTCTTCCATCGTCGCGTTCAGCTTCGCGGCGAAGTAGTAGCGCAGCCACTCGGGGTTCAGGCCCGTGTCGATGTAGCTCTGCGCGGTGATGAACGTGCCGCGCGACTTCGACATCTTCGCGCCGTCGACCGTCAGGAAGCCGTGCGCGAACACGTTGGTCGGCGTGCGGTGGCCCGAGAACTCGAGCATCGCGGGCCAGAACAGCGTGTGGAAGTACAGGATGTCCTTGCCGATGAAGTGGTACTGCTCGGCCTTCGAGCCGGGGCGGATCCACGCATCGAAATCGACGCCGTTGCGCGCGCACAGGTTCTTGAAGCTCGCGTAGTAGCCGACCGGCGCGTCGAGCCACACGTAGAAATACTTGCCGGGCGCGCCCGGGATCTCGAAGCCGAAGTACGGCGCGTCACGCGAGATGTCCCAGTCGGCGAGCTTGGCTTCGCCGGCGTCGCCGAGCCATTCGCGCATCTTGTTGGTCGCCTCGGGCTGCGCGAGGCCGCTCACCCATTCGCGCAGGAACGATTCGCAGCGCGGGTCGGACAGGCGGAAGAAGTAGTGCTTCGACGTCTTGCGCACCGGCGTCGCGCCCGACACGACCGAATACGGGTTCAGCAGCTCGGTCGGCAGGTAGGTGGAGCCGCACACTTCGCAGCTGTCGCCGTACTGGTCCTTCGCGTGGCACTTCGGGCACTCGCCCTTGATGAAGCGGTCCGGCAGGAACATTTCCTTGACCGGATCGTAGGCCTGCTCGATTTCGCGTTCGGCGATCAGGCCGGCTTCCCGCAGCGCGAGATAGATCTTCTCGCTCAGCACGCGGTTCTCGTCCGAATCGGTCGAGTAGAAGTTGTCGAACGACACGCCGAAGCTGTCGAAGTCGCGCTTGTGCTCGGCCCACACGCGGTCGATCAGCTGCTTCGGGGTCAGGCCTTCCGCCTCCGCACGCAGCATGATCGGGGTGCCGTGCGTATCGTCGGCGCCGATGTAGTAGACCTCGTGGCCATGCATTCGCAGCGTCCGCACCCAGATGTCGGTCTGGATGTACTCGACCAGGTGGCCGATGTGGATCTGCCCGTTGGCATAGGGCAGGGCGGACGTAACGAGGATCTGGCGGCCGCCTTGCGGCGCCGCAGCCTGCACGGAAGTGAGGTCGGATGCGGACATAGGGTCTGGAGAAGAACAGCGGGAAAAACGACGGGAAACTGCGATTCTAGCAGGGGCGCGGACCAGCGCGGCGAGCATGCGCCGCGACGGGGCGGCAGCGGGGACGAGGCCGCACGTGCGGCGTGCCCGGTCGTGTTGTGCTGCGCTGCAGCACGAATTCTGCGGGCAAAAAAAACCGGGGCGGATACGGCCCCGGAGCAACAACGACAAGAGGAGAATGGTGACGCGCCGGCAACACCAGCCGCGTACCGTAAATACTGACCACGGCCCGCGACAGAAGTTCGAAAATTTTTTCGATTTGTTACCGGCCCCGCCCGAAGCCTTGCCGGGCGGGGCTGTGCGGGCAGGATGCCCGCACGTTTCCCCTCGTGGTCGTGCTTACTGATGCTGTTGCGGCGCGCGCAGGTAGATCTCGACGCGGCGGTTCTGGGCGCGACCGGCTTCGGTCGCGTTGTCCGCGATCGGGTTCGACGGGCCCATGCCTTGCGCCGACAGACGACCGCCGTTCACGCCGCGCTGCACGAGCGCGTTCACGACGCTTTGCGCACGGTTCTGCGACAGCGTCTGGTTCAACTGCGCCGAGCCCGTGCTGTCCGTGTAGCCGACGATCGACGCCGTCAGTTGCGGGTTCTGGTTCAGCGTCGTCGCGAGGTCGTTCAGCAGCGGCGTGAACGCCGGCGTGATCGCGTACTGGTTCGTCGCGAACGTGACCGAGCTCGGCACGTTCAGCTTCAGCGAGCCGTCCGGCTGTTCGGTGACCTGCGTGCCCGTCTGCGCCGCCGACGGCGCGAGCTTGTTCTTGATCGCTTGCCAGTTGTAACCCGTCACGCCGCCAACCAGTGCGCCGACGCCCGCGCCGATCGCCGCGCCCTTGCCGCCGCCGGCCAGTGCGCCGATCCCTGCGCCCAGCGCCGCGCCCGTGCCGGTGCCGACGGCCGTATTGTTGCCTTGCTGCGTGGCGCAGCCTGCGAGCAGTGCGCCGGCGAGTGCGAAGACGGACAGGCGAGTCGCGATTTTCATGTTCATCTTGGATTCCTCTCTTGGTTGAACGAGTCGACAACGACGACAAACAACAGTTATGGCTCCCTGCGCGGGCCGCCCGAAAAAGGAGGGCCGGCCTGCGCTCGCGGCAGCCGCCGAGGCGCTCGCATGCCCTGTCCGTCAGCGGGGCTGTTCGGGCGGGGCGACGCGTCAGCCTCTACAATATAGGCGGTGAGTGGCCGATTTGGCCCTATAGCATGCCGCACGCGAAGAGTGCGCCGGGTCGCGCGTTCGCGCAATGGCGTGCAACAGATTCTTTCACTTTTCCCGATTTTCGCAGCGTAATTTGATATTTTTTGACGTTTGCGCGCGAGAAAAACGTTTTCACGGAGTCTTGATGAGCATTGACCGGGCACAAGTCGACGCCGCGCTGGCGGCAGTCGTCGACCCCAATACCGGCCGCCCGTATGCGGCGAACAAGGGCGTGCGCAACGTCGCGATCGACGGCGACGTCGTGGCGCTCGACGTGGTGCTCGGTTATCCCGCGCGCAGCCAGCACGACGACGTGCGCGCGCGCGTCGCCGCGGCGCTCCAGGGCGTGCCGGGCGTGCGCGACGCGCGCGTCGCCGTGTCGCAGGAAATCGTCGCGCATACGGTGCAGCGCGGCGTGAAGTTGTTGCCGAATGTGAAGAACATCGTCGCGGTCGCGTCGGGCAAGGGCGGCGTCGGCAAGAGCACGACGGCCGTGAATCTCGCGCTCGCGCTTGCCGCGGAAGGCGCGTCGGTCGGCATACTCGACGCCGACATCTACGGCCCGTCGCTGCCGACGATGCTCGGCATCCACGGCCAGCGCCCCGAGTCGCCCGACAATCAATCGATGAACCCGCTCGTCGGCCACGGCTTGCAGGCGAACTCGATCGGCTTCCTGATCGAGGAAGACAACCCGATGGTGTGGCGCGGCCCGATGGCGACGTCCGCGCTCGAGCAGCTGCTGCGCCAGACCAACTGGCGCGAGCTCGACTACCTGATCGTCGACATGCCGCCGGGCACCGGCGACATCCAGCTCACGCTCGCGCAGCGCGTGCCCGTCACCGGCGCGGTGATCGTCACGACGCCGCAGGACATCGCGCTGCTCGACGCGAAGAAGGGGCTGAAGATGTTCGAGAAGGTCGGGATTCCGATCCTCGGCATCGTCGAGAACATGAGCATCCACATCTGCTCGAACTGCGGCCACGAGGAGCACATCTTCGGCGCCGGCGGGGCCGAGCGGATGGCGAAGGATTACGACGTGAACGTGCTCGGCAGCCTGCCGCTCGACATCGCGATCCGCGAGCGCGCCGACAGCGGCACGCCGACGGTCGCGGCCGATCCCGAAGGCGCGCTCGCGCGTCGCTACCGCGACATCGCGCGCGGGGTCGCGCTGGCGATTGCCGAGCGATCGCGCGACATGACGTCGAAGTTCCCGTCGATCGTTGTTCAAAATACGTAAAACCCTTGCGGGGCGGGGCCTTACGCTGTTTACGGCGCCGCGAGGCGCGGTATCATGGCGACTTTTCCCGGGTCCCTTTACCCGCCCGGCGCGGCCGCCGTGTCAAACGGCCGCCAGCCGGCATGAGGATCGAATGAAACAACGACATCACGGCGTGCGCGCCGGCCGCGCGCGGCGCGCGCTGCTGGCTGCCGCCGCGCTGGGCCTGCTGGCCGGCTGTACCTCCTTTTCCTCGTCGCACGAAAAACGGGCCGACGCGCAACTGCAGCCGACGGTCGGCTCGCAGGCGCGCGGCGCGGTGACATTCGTCGAGCGCCCGGACGGCGTGCAGGTCACCTACAACCTGGTCGGCCTGCCGCCGAACAGCGATCACGCGCTGCAGGTGCACGAACGCGGCGACTGCAACGCCGGCGACGGCTCGAGCGCAGGCCCCGTGTTCGCGCCGGCTGCCGACCGGCTGCGCGCCGGGGCGCGCGTCGCCGGCGATCTCGGCAACATCCATGCGGATGCGAACGGCGTCGCGGCCGGCTTCATCGTCGCGCCCGATCTGGCCCTCGATGGCGTGCGCTCCGCGATGAACCGGGCGGCGCTGGTGCACCGCGACTCGAGCGACCCGGCGTTCGCGCAGCATGGCGCGGGGCCCGCGCTGGCGTGCGGCGTGATCCGTTGACGGCCGCCGCGTGCGTGGCCCGATGATCGCGTAAAATGTGCGCCTTTCCCGGCCGCCGCTTCGCGGGTAAGGCCCCCACCGACTGTCACGCAGCGTTTCCAGGCGCCCTGAATATGCAACGACCCCAACGCTCACTTCGTTCGTTGTCCCCCGACGGGACGGCCAGCCGCCCACGGCCGGCTTTGCAAAGCCGGCCGGCTGCGCAGGCGCAGAGCGGTGCTCTGCGAATTCCCTGCTACGCCCTTGGGACGGCCCGGCGGAGGCTGGCATGAGCATCAAGTCCGACAAATGGATTCGGCGCATGGCCGAAGAGCACAAGATGATCGAGCCGTTCGTGCCCGATCAGGTCCGCGCGTCCGAGGACGGCCGCCGGATCGTCAGCTACGGCACGTCGAGCTACGGCTACGACATCCGCTGCGCGGACGAATTCAAGATCTTCACGAACATCAACTCGACGATCGTCGATCCGAAGAACTTCGACGAGGGTTCGTTTGTCGATTTCAAGGGCGACGTGTGCATCATCCCGCCGAACTCGTTCGCGCTCGCCCGCACCGTCGAATATTTCCGCATCCCGCGCACCGTGCTCACCGTCTGCCTCGGCAAGTCGACCTACGCGCGCTGCGGGATCATCGTCAACGTGACGCCGTTCGAACCCGAATGGGAAGGCTACGTCACGCTGGAATTCTCGAACACCACGCCGTTGCCCGCGAAGATCTACGCGAACGAAGGCGTCGCGCAGGTGCTCTTCTTCGAAAGCGACGAGGTGTGCGACGTGTCGTACGCCGATCGCGGCGGCAAGTATCAGGGGCAGCGCGGTGTCACGCTGCCGAAAACCTGATCTGGTTGCATAACGTCTCACCAGTTTCCGGGTGACCGCTGCGCGTGACGCGCCGCGGTCGTTCTTTTTGGAGAATCGCCCATGAAGTTTCGTTTCCCCGTCGTCATCATCGACGAAGATTTCCGCTCCGAGAACATCTCGGGCTCCGGCATCCGGGCGTTGGCCGAAGCGATCGAGAAGGAGGGCGTCGAAGTCCTCGGCCTCACGAGCTACGGCGATCTGACGTCGTTCGCGCAGCAATCGAGCCGCGCGTCGTGCTTCATCCTGTCGATCGACGACGACGAACTCATGCTCGGCGAAACCGGCCCGGACGGCGAGCTGCCCGAGCTCGCGACCGCGATCATCGAGCTGCGCGCGTTCGTCACCGAAGTGCGCCGCCGCAACGCGGACATCCCGATCTTCCTGTACGGCGAGACGCGCACGTCGCGCCATCTGCCGAACGACATCCTGCGCGAACTGCACGGCTTCATCCACATGTTCGAGGACACGCCGGAGTTCGTCGCGCGCCATATCATCCGCGAGGCGAAGGTCTATCTCGACTCGCTCGCGCCGCCGTTCTTCAAGGAACTGGTCAAGTACGCGGACGAAGGCTCGTACTCGTGGCACTGCCCCGGTCACTCGGGCGGCGTCGCGTTCCTGAAGAACCCGCTCGGCCAGATGTTCCACCAGTTCTTCGGCGAGAACATGCTGCGCGCGGACGTCTGCAACGCGGTGGACGAGCTCGGCCAGCTGCTCGACCACACGGGCCCGGTCGCGGCGTCCGAGCGCAATGCGGCGCGCATCTTCAGCGCCGACCACCTGTTCTTCGTGACCAACGGCACGTCGACGTCGAACAAGATCGTCTGGCATGCGACGGTCGCGCCCGGCGACATCGTGCTGGTCGACCGCAACTGCCACAAGTCGATCCTGCACGCGATCACGATGACGGGCGCGATCCCCGTGTTCCTCACGCCGACGCGCAACCATTTCGGCATCATCGGGCCGATCCCGCGCGACGAATTCAAGCCGGAGAACATCCGCAGGAAGATCGAGGCGAACCCGTTCGCGCGCGAGGCGATGCGCCAGAACCCGGACATGAAGCCGCGCATTCTGACGATCACGCAGAGCACGTACGACGGCGTCGTCTACAACGTCGAGATGATCAAGGACCTGCTCGGCGACCTGCTCGACACGCTGCACTTCGACGAAGCGTGGCTGCCGCACGCGACGTTCCACCCGTTCTACCGCGACATGCACGCAATCGGCGATGGTCGTCCGCGCACCGGCGCGCTCGTGTTCGCGACGCACTCGACGCACAAGCTGCTCGCGGGCATCTCGCAGGCGTCGCAGATCGTCGTGCAGGATTCGGAGAACCGCACGTTCGACAAGCACCGCTTCAACGAGGCGTACCTGATGCACACGTCGACGAGCCCGCAGTACGCGATCATCGCGTCGTGCGACGTCGCGGCCGCGATGATGGAGCCGCCGGGCGGCACCGCGCTCGTCGAGGAGTCGATCGCCGAGGCGATCGACTTCCGCCGCGCGATGCGCAAGGTCGACGCCGAATACGGCGACGACTGGTTCTTCAGCGTGTGGGGCCCGGACAACCTGTCCGAGGAAGGCATCGGTTCGCGCGAAGACTGGATGCTGAAGCCGAACGACCACTGGCACGGCTTCGGCCCGCTCGCGGAAGGCTTCAACATGCTCGACCCGATCAAGGCGACGATCATCACGCCGGGGCTCGACGTCGACGGCGAGTTCGGCGAGACCGGCATTCCGGCCGCGATCGTCACGAAGTACCTGGCCGAGCACGGGATCATCGTCGAGAAGACCGGCCTGTACTCGTTCTTCATCATGTTCACGATCGGCATCACGAAGGGCCGCTGGAACTCGATGGTGACCGAGCTGCAGCAGTTCAAGGACGACTACGACAACAACCAGCCGCTGTGGCGCGTGCTGCCGGAATTCGTCGCGCAGCATCCGCGCTACGAGCGCGTCGGCCTGCGCGACCTGTGCACGCAGATCCACGACGTGTACCGCGCGAACGACATCGCGCGCCTGACGACCGAGATGTACCTGTCGGACATGGAGCCGGCGATGAAGCCGTCGGACGCGTTCGCGAAGCTCGCGCACCGCAAGATCGACCGCGTGCCGCTCGACGAGCTCGAAGGCCGCGTGACGAGCATCCTGCTCACGCCGTACCCGCCGGGCATTCCGCTGCTGATCCCGGGCGAGCGCTTCAACAAGACGATCGTGAACTACCTGCGGTTCGCGCGCGACTTCAACGAGCGCTTCCCGGGCTTCCACACCGACATCCACGGCCTCGTCGCGGAAGAGGTGAACGGCCGCGTCGAGTACTTCGTCGACTGCGTGCGCGACTGATGGCGACGCATGGACGAATCCGGACGATGCGCGCGGCGCTGGCCGCGTTCGTCGTCTGGGCGGCAGGATTGACGGGGCTCGCGGGCGTCGGTGTCGCCCATGCGGAAGTCGCGGCGGCCGACCCGATCGACGTCGCGATGCGGCAATGCCTCGCGCGGCGCGACCGGTCGTCGCCGGCCGGGCAGATCCAGTGCATGGGCGAGGCGCAGCAGCAGTGGCAGGCAGTGATGGACGGCGCGTACCAGCGCCTGTTGAAGGATGCGCCGGCCGACGCGAAGCGCGGCTGGCAGGACAGCCAGCGCCGCTGGCTCACGTGGCGCAAGGACGAGGTGCTGCTGCTGAAGGCCGTGTACGACACGACGCGCGGCACCGCGTATGCGATGTCGAGCGCCGACCTGCAACTGCAGCCGGTGCGCGATCGCGCGCTGGCGCTACGCGGGGCGGCCGATCGCTATGCACCGCCGCCCGCTGCCGTGCCGGTGGCGACGACGAGCGGTGCGCAGGGCGGCGCCAAGCCGGCGAACGCGCCCCGCGAGCCGGCGCTGCGCCGCGTGCGGCCGTGTGCGCAGGATGCCGCGTGCGAGCACGCGCTGTTCGACCTGAACCGCTATTACCAGAAGTTGCGCCGCAAGATGCCCGCGCATTCGGCCGCGACGCTCGTGCGCGCGCAGCGCGCGTGGGTGGCGTTCCGCGATGCGACGGCGCCGCTCGTCGGCGAGGACGGGCGCGTCGACCTGATCGGCGCGCGCATCGCGACGATGAAGCGGCTGTCGGAGACGGCCGGCAACCGGTAACGGCTGCCGCGCCGCTGCCGAGCCGGCGACACGACAAAACGGGCACCCGAGGGTGCCCGTTTTGCATGGCGCGGTGTATCGCCTACGCCGGCTGCGACATGCCCTGCAGCCCGAACCACGACGGCACGAGCGCGAGCGCGTCGTCGAGCGACGCGAGCACGTGCAGGCTCAGCGCGACGATCTCCGGCGTCGGCGCCTTCAGGTCGGGCACGGTGACGACCGCCGCGCCGGCGCCGGCGGCCGACAGCGCGCCGAAGTCGCTGTCCTCGAACGCGATGCACGCGTGGGCCGGCACGCCGAGGCGTTCGGCCGCGAGCCGGTAGACGGCCGGGTCGGGCTTGCCGCGCGCGACTTCGTCGCCGCCCGCGACCGCGCGGAAGAACGGCAGCACGCCGACCGCGTCGAGCCGCGCGCGGATCACGTCGCCCGCGGACGACGACGCGACCGCGCACGGAATGCCGGCCTGCGCGAGCGTGTCGAGCAGCGCAAGCGCGCCCGGCTTCAGCGGAAACTTCGGATGGGGCTCGGGAGCGGCGAGCCGTTCGCGCACGCGGATGCGCACCGCGTCGAACGTAGCGGGGTCGCCGATCAGCCGCGCGAGGATCACCTGGCCTTCGGCGAACGAGCGGCCGACGATCTGCAGGTAATCGATCTCGGTCAGCACGACGCCGTGCGCGTTCGACACGTCGATCCACGTGTTCATGATGGTCCGCTCGGAATCGACGAGCAGGCCGTCCATGTCGAAGAGCGCGGCGGAGAAGGTCATCGGGAGCATCCGTGAAGCGGTGAAGCGGGGAAGGCGACGAGCGGCACGATGGCCGCCCGAATGAAAAACGGACGCCGCGGGCGTCCGTCCGGAACCGCGGGCCGTTACTGGCCCAGCGCGGCGCGGGCAGCCTTGACGGCCGCACGCACCTGGTCGGGCGCGGTGCCGCCCGGGTGGTTGCGGCTCGCGACCGACCCTTCGAGCGTCAGGTAGCCGAACACGTCGTCGCCGATCAGGTGCGCGACGTTCGGCAGTTCCTGCTTCATTTCGTCGAGCGTCAGGTCGGCGAGGTCGATGCCTCGGTCGTCGCAGATCTTCACCGCGTGCGCGACGGCTTCGTGCGCGTCGCGGAACGGCAGGCCGCGCTTGACCAGGTAGTCGGCGAGGTCGGTGGCGGTCGAGAAGCCCTGCAGCGCGGCCGCGCGCATCGCATCCGGCTTCACGGTGATGCCGGCGACCATCTCGGCGAAGATCCGCAGCGTGTCGGCGACGGTGTCGACCGTGTCGAACAGCGGTTCCTTGTCTTCCTGGTTGTCCTTGTTGTACGCGAGCGGCTGGCCCTTCATCAGCGTGAGGAGCGCCATCAGGTGGCCGTTCACGCGGCCCGTCTTGCCGCGCGCGAGCTCGGGCACGTCGGGGTTCTTCTTCTGCGGCATGATCGAGCTGCCGGTGCAGAAGCGGTCGGCGATGTCGATGAAGCCGACGCGCGGACTCATCCACAGCACGAGCTCTTCGGAGAAACGCGACACGTGCGTCATCACGAGCGCCGACGCCGCCGTGAATTCGATCGCGAAGTCGCGATCGGACACCGCGTCGAGCGAGTTCGCGCAGATGCCGTCGAAGCCGAGCGTCTTCGCGACCGCGTGGCGATCGATCGGATAGCTGGTGCCGGCGAGCGCGGCCGCGCCGAGCGGCAGGCGGTTCACGCGGGTGCGGCAGTCGCGCATGCGTTCCGCGTCGCGCGTGAACATCTCGACGTACGCGAGCAGGTGGTGGCCGAACGTGACCGGCTGCGCGACCTGCAGGTGCGTGAAGCCCGGCATGATCGTGTCGGCGTTCTGTTCCGCGAGGTCGATCAGCGCGCCGCGCAGGTCGTTCAGCAGGCCGCCGATGCGGTCGATCTCGCCGCGCAGCCACAGGCGGATGTCGGTCGCGACCTGGTCGTTGCGCGAGCGGCCCGTGTGCAGGCGCTTGCCGGCATCGCCGATCAGCGCGGTCAGGCGCGCCTCGATGTTCAGGTGGACGTCTTCCAGGTCGAGCTGCCATTCGAATTCGCCACGCTCGATCTCGCCCTTGATCTGCGCCATCCCGCGCTCGATCGCGGCCAGGTCGTCGGCGCTGATGATCTTCTGCGCGGCGAGCATGTTCGCGTGCGCGAGCGAGCCGGCGATGTCGACGAGCGCGAGGCGCTTGTCGAAAAACACCGACGACGTGTAGCGCTTGACCAGCTCCGACATCGGTTCCGAGAAGCGGGCCGACCAGGCCTCGCCCTTTTTGTGCAGTTGGGACGTCATGGCGATTCTTCGAAGGGGAGTTGGGCGGCCGTGCGCCGCCGAGGGAATCCCGCGATTCTAACATTCGCGGGCCGCCCGCCCGCGGCCGGCAGGGACCGCCGCGCTCAGTCGCGCACCAGCACGACGAGCTTCAGGTCCTCGCGGTGCGCGGGCTTCAGCGTGATCTGCTGGTACACGAGGCGGCCGTCGGCCGGATGGTCGAATTCGCGCCGCCCGCCTTCGCGCTCGAACACGTCCTGCGACGCCCAGTACTGCGCGAACGCGTCGCTGCCGGCCGTCAGCGCGTCGATCAGCGCGCGCGTCGGCGCGTCGGTCAGGTGGCGGATCGCGTCGGCGCGGAATTCGGCCGCGAGCCGCCGCGCGCGAGTTTCCCAGTCGACGATCAGCGTGCGTGCAGCCGGCGACATGAACGTGAAGCGCAGCAGGTTGCGGTCGTGCTCGCCATCGAGCCAGCCGGAAAAGAGCGCGGCGGCCGGCGCGTTCCACGCGAGCGCGTTCCATTGGCGGTCGAGCACGTAGGCGGGCGTCGCGATCGCGGCGACGGTCGCGGCGAGCGTCGGCGGCAGGTCGCCGCCCGCGACGTCGGGCTCGGCCGGGTCGCGCTGCGCGGCCAGCTCGAACAGGTACGCGCGTTCGGCCTTCGACAACTGCAGCGCGACGGCGATCCGGGCGAGCGCGTCGGCGGAGGCCGACACGGGCCGGCCCTGTTCGATCCACGTGTACCAGGTCGGGCTCACGCCGCACAGTTGCGCGACTTCCTCGCGCCGCAGCCCCGGCGTGCGGCGGCGCGGGCCGGGCGGCAGGCCGACGGCCTGCGGCGACAGCCGCTCGCGATGGGCGCGGATGAATTCGCCGAGCGCGCGGGCGGGCGTGGCGTCGAGCGGCGGGACGGGGGCGTAGGACGGCTGGTTCATGCGGAAACGGCGAAGTGGAAGCGAAGACGCGGCAACGATCGAACGATCAGACAGGTGGATCGAATACCAGAATAACTGCTTAACTTGTACTGGTACAAATGCAGGCCTATTGTAGCGGCTCGCGCGCTGGCAGGGCAGCGGGCATCCCCCACAATACGTTGCACGGGGCCGGATCGCGCGCGCAAGCGTCGGGTTCGGCCGACGGCATCAAGGAAAGGAGCGAACGATGAAACACCACGAGCAGGTCGCCGACGCGTTCGGCACGACGGCCGCCGCCTATCTGACGAGCACGGTCCATGCGACGGGCGCCGACCTGCGGGCGCTCGCCGACGCGGTGAGCGCGACGCCCGACGCCGCGGTGCTCGACCTCGGTTGCGGTGCCGGCCACGCGAGCTTCGCGGTCGCGCCGCACGTGCGCGAGGTGGTCGCGTACGATCTCGCCGCGCCGATGCTTGCGACCGTCGACGCGGCCGCGCGCGAGCGCGGGCTCGCGAACATCCGCACGCAGCAGGGCCCGGCCGAGCGGCTGCCGTTCGACACCGCGACGTTCGACTGGGTCGTGAGCCGGATGAGCGCGCACCACTGGCACGACCTGCGCGCGGCGCTCGCCGAGGTGCGCCGCGTGCTGAAGCCGGGCGGCCGCGTGCTGATGATCGACATCGCGGGCAACGACCATCCGCTCCTCGATACGTACCTGCAGGCCGCGGAAGTGCTGCGCGACGCGTCGCACGTGCGCGACTACCGCGCGGACGAATGGCTGGCGATGTTCCGCGCAGCCGGTTTCGACGCGCGGGTGCACAGCCGCTGGCGTCTGCCGATCGATTTCGACACGTGGGTCGCGCGCATCCGCACGCCGGCCGACAGCGTCGCCGGCATTCGCGCGCTGTGGGCGCATGCGCCGGACGAGGTGCGCGGCTACTACGCGGTGCAGGCCGACGGTTCGTTCGAGCACGACGCGTTGCTGATCGACGCGCACTGAGCGGGCGGCGCGCGCCGCGCCGTTTCGCGATCGCATGAAAAAAGCCGCGATACGCACGAACGCGTATCGCGGCTTTCGTTATCCCGGCCGGCGCGAAACCGCGCCCGCGCCGCCCGCGGATCAGCCGGTGTTGCGCAGGCCGGCCGCGATCCCGTTGATCGTCAGGTGAATCCCGCGGCGCAGCCGCGCGTTCGTGTCGCCCGCGCGGTGACGCTTGATCAGCTCGACCTGCAGGTGGTTCAGCGGATCGAGATACGGGAAGCGGTTCTTGATCGAGCGCGCGAGCAGCGGGTTGGTCGCAAGGCGGCCTTCGTGCCCGGTGATTTCCGCGAGCGCCCGCGACGTGCGCTCCCATTCCGCGACGATCCGCTCGAACACGTGCTTGCGCAGCTTGCGATCGGGCACGAGCTGCGCATAGCGCGACGCGACCGCGAGATCGGTCTTCGCGAGCACCATGTCCATGTTCGACAGCAGGTTCGAGAAGAACGGCCAGGTCTTGTTCATCTTCTTCAGCAGCGTGACGCGTTTCGCGCGTTCGGCGTCGTCCCCGGCGCCGTCGAGATACGCGCTCACCGCGCTGCCGAAGCCGTACCAGCCGGTCAGCAGCAGCCGGCACTGGCCCCACGAGAAGCCCCACGGAATCGCGCGCAGATCCTCGATCTTGCGCTGCTTCGGATCCTGCAGCTTGCGCGACGCCGGGCGGCTGCCGATATTCAGCTCGGCGATCTCGGTGATCGGCGTCGACGAGAAGAAGTAATCGGTGAAGCCCGGCGTTTCGTAGACGAGCGCGCGGTACGCGGCCATCGCCGAGTCGGACAGCGTCTGCATCGCGGCCTCGAACGCCGGCAGTTGCGCCGGTGCGTTCGACTGCGGCAGCAGCGACGCCTCGAGCGTCGCGGCGACGACCGTCTCGAGGTTGCGCCGGCCGATCGACGGGTTCGAGAACTTGCTCGCGATCACCTCGCCCTGTTCGGTCAGGCGGATCTGGCCGTTGACGGTGCCCGGCGGCTGCGACAGGATCGCCTGGTAGGTCGGGCCGCCTCCGCGGCCGACCGTACCGCCGCGCCCGTGAAACAGCCGCAGCGTGATCTTGCGCTCGCGGAACAGGTCGACGAGCGCGAGTTCCGCGCGATACAGCTCCCAGTTCGACGTGAGGAAGCCGCCGTCCTTGTTGCTGTCCGAGTAGCCGAGCATCACTTCCTGCTCGGCGCCCTGGTGCGCGATCAGCGCGTCGATGCCCGGCAGCGCGAAGTAGTCGCGCATGATGCGCGACGCGTCGCGCAGGTCGGGGATCGTCTCGAACAGCGGGATCACCATCAGGCTGTTCCTCGCGTCGCTGCCCGGCACGCCGAGCGTGCCTTCGAGCAGGCCCGTCTCCTTCTGCAGCAGCAGGACTTCGACGAGGTCGCTGACGGTTTCCGTATGCGAAATGATGTAGTTGCGCACCGCACGCGCGCCGAATTGCGCGCGGACCTCGCGCGCCTTCTCGAACACGCCGAGCTCGCTTTGCGCGAGCGCCGAGTATTCGATGTACGGCGAGCGCAGCGGGCGCGGATCGGCGAGCGCGGCGAGCAGCACGCGCAGCTTGTCTTCCTCGGCGAGCGCCGCATAGTCGGCCTCGACGCCCGCGCGCGCGAACAGCTCGGCGACCACCGCCTCGTGGATGTCGGAACTCTGGCGCAGGTCGATGCTCGCGAGATGGAAGCCGAACACTTCGGCCGCGCGCACGAGCGGCGCGAGGCGCGGCGCGGCGAGCGACGCGCCGTGGTGTTCCTCGAGCGACGCGGTCAGCACCTTCAGGTCGGCGACGAACGCTTCCGAATCTTCATACGGGACCGCACGCACGGGCGGCGCGCCGCGGCCGGCGCTGCGCACCGGCACCGTACCTTCGCCGAGACGCACGCGCGCGCTCGCGGCGAGCCGCGTATAGATGCCGATCAGCGCGCGGCGATACGGTTCGTCGACGCGGTGCGGCGACTGGTCGGGCGACGCGGCCGCGAGCGCCTTCACCGCGTCGTTCGCGCCGACCAGCAGGTTCGACACCGACAGCTCGGCGCCCAGCTTGTGCACCTGTTCCAGATAGTGTTCGAGGATCACCGCGGCCTGGCGGTTGATCGCCTCGTCGAGCGTCGCGGCCGTCACGTTCGGGTTGCCGTCGCGGTCGCCGCCGATCCAGCTGCCCATCTGGAAGAACGCGGGCACGCGGGCCGACAGGCCGTGCTCGGCGAGCGCGGCCTCGATGTCGCCGTACAGCGCGGGCAGTTCGTCGAGGAACGTCGCGCGGTAGTACGACAGCGCGTTCTCGATCTCGTCGCCGACCGTCAGGCGCGCGTCGCGCAGCATGCGTGTCTGCCACAGCGCGGTCACGCGCGCGCGCAGCATCGCCTCGTTGTACTGGCGCTCGCGCGCGGTCAGCTCCTGGTCGCGCTCGGCGAGCAGGCGCGCGATGTCGTGCTGCGCGTCGAGGATGCTCTTGCGCTGCACTTCGGTCGGATGCGCGGTCAGCACCGGCACGATCAGCGCATCGTCGAAGAAGCGCTGCAGCAGGCGCTTCGACGCGTTGCCGGTGGTTTTCAGCTGGTCGAGCGCGTACGCGACCGTGCCGGGCTGCGGCGCGGAGCCGGCCAGCGCGTGGATGCGGCGGCGGCGGTTGTGGTGGCGGTCTTCCGCGATGTTCGCGAGGTGCGAGAAATAGCTGAACGCGCGTACGACGCTCACCGTCTGCTCCGGCGTCAGCTTGCGCAGCTTCTTCTCGAGCGTCTGCGCGGCTTCGCTGTCGTCCTCGCGGCGGAACTTGACCGCGGTCTGGCGGATCGTCTCGACGACGTCGAACACCGTATCCCCTTCCTGTTCGCGCACGACGTCGCCGAGCAGGCGGCCGAGGAAGCGGATGTCCTCGAACAGCGGGCGGTCCTTGTCGTCGCGCGCGCGGGTGCCGGCCTTCGGCGCGACGGCGTCGCGGGCCGCGGGGCCGGCGGCTTTCGTCGTGCGTTTTGTCTGACGTATCGCGTCTTTCGGTTTCGTTGCCGTTGGTTTCGTTGCCGCTTTCGCACGGCCGTTCGCGGCGGTGGCGACGGTGTCCGTCGAGGCGTCGGAGGAGGACAGGGCAGCATTGCGGCGCGCCGTACGCGCCGATCCGGAAGACTTCACGATGGGTTTCCTTGGGAAAGCTCGAGTCAAAAGGAACTGCGGAAACTGCGGGAACTGCGGTCAAGCAACCAGCTACGTGCGGCACATCCGCACAACGGCGCCGCGACCCGCACGGAAGCAGGCCGGGCGCAGGCTCCGGGCCCGGGCGGGCCGGAGCGTGCGTGCTACCATTGTTCGATCTTCAATCCCGTCCTTCGATGTTCCAGCAATGAATTCCGAGACCCCCGCGGCCGGGCCGCAACAGGCACGACCGCCCGCGACGTTGACGATTGCTTCGCGCGAGAGCCGCCTGGCGATGTGGCAAGCCGAACATGTGCGTGATGCGCTGCGCAAATTATATCCAGCTTGTGACGTGAAAATCCTCGGGATGACGACGCGCGGCGATCAGATTCTCGATCGCACGCTGTCGAAGGTCGGCGGCAAGGGCCTGTTCGTGAAGGAACTGGAAGCCGCGCTGGCCGACGGCCGCGCCGATCTCGCCGTGCATTCGCTGAAGGACGTGCCGATGGCGCTGCCCGACGGCTTCTCGCTCGCCGCGATCATGGCGCGCGAAGACCCGCGCGACGCCTTCGTGTCGAACGACTACGCGTCGCTCGACGCGCTGCCGGCCGGCGCGGTCGTCGGCACGTCGAGCCTGCGCCGCGAAGCGATGCTGCGTTCGCGTTATCCGCATCTCGAGGTCCTGCCGTTGCGCGGCAACCTCGACACGCGCCTCGCGAAGCTCGACCGCGGCGACTACGCGGCGATCATCCTCGCGGCCGCCGGCCTGAAGCGCCTCGGCCTCGAAGCGCGGATCCGCGCGCTGCTCGACGTCGAGGCGAGCCCGCCCGCGGCCGGCCAGGGCGCGCTCGGCATCGAGATCGCCGCGCATCGCGACGACGTCGCCGCGTGGCTCGCGCCGCTGCACGACACGCAGACCGCGCTTGCGGTCGAGGCCGAGCGGATGGTGTCGCGCGCGCTCGGCGGCAGTTGCGAGGTGCCGCTCGCCGCGCACGCGGTGTGGCGCGCGGGCGAGCTGTACCTGACGGGCCGCGTGTCGACCACCGACGGCAAGCGCGTGCTGACGGCCGAGGAGTGCGGCGCGGTCGTGACCGTCGCCGATGCGCTCGCGCTCGGCCGCGCGGTGTCCGACGAGCTCGAGGCGCAAGGCGCGCTCGACATCGTCCAGGCGCTGCTCGCGAGCTCGCAGGCCGCGGGCAAGGGCGACGCCTGATGGCGGGCGGCGCGCGCGCGTTCACCGCTGTCCTGACGCGTCCGGACGGGCAGTCCGATGCGCTTGCGTCGCAACTGGCCGACGCCGGCTGCGACGTGCTCGAATTCCCGCTGATCGATATCGCGCCGGTCGACGATCCGGCGCCGCTCGACGCCGCATTCGCGGCGTTGGCCGACTACGCGCTGGTGATTTTCGTGTCGCCGAACGCGATCGACCGCGCGCTCGCGCGGTACGACACGATCTGGCCGAACGCGCTGCCGGTCGGCGTGGTCGGGCCCGGCAGCGTCGCGGCGCTCGCGCGTCACGGCATCGCGGCGCCCGCGCATCGCGTGATCGCGCCGCAAGCGCCGGCCGACGGCGGCGTGCCCCATTACGATTCGGAAAGCCTGTTCGCGAGCATCGAGGCCGCGTTCGGCGGCGCGCAGGCGCTGGCGGGCAAGCGCCTGCTGATCGTGCGCGGCGACGGCGGGCGCGAATGGCTCGCCGAGCGCCTGCGCGAGGCCGGTGCGGACGTCACGCTCGTCGCGGCCTACCGGCGCGTCGTGCCGGAGCCGCGCGTCGGCGCGTGGGAGCGCGTGCACGCGCTGCTCGACGGCCAGCCGCACGCATGGCTCGTCACGAGCTCGGAAGGCGTGCGCAACCTGCACGAGCTCGCGCGGGCCCATCTGAACGATGCCGAGATCGACGCGCTGAAGCATGCGCCGCTCGTGACGCCGCACCCGCGGATCGAGCAGACCGCGCGCGCATTGGGTTTTGATAGGATTACGCTGACCGGCGCGGGCGATGAGCGCATCGTCCGCGCGTTTCGAACGATGGCCGACGAGGCCGTCCAACCGGCGACAGCCGTACCGGTGACTAAACGCATGACAGATACCAACGATTCCAAAAGCGTCGCTTCCCAGCCGGCCGCTGCATCCGCGCCGCCGTCCAGCCCTCCTTATCTGGCGTCCGAGCCGCGTGCGCGCCGCGGCGGCAGCGCGGTGCTGTGGCTCGTCGTCGTCGTGCTCGGCTGCGCGGCGGGTGTCGGCGGCTACGCGCTGAACCGCAAGATCGACCGGCTCGACGGCACGTTCGCCGCCCGTCAGAAGGCGCTCGACGCGCAAGCGGCCGAAACGCGGACGAAGACCGAGCAGGCGCTCGCCAGCACGCACCAGGTCGACACGCAGCTCGCGCAGCTCGACGGCAAGCTTGCCGATGCGCAGAGCGCGCAGCAGGCGCTGCAGCAGCAATACCAGGACCTGTCGCGCAACCGCGATGCGTGGATGCTCGAGGAAGTCGACCAGATGCTGTCGAGCGCGAGCCAGCAGCTTCAACTGACCGGCAACACGCAGCTCGCGCTGATCGCGCTGCAGAACGCCGACGCGCGTCTCGCGACGTCGCAGAGCGCGCAGGCCGTCACGGTGCGCAAGGCGCTCGCGCAGGACATCGAGAAGCTGAAGGCCGCGCCGGCGGCCGATCTCACCGGGCTCGCGATCAAGCTCGACGACGCGATCGCCAGGATCGACGCGCTGCCGCTGTCCGGCGAGGCGATCGTGCCGCACGCGGCGCCGAAGGCCGTGCCGGCCGACGCCGCGTCGTCGGCCGCCGCCGGCGAGCCGCGCTGGAAGGTGTGGTGGCATGGCTTCTCGGCCAGCCTCGGCCAGCAATTGAAGGGCCTCGTGCAGGTGCGCCGGATCGACAACGCGGACGCGATGCTCGCGTCGCCCGACCAGGGCTACTTCGTGCGCGAGAACGTGAAGCTGCGCCTGCTCACCGCGCGGCTGTCGCTGCTCGCGCGCAACGACGGCGCGATGAAGGCCGACCTGCACGCCGCGCAGGCGTCGCTCGCGAAGTATTTCGATCAGGCGTCGAAGGACACGCAGACCGTCGAGGATCTGCTCAAGCAGGTTGACGGCGCAGCGCTGACGGTCGCGGTGCCGAACCTGAACACGAGCCTGAACGCCGTTCAGCAGTTCAAGAGCCGGGGGTAACGATGACGCTTCGAGGAATCGTCTGGCTCGCGATCCTGTTCGCGATCGCCGCGGCGCTCGCCACCGTCGGCCGTTTCGACGCGGGGCAGGTGCTGCTCGTCTATCCGCCGTACCGGGTCGACGTGTCGCTGAACCTGTTCGTGATCGCCATCGTCGTGCTGTTCATCGTCGTGTACGCGCTGCTGCGCATCGTGCGCAACATCTGGCGCATGCCGCAGCGGGTCGCCGCGTATCGGGCGCGTTCGCGCAACGAGAAGGCGCAGGCGTCGCTGCGCGATGCAATCTCGAACCTGTACGCGGGCCGCTTCTCGCGTGCGGAGAAGGCCGCGCGCGAAGCGCTGGCGGTCGACGCGAACCTGGGCGCCGCGAGTCTCGTCGGGGCCACGGCCGCGCACCGCATGCACGAATACACGCGCCGCGACGAGTGGCTGTCGAAGGTCGACGCGCCCGAATGGCAGGATGCACGGCTGCTCGCCGCGGCCGACATGCGCGCGGACGCACGCGACGCGGACGGCGCGCTTGCCGCGCTGGCCGACATGCAGGCCGGCGGCAAGCGCATTCATGCGCAGCAGGTCGCGCTGCGGGCGCAGCAGCAACTGAAGAACTGGGCCGAGGTGCTGAAGCTCGCGAAGGCGCTGGAAAAGCGCGAGGCGCTGCATCCGGCCGCGGCCGTGCGGCTGCGCCAGCAGGCGGCGGAAAACCTGCTGCGCGAACGCCGGCACGACGCGGACGCGCTGCTCGAGGTATGGCAGTCGCTGTCGACGGTCGAGCGCCAGTCGCCGCGCCTGGCCGATCTCGCGGCCGAGTTGCTCGTGCCGCTCGAGCGCCGCAACGAAGCGCGCCGCATCGTCGAGGACGCGCTCGCGCACAACTGGGATGCGCGCCTGCTGCGCCGTTACCCGGACACGGCCGGCGCCGATGCGCTGCCGCTGATCCAGAAGGCCGAGGGCTGGAAGAAGGATCATCCGGAAGACGCCGACCTGCTGTTCGCGCTCGGCAGGCTCTGCCAGCAGCAGCAGCTGTGGGGCAAGGCGCAGTCGTTCCTCGAATCGGCATTGAAGCTGGCCGACAACGAGGCGCTGAAAGTGCGTGCGCATCGTGCGCTCGCCCGCCTGTTCGAGCAGCTCGGCGAAACCGACAAGGCCGCGAAGCACTACCGCGAAAGCGCGCTGGCGATCACCGTGGTGTGATGCGGCGCTGCGGTGCACGCCCCGAATGCCGATCGGCCTTCGGGGCTTTTTTTCGTCCGTCGTGGGGCCGCCGGGACGCACGGTGCCGTCATCCGGCAGGTGCGGGCCTGGCCTGCCCGGAATCGAAAACGCCCCGGCGGCCGGACGATGCCGGCCGTCGGGGCGATCTCGTGAGCACCGGCCATCGACCGGCGTATTCGGTCGTTCGCGGTGCGCCGTTACACGCCGCGCATCACTTGTCGACGAGCCGCTTCGGCACCGACAGCGCAAGCAGCCCGCCGAGCACCAGGAACCCGGCCAGCATGTACATGCCCGCATCGTTGGTGCTCGTCGCCTGCTTGAGCCAGCCCATCAGGTACGGGCTCAGGAAGCCCGCGAGGTTGCCGATCGAGTTGATCATCGCGATGCCGGCGGCGGCGGCCGTGCCGCCGAGGAATGCGGTCGGCAGGCTCCAGAACAGCGGCAGCGTCGTCAGGATGCCGATCGTCGCGAGCGTGAGGCCGAGCATCGCGAGCGCGGTCTGGTGCGCCCAGATCACCGACAGCACGAGGCCGAGCGCGCCGATCGCGGCCGGAATCGCGAGGTGCCAGCGGCGTTCGCGGCGCTTGTCCGCGCTGCGCGCGATCAGGATCATCGCGACCACGGCGGCCGCATACGGCACCGCCGACAGCAGGCCGATCATGACCGTGTCGGTCACGCCGGTTGCCTTGATGATCGTCGGCAGCCAGAAGCCGACGCCGTAGAGCCCCATCACGAACGAGAAATAGATCAGCGCCATCAGCCAGACACGCGGGCTCGACATCACGGCGCCGAGCGGCAGGTCCTCCTTGGTGGCTTCCTCCGCGTCGACGTTGCGGGCGAGCAGCGCCTTTTCTTCGTCGGTCAGCCACGTCGCCTTCGCGATCCGCTCGTCGAGCGTGAAGAACACGAGCACGCCGGCGAGCACCGACGGAATGCCTTCGAGCAGGAACAGCCATTGCCAGCCGTGCCAGCCGCTCACGCCGTCGAACGCCTTCAGGATGAAGCCCGAAATCGGCCCGCCGATCACGCCGGACAGCGCGACTGCCGTCATGAAGAACGTGGTCATCCGGCCGCGCCGGTGCGCGGGATACCAGTAGGTGAGGTAGAGGATCACGCCGGGGAAGAAGCCCGCTTCGGCGACGCCGAGCAGGAAGCGCATCACGTAGAACATCGCGGGCGTCGTGACGAACATCGTCAGGATCGAGATCACGCCCCACGTCGCCATGATGCGGGCGATCCACACGCGGGCGCCCACCCGGTGCAGGATGATGTTGCTCGGCACCTCGAACAGGAAATAGCCGAAGAAGAAGATGCCGGCGCCGAGCCCGTACACGGTATCGCTGAGGTTCAGGTCGCTCGCCATCTGCAGCTTCGCGAACCCGACGTTCACGCGGTCGAGATACGCAACCACGTAGCACAGCAGCAGGAGCGGCACGAGCCGCCACGACACCTTGCGGTAGGTTGCTTCCTCGAATGCGCCGGACGATCCCGGCAGCGATTGCGTCGATGTTGCCATGTTGTCTCCTGTCGACCCGGGCTGACGCTTGAGCGGTTACCTGGATCCCATGCTGTGCGGTCGATCGAAGGCCGCGCTCGGGCGCGTGCCTGGATCCGATGCACCGCTGTCCTTGTAGTGGGCCGGAGCAGGCGCGGTGGTGCCCGATCCGGTTTCGTGCGAAGCAATACGGGCTAACCGTATGGCCCGGTGCGACTAGATGCAGCGCCCGCCGTCGACTTCGAGGCACACGCCGGTGATGAATTCGGCTTCGTCGGACGCGAGGTACAGCGCGGCGTTCGCGATGTCCTGCGGCGTCGAGAAGCGGCCGAGCGGGATCGTCGCGAGGAAGCGGCGGCGATTTTCCGGGGTGTCCTCGCAGCCCATGAACTCGGTCATCAGCGCGGTTTCGCCGAGCACCGGGTTGATGCAGTTCACGCGGATGCGATCGGCGCCGAGCTCGGCCGCGAGCGACTTGCTCGCGGTGATCATCGCGCCCTTCGTGCTGTTGTACCAGACGAGGCCCGGGCGCGGCCGCACGCCGGCCGTCGACGCGACGTTCACGAACACGCCGCCGCCCTGTGCGCGGAAATACGGGACGAAGGTCTGCACGCACCAGAACAGGCTCTTCATGTTGACCGCGTACACGCGGTCGAATTCGGCTTCCGTCACGTCGAGCACGGGCTTGTTGCGGTGCGTGGTGCCCGCGTTGTTCACGACGATCTGCACCGCATGGAAATCGTCGAGCGCGGCCTGCAGCAGCGCGCGCCAGTCGTCCTCCTTCGACACGTCGCCGGCCACCGCGATCGCCTTGCCGCCTGCGAGCGCGATCTCGCTCGCGACGCGCTCGGCCGCCGCGCCGTTGAGATCGTTGACGACGACGTTCGCGCCTTCGCGCGCATAGGTCTTCGCGATGCCTTCGCCGAACCCCGAGCCGCCGCCCGTGACGATGGCCGTCTTGCCGCTCAACCGCATGGTGTGTCTCCTGTGTTTGTCATGAGAGTCGTCGTGTGCCGCGTGCCGCGCGTTCAGCCGTGCCGGATGGCGATCGTCTTCAGCGCGGTGAAGCCGTACAGCGCCTCGAAGCCTTTCTCGCGGCCATGGCCCGAATGGCCGACGCCGCCGAACGGCAGCTCGACGCCGCCGCCCGCGCCATAGTTGTTGATGAACACCTGCCCCGCGCGCAGACGCCGCGCCAGCCGCATCTGGCGTGCGCCGTCGCGTGTCCAGATGCCCGCGACGAGGCCGTACGGCGTGCCGTTGGCGAGCGCGACGGCTTCGTCCTCGTCGACGAAACGCATCGCCGCGAGCACGGGACCGAACACTTCCTCCTGCGCGAGCCGGTGCGACGGCGGCACGTCGCGCAACAGCGCGGGCGCCTGGTAGAAGCCGGTTTCGGGCGCGTCGGCGACGACCTGCCCGTGCGCGGCCATCGGAATGCCGTCGTGCTGTGCGTCGGACAGGAAATCCCACACGCGTTGCTGCTGCTTCGCGTTGATCAGCGGGCCGCAATCGAGATCGGCGCGGCTCGGGCCGACGCGCAGCCCGTTGAACGCGGTGGCGAGGCGCTCGACGAGCGGCTCGTACACCGCGCGCTCGATCAGCACGCGGCTGCCGGCCGAGCAGGTCTGCCCGCCGTTCTGCACGATCGCGGACACGAGCACGGGCAGCGCCGCGTCGAGATCGGCATCGGCGAACACGAGTTGCGGCGACTTGCCGCCGAGTTCGAGCGTGACCGGCACGTGGTTCTCGGCCGCCATCTGCGCGACCAGCTTGCCGGTGGCCGGCGAACCCGTAAACGAGATATGGTCGATGCCCGGATGGCGCGCGAGCGCGGCGCCCGCTTCGTGGCCGTAGCCGGTGACGATGTTGAGCGCGCCGGCCGGCAGCCCGGCCTCGGCGGCCAGCTCGGCGACGCGCAGCACGGACAGGCACGCGTCCTCGGCCGGCTTGACCACGCATGCGTTGCCGGCCGCGAGCGCCGCGCCGACGCTGCGCCCGAAGATCTGCATCGGGTAGTTCCACGGCACGATATGGCCGGTGACGCCGTGCGGCTCGCGCACGGTCAGCACCGTGTAGCCGGCCTGGTAGGGGAGGGTTTCGCCGTGCAGCTTGTCGGCGGCGCCCGCGTAGAACTCGAAGTAGCGCGCGAGCGCGGCTGCATCGGCGCGCGCCTGCTTCAGCGGCTTGCCGGTGTCGCGCGCCTCGATCGCGGCGAGTTCCTCGAGATGGTCGGCCACGCGTGCCGATAGCCGCATCAGCACGCGGCCGCGTTCGGCGGCGCTCGCCGCGCCCCACGGGCCTGCGAACGCGTCGCGGGCCGCGGCGACTGCGCGCTCGATGTCGGGCGCCGTGCCGCGCGCGATCGTCGCGAATGGCTGGCCGTCGGACGGATCGACGACCGCGATGGTTTCCAATTGCGCGGGCAACGTCCATTCGCCCGCGATGAAGTGCTTCGCTTCTTCCATGTCTCCTCCTGTCGACCCGAGTTAGCGCTTCAGCGCTTACTCCACCCCCACGGCGGTCGACCCGAGTTAGTGCTTTAGCGCTTACTTGGGTCCCATGGCGTGGTTGGGTGGAGTTAGCGCTTCAGCGCTTACTTGACCCCACGGCGGTCGACCCAAGCCAGCGCTCCAGCGCCTACTTAGATCCCATGCAAAGCCGTTTGCGCTTCGGCACTTTACCCGGCTTCCGTGCCGTGTGGTCCACGCACACCGCCGCCGGCTCGACGGCCGGACATCCGGAACGATTATCGCGCCGATCGTCATCCGGACGCCACCGGTCGATTGGCTATAATGGCGCATTCCTTTTTGGGGGGCGCTGCGGCGGTGCATCGGCCGCGGCGCCCTGTCCCGAATTCCCATCGACCTACAGAGAGTGCTCATGAGCTTCAATCATGTTCCGGCCGGCAAGGACCTGCCGCAAGATTTCAACGTGATCATCGAGATTCCCGCGCAAAGCGATCCGGTGAAGTACGAGGCGGACAAGGAACTGGGCCTCCTCGTCGTCGACCGCTTCATCGGCACGGGCATGCGCTACCCGGTGAACTACGGCTACATCCCGCAGACGCTGTCGGGCGACGGCGATCCGGTCGACGTGCTGGTGATCACGCCGTTCCCACTGCTGGCCGGCTCGATCGTGCGTTCGCGCGTGCTCGGCATGCTGCAGATGACCGACGAGTCGGGCGTCGACGCGAAGCTGGTCGCGGTGCCGCACGACAAGATCTGCCCGATGACGGCGAACCTGAAGACGATCGACGACGTGCCCGAGTACCTGAAAGACCAGATCAAGCACTTCTTCGAGCAATACAAGGCGCTCGAGAAGGGCAAGTGGGTGAAGGTCGAAGGCTGGGCCGGCATCGAAGCCGCGCACAAGGAAATCACCGACGGCGCCGCGAACTACAAGAAGTAAGCGGCGTGCCGGCCGCTGGCCGGTGCGTACGGAGCGCAAACCGCGCGTGTCTCGTCAGGAGGCCGCGCGGTTTTGTTTTGCGCGGGCGGTTTTCCGGCTGGCGGACGCGGAGACAGGCGAGGGCGTGGCCGGTGCTTTCTTCGCGCGTTTCGCGCGGGGCGGGGCAATGGACGGAGCGATCGCTTCGGCGGTTTTCGTGGCCGAGGAACGGCGGCGGGCCGGTGCGGAAGCGGCGTCCTCGCGTACGTTCGCGGCGAGTTTGCCGGCGGCGGCTGGTGCCTTCCTGGTTGACGATGCGGATGGCGGCTGGCCGGTTTTCTTGACCGGTGTGCCACGCGCCGAGGTCTTTTTTGCGGCTGCATCGCCGTCGGTTTTTGCGCGTTTCGCGTCCGGAGCGGCTTGATTTGCTTTCGTCGACTTCGACGCTTGTTTGCCCTTCGCAGGCTTCGCCGTCTTCGCGGTGTTTGCAGACCCGACAACTTTCCCGGCCTTCACCTTTTTCCCGGCAACCTGTTCCGTTGCAGTCGTTTGCGCCGCATCGTCGACGTTTTCCGCCTTTCCCTTCTTGCGCCCGCGCGCCGTCGCCTTCGTCCCCGCCGTGTCGCCGCTCTCCTCGAGCGTGATCACCACCGGCACCACCGATTCGAGCGTCCGCAACCCAGCCGCCAGCTCGCGCTTTTTCGCGGGCGTGAGCCGCTTCACCCAGTATTCGGCGCGCGACGCGCTCGACCGGTCGGGTAGCGGAAACGACGCGAGCACCGCGCGCGGCTTGCGCGAGCGCGTGTAGCGCGCGCCCTTGCCGGACGCGTGTTCGTCGAAGCGCGCGGCGACATCGGTCGTGATGCCCGTGTAGACGCTGTCGTCGGTGCATTCGATCAGATACAGAAACCAGGACATGGCGGGGCGGCGGGATGCGAAGCCGCCAGTGTCTCAGAATTTACGCGTGCTCCGGTGCGCGACGTGGGGCGACGTGATACGGCTCGCCGTCAGGTACCGCGCCGGAACGGATCGTGTTCGCGCAGTTCGTCGACGTACGCGTGGATATGCTCGGTCTCGCGTTCGAGAAAGCGCGCGACCGCATCGGAAAACGCCGGATGCGCGAGCCAGTGCGCGGAATGCGTGACGGTGGGAAGGAAGCCGCGCGCGAGCTTGTGCTCACCCTGCGCGCCGCCTTCGAACGTGTCGAGCCCGGCCTCGATGCAGAATTCCAGCAACTGGTAGTAGGCCGCTTCGAAATGCAGGCAGGGCACGTGCTCGATCGCGCCCCAGTAGCGGCCATACAGCGTGCCGCCGCCGTGCTCGCCGCGCCGGTACACCGCGAGCGCGCTCGCGATCGGCTGGCCGTCGGCTTCCGCGATCACGAGCAGCAGGTTCTCGGGCATCGTCGCGCCGATCGTGCGAAAGAAGTCGAGGTTCAGGTACGGGCTCGAATAGTGCTCGCGGTAGGTCTGCCGATAGCAGCGCGAGAAGAAGCGCCAGTCGGCGTCGGTGATTTGATCGCCGGCGAGCCGCCGGAACGTCACGCCCGCGTCGTGTACCTTGCGCCGTTCCGCGCGGATGTTCTTGCGCTTCTTCTGCTCGAGCGTGCCGAGGAAATCGTCGAAGTGGCGGTACCCGTCGTTGAGCCAGTGAAACTGCACGCCCTCGCGCAGCATCATGCCCATCGATTCCAGCAGCCGCGCTTCATCGCCGGTCGGGAACAGCACGTGCAGCGACGACACGTCGCTCTGCTCGGCGAACGCGAGCAGCGTGGCCGCGAGCCGGCGGCGCGCGTCGTCGCTGGCCGCGAGCAGCCGCGTGCCCTGCACCGGCGTGAACGGCACCGCGCACAGCAGCTTCGGGTAATAGGGCAGGTTGTTGCGCTGGTACGCGTCAGCCCATGCCCAGTCGAACACGTATTCGCCGTACGAATGCTGTTTCGCGTAGACGGGCGCGGCGGCCGCGAGCCGGCCCGTGTGCGTGTCGGTCAGCGTGACGAAGTGCGGCGACCAGCCGGTGTCGTCCACCGCGCAGCGCGCGACGTGCAGCGCGTCGAGGAATTCGTGGCGCAGGAACGGCGTGGGCTGTGCGTCGCGCGCGAGCAGCGCGTTCCATTCGTCGGCCGGCACCTCGGCGGGGGACGACAGGATGCCCGTGCGATAATCGATGCGTTCGTGTTTCAAGCGTGAATCCGTACCGTTGGATGTTGCCGGATGCGGGCCGTCGCGGCCCGCGCCCGGATCGATTTCGTCAGCCGTTCAAGGCGCGCCGCCGGGCTGCGCCGCTCCCGCCATGAAGACCCGACTCGCTCTCGCCCAGATCAACGTCACCGTCGGCGATTTCGCCGGCAACGTCGCGCGCATCGTCGCGGCCGCGCGCGCCGCGCACAACGATGGTGCGCAACTGATGGTCGCGCCCGAACTCGCGCTGTCCGGCTATCCGCCGGAAGACCTGCTGCTGCGGCCCGCGTTCTACGCGGCGGCGGCCGCCGCACTCGATGCGCTCGCCGACGCGCTGAAGGCGTTCGACGGGCTCGCGGTGCTGGTCGGGCATCCGTTGCGCGGACCGGGCAGGGGGGCGGGCAGCGGACCGGGCAGCGCGTCAGCCGTCGATGGTAATGCAAACCGCCCGATCGAGCGCGGCGTGCCGCCTACCGATACCTTCAACGCGGTGTCGCTGATCGTCGGCGGCGAGATCGTCGGCACCTACCGCAAGCAGGATCTGCCGAACGCCGAGGTGTTCGACGAGAAGCGCTACTTCGCGACCGACACCGAGCCGCTCGTGTTCGAGCTGAACGGCGTGAAATACGGCGTGATCATCTGCGAGGACGCATGGCATGCGTCGGCCGCGCAGATCGCGAAGGCGGCCGGCGCGCAGGTGCTGCTGATCCCGAACGGCTCGCCGTACCACATGAACAAGGAAGCGGTGCGCATCGACATCCTGCGCGCGCGGATTCGCGAGACCGGGCTGCCGATGGTCTACGTGAACCTCGTCGGCGGCCAGGACGAGCTCGTGTTCGACGGCGGGTCGTTCGTGCTCGACGGCGAGGGCGCGCTCGTCGCGAAGATGCCGCAGTTCGACGAAGGGCACGCGATCGTCGAATTCGACGGCGCGCGGCCGCTGCCCGGCGCGATCGCGCCCGAGCTATCGACGCACGCGCAGGTGTATCGCGCGCTCGTGACGGGCGTGCGCGACTACATCTGCAAGAACGGCTTTCCCGGCGTGCTGATCGGGTTGTCGGGCGGCGTCGATTCGGCGTTGGTGCTGGCCGTCGCGTGCGATGCGCTCGGGCCCGAGCGCGTGCGCGCGGTGATGATGCCGTCGCGCTTCACGGCCGACATCTCGACCACCGATGCGGCGGAGATGGCGCGGCGCGTCGGCGTGCGTTACGACGAGATCGCGATCGCGCCGATGTTCGATGCCTTCCGCGCCGCGCTTGCCGACGAATTCGCGGGCCGCCCCGAAGACGCGACGGAGGAGAACATCCAGGCGCGCATCCGCGGCACGCTGCTGATGGCGCTGTCGAACAAGTTCGGCTCGATCGTGCTGACGACCGGCAACAAGAGCGAGATGGCGGTCGGCTACTGCACGCTGTACGGCGACATGGCCGGCGGCTTCGCGGTGATCAAGGACATCGCGAAGACGCTCGTGTACCGGCTCTGCCGCTATCGCAACGAAACGACCGACTACGGGCGGCGCGACGTGATCCCCGAGCGGATCCTGACACGCGCGCCGTCGGCCGAACTGCGCGAGAACCAGACCGACCAGGACAGCCTGCCGCCGTACGACGTGCTCGACGCGATCATGCGGATGTACATGGAAGAAGACCGGCCGCTCGCCGAGATCGTCGCGGCCGGCTACGCGCAGGCCGACGTCGAGCGCGTGACGCGGCTCATCAAGATCAACGAATACAAGCGCCGCCAGGCGCCGATCGGCATCCGCGTCACGCACCGCGCATTCGGGCGCGACTGGCGCTACCCGATCACCTCGCGCTTCACCGAACGGCTCGATTGAGCGGTGCTGGGCCGGATGCGGCCCGCCGGCTTACAATCGGGATCGCGATTTTTCACCCAAACGAGCATTGAGGGACAACCATCATGAAACGCATCACCGCCATCATCAAGCCGTTCAAGCTGGACGAAGTCCGCGAAGCGCTCGCCGAAGTGGGTCTCACGGGCCTGACCGTGACGGAAGTGAAAGGCTTCGGCCGCCAGAAGGGCCATACCGAGCTGTATCGCGGCGCGGAATACGTCGTCGATTTCCTGCCGAAGATGAAGATCGAGGTGGTCGTCGCGGAAGCGCAGGTCGATCAGGTGATCGACGCGGTGATCGGCGCGGCGCGCACCGGCAAGATCGGCGACGGCAAGATCTTCGTGTCGGACGTCGAGCGCGTGATCCGCATCCGCACCGGCGAAGAGAACGAAGCGGCCGTCTGAGCGCCGCGTCCGCGCCGTTCGATCACTTCCCGGCCGCTTCGGCCGATCGGGCCGCGGGTCGCACGCATCCGCCGCCCAAGAAAAAACGGTGCGGATACCCGGTTGGGTACCGCACCGATACGCGCCTCTCGCAGCAGCGTGGAAAACGTTGTCGGATCGTTCTTTGACGGCGCCTGATCAGAACAGGTGCTGGATACCGGCGTAGACGCCGGTCTGGCTGCCGCCCGGATGCGGGTTGCCGGTCGACACGGCGGTGCCTGCATTGTTCGCGTTCAGGCCGAAGTTGGCCGTCGAGCTGTTGCGCACCGTGGCGACCTGGACGTCGAACAGCGTGCGCTTCGAGATGTTGTACGAGCCGCCGACCGTGTAGATGTTCGCGTTGCCGCCACCGTGGTTCGCGTTCACGTGATACACGGCCGCGATCAGCGCCGCTGCCGGCGTGGCTTGCCACGTTACGCCGCCCCACACCTGTTGCGTACCCGTCACGCCGGCGTTCGCTGCCGGGCCGCCGCTGCCGTCGGCGCGCGATGCCTGGTAAGCCGCCTGAACCTTGAACTGGCCGAGGAACACGTTCACGCCCGCGAAGTATTCACGCGAGTAGTTGAACACGTCCGAGAAGCGGCCGTTGCTGTCGCGCGTTTCGTCGTAGATGCCGCGCAACTGGAACAGCGAGTTCGTATAGGTGACCTGACCGCCCATGGCACGGCCGGGCGCGCCGGCCGTCGTGTTGCCGTTGAAGCTGGTCGAGTTCGAGAACGAGAACTGGCCGTAGAAGTCGAGGCCGTAGACCGACGGCGACTGGTACGACACGTTGTTGCTGGTCTTGTTCCAGTTGCGGCCGCGCACCAGCGAGGCCGTCGACCAGGCCGACTGGCCGAACGGGTCGAAGTCCCACACGCCGTTGGCGATCGCGAGTTCGCGACCCAGCAGCAGCGTACCGTAGCGGTCGTTCGAGATACCGACGGTCGCGAAACGATCCCAGATCGAGCCGCTCGTGCCGAGGCCGCCGTTCATCGTGTTGAACGCGCCTTCGAGGTGGAACAGGATCTTGTTGCCGCCGCCGATGTCCTCGCTACCCTTCAAGCCCCACAGGCTCGTGCCCCAGTCGCCGCTCTCCGCACGGTAGCGATGGCCGTCCTGCAGGCCGTTCATGTACTCGAGGCCGGCATCCAGGCGGCCATACAGCGTGACGCTGCTCTGCGCGTGCGCCGTCACCACCCCAGCAGCCATCAGCGCGGCCGCGACCAAAGCTTTCTTCATCATCTCCTCCATACCCTGTCAAAAAGTCAACCCAGACTGCACGAGATGCCCGGAGCGCGAGCGCCGGGCAAAAGCGGGATAACCAGGGAGACCTCGTGCAGGGCCGGTAAGCGCGGCACGCGGGCAAGCAGACGGAAAACCGTTGAGCGGTCCCGCGCAGCCGGGTCGGCCTGCGGGGTCTCCTTGTTGTGTCGTGAAGCTAAACTACATTTCACGAACTTCGTTTTGCTACTTTGGTTACTAATTTAGCAAAAATACAATTTTGTGGCGACGGAAATCGTTGTTTGACTAACCGCTGTCGCCAAATTGCCATGCAACACGGTGCGCGACAGGTGTCCCAAGGGTGCTCGATTACCGGAAAACCCTTGTGCCACAAGGGAAACGTGGTTTCCGCGGGCGTGGGTCAAGGATTGCCACTATTGACGTTGCCAGGGCGCCGGCGTAAGCGCGAAAGTCGCGAAATTGGTAAGTATTTCGTAATGATTCGGGCGATTGCCGCCATCGCCGGTCGACGCCGGGAACGTCCGTGCTGCCGCGTGCCGCGCTCAGTCCGGGCTCGGCCGCGCGTCGAGCAACTGCGCGCGAATCCAGCGGTGCGCATCGGTGCGCGCATGCTTCGCGTGCGAGTAGACCTTCACCGTGTAGCGGGGGATCTCGAACGGCGCGGGGAAGATGCGGATCGGCGCCGCGTGCCGCAGCGCCTGCGCGGCGCGGTTCGGCACGGTCATCAGGAGTGCCGACTCCGCGATCACGAACGGCGCGGCCAGCACGGTCGGCAATTGCACGGCCACGTGCCGCGCGAGGCCGAGGCGATCGAGCACGTAGTCGACGACGCCGCGCGACTCGTTCCACGGCGTGACGACGACGTGGCGAGCCGCCAGATACTGGTCGAGCGCCAGCCGCCGGCGGATGTCCGGATGCGCGGCGCTCGCGATCACGACGTAGTCGTCGGAGAACCAGTCGAAGTCCTCGATGCCCGGCGCGTCGGCCGCCGATTCCTCGTGGTAGCCGAGCGCGAAGTCGATACGGCCGGCCGCGAGTTCGTCGACGGAAATCTTGCGGTCCGAATGGACGACGCGAATCCGCAGATGCGGCGCCACGTGCTGGATGCGGGCCAGGAACGCCGGCAGTACCGCGAACGCCGTGTAGTCCGTCGCGGCGAACACGAACGTGCGGTCGCTGTGCGCCGGATCGAAGCGGCGCGCGCGGGCGAGCCCCTTCGACATCGCATCGAGCGCGTCGCCGACCCACGTGGCGATGTCGTCGGCGCGCACGGTCGGCTGCATCTCGTTGCCGAGGCGCACGAACAGCGCATCGCCGATCGCGTCGCGCAGCCGCGCGAGCGCGTGGCTCAACGCCGACGGGCTCAGCGCGAGTTCGTGCGCGGCCGCCGCGACCGACCGGTGGCGGTACAACGCGTCGAACACGAGCAGCAGGTTCAGGTCGAGGCGGCGCAGATCGGGATGCATCATGTTCAGGTCTGGATGAAGAAACTGCACTTCCTGCAGGCACGTCGCGAACGTAGCATGACGGTTTGAACGGCGCCAGTGCGGTTGCGCGGCGCCGCTTGTCCGTTTCACATCCGGGCCGGAGGAGGGCTCAACCCGTGCAAATCGATATTCGCTCCGCGACCGTCGCCGACGTGCCGCTGATCCTGCGCTTCATCACCGAACTCGCCGTCTACGAGAAGGCCGAGCACGAAGTCGTCGCCACGCCCGAATCGCTCGAACGCAGCCTGTTCGGCGAAGGCTCGCCGGCGCGTGCGCTGATCTGCGAGGTCGACGGCGAGCCGGCCGGGTTCGCTGTGTATTTCTTCTCGTATTCGACGTGGCTCGCGCGGCAGGGGCTGTATCTGGAGGATCTGTACGTGTCGCCGCGTTTTCGCGGCGCCGGTGCGGGGCTGCAATTGCTGAAGGCGCTCGCGCGGGTCGCGGTCGAGTCCGGCTGCGGGCGTTTCGAATGGAGCGTGCTCGACTGGAACGAGCCGGCGATCCGCTTCTACGAGCGCGTCGGCGCGGCGCCGCAGAGCGAATGGGTGCGCTACCGGCTGGCGGGCGACGAGCTGCGCGCGTTCGCCGACGGCGCGCCGGTGAGCGCCGCGTGACGGGTAAACGCAAAACGGGCGCCGCGCGGCGAACCGCGGGGCGCCCGTTCGGGCGTGGCGGGTGACGGGCGTTACTTGAGACTGCCCGACAGGAACGCGCGCAGGCGTTCGCTCTTCGGATGCGCGAGCACCTCGGCCGGCACGCCTTCCTCCTCGACGCGGCCCTGGTGCAGGAACATCACGTGATTCGACACGTTGCGCGCGAAGCCCATCTCGTGCGTGACGACGATCATCGTGCGGCCTTCCTCGGCGAGCTTCTGCATCACCTTCAGCACCTCGCCCACCAGCTCCGGGTCGAGCGCGGAGGTCGGCTCGTCGAACAGCATCACGTCAGGATGCATCGCCAGCGCCCGCGCGATCGCCACGCGCTGCTGCTGGCCGCCCGACAAATGCGACGGATACTGCTTCTCGACGCGCGGCGCGAGGCCGACCTTCTCGAGATACTCGCGCGCACGCTCCTCGGCTTCCTTCTTCGGGATGCCGAGCACGTTCACCGGCGCTTCCATCACGTTCTCGATCACGTTCATGTGCGACCACAGGTTGAAGTGCTGGAACACCATCGACAGCTTGGTGCGCACGCGCTGCAGCTGCTTCGGATCTGCCGCGCGCAGCGCGCCCGTCTTGTCGAGCGCGGTGCGCACTTCCTCGCGATCGACGAAGATGCGGCCCGCGTTCGGCTGCTCGAGGAAGTTGATACAGCGCAGCATCGTGCTCTTGCCGGAGCCGGACGAGCCGATCACGCTGATCACGTCGCCCGAGTTCGCCTTCAGCGACACGCCTTTGAGCACCTCGTTGTCGCCGTACCGCTTGTGGAGATCGTCGACGAAAAGCTTCTGGGTCTGGGAGTTCATCAGTAATCCTGCGAAAACTTACTTGCCTTGCGGGCGCAGATACGCGAGCCAGCGGCGCTCGGCCTGGCGGAACAGCCACACGAGCGTGAACGAGATCACGAGGTAGAGCAGGGCGGCGATGCCGAACGCGTGGAACGACATGTAGGTCGCCGAGTTCACGTCGCGCGCGATCTTCAGGATGTCCGGCACGGTCGCGGTGAAGGCTACCGTCGTCGCGTGCAGCATCAGGATCACTTCGTTGCTGTACAGCGGCAGCGCGCGGCGCAGCGCCGACGGCAGGATCACGCGGCGATACATCGTGAACGGGGACATCCCGTACGCGCGCGCGGCCTCGATCTCGCCGTACGACGTCGCCTTGATCGCGCCCGCGAAGATTTCGGTGGTGTACGCGCAGGTGTTCAGCGTGAACGCGAGCAGCGTGCAGTGCATCCCGTCGCGGAAGAACGCATCGAGCATCGGCGTGCCGCGCACGGCCTGCAGGCTGTAGAGGCCCGTGTAGCAGAGCAGCAGCTGCACGTAGAGCGGCGTGCCGCGGAACACGTACGTGTACAGCCACACGGCGCCCGACAGCCATTTCTTCTTCGACACGCGCGCGACCGCGAGCGGCACCGACAGGCAGAAGCCGAGGCCGATCGACATGACCAGCAGCCACAGCGTGATCGCGACACCGGTGATGCGATAGCCGTCGGTGTACAGATAGTTGCGCCAGTATTCTTGGATGAGTTCGATCATAGGTCAGCCTTGCGGACGCCGGTCGAGTAGCGCTTTTCGAGCCACATCAGCACGAAGTTCGAGATCGTCGTGATGGCGAGGTAGACGGCGCCTGCGATCAGCGTGAAGAAGAAGAACCGCAGCGTGCCCTTGCCGGCGTCCTGCGACGCCTTCACGACGTCGGCCAGGCCGATGATCGACACGAGCGCGGTCGACTTCACGAGCACCTGCCAGTTGTTGCCGATGCCCGGGAGCGCGAAGCGCATCATCTGCGGGAACATGATCCGCGTGAATACCTGCCAGTTCGTCATCCCGTAGGCGCTGCCGGCCTCGAGCTGGCCGCGCGGCACGGACAGGAACGCGCCGCGGAACGTCTCGGTGAAGTACGCGCCGTAGATGAAGCCGAGCACGAGCACGCCGGCGAGGAACGGGTCGATGTCGATCTGGTCCCAGCCGAGCGCGTCGGTCGCCATGTTCAGCCAGATCTGCAGGCTGTAGAACAGCAGCAGCATCAGCACGAGATCGGGAACGCCGCGGATCAGCGTCGTGTAGACGGTGCCGACGCCGTTCGTGACGCGGTTGCGCGACAGCTTCGCGCCGGCGCCGAGCAGCCCCAGCAGGAACGACAGCGCAAGCGAAAGCACCGCCAGCTTGACGGTTTGCCAGGTGCCGGCGAGGATCAGCGGGCCGTAGCCTTGTAGAAACATATGGGGTCCCTGGTGTGGTCCCTGGGGGCGCACGCCGTGCGCCGCGAAAGACGCGCCCGCCAAGCTGCGCGGAACGCCCCGTGCGTATCATGACCGTCCGCCCCGGCAACGGTGCCGGACCCACCCGTCGCGCGAGCGGCGGGCAAGGGGCGGGCGGCGCGTGGTTGACTGCGTGTACTGCGCGGACGCGGGGCCGCCCCCGCATCCGCTGCTTCTTCTTGTCCGCGTTCAGCGGGCCGGCGCCGAATAGACGCTGAACGAGAAGTACTTGTGCGACAGCCGGTCGTACGTGCCGTCCTTGTGCATGTCGGCCAGCGCCTGGTTGATCCTGAGCTTCAGGTCGGTATCTTCCTTGCGCAGGCCGATCGCGGTGCCGTCGCCGATCGTCTTCGGATCCTTCACTTCCGGCCCGGCGAACGCGAAACCCTTGCCGCGCGGCGTGCGCAGGAAGCCGTAGTCGGCCTGCAGCTCGTCCTGCAGCGTCGCGTCGAGGCGGCCCGTGCCGAGATCGGCATAGACCTGGTCCTGGTTCTGGTAAGGAACGATCGTCACGCCCTGCGGTTCCCAGTACGCCTTCGCGTACGATTCCTGCGTCGAACCCTGCTCGACGCCGACGCGCTTGCCTTTCAGCGACGCGACCGTCGGCCGCAGCGGCGAGCCGGCCTTCGCGATCATCCGTGCGGGCGCGTCATACACCTTGTCGGAGAAGTCGATCTGCTCGCGGCGCTTGTCCGTGACCGTCAGCGACGACACGATGACGTCGTACTTCTTCGCTTTCAGCGCCGGGATGATCCCGTCGAGATCCTGCGCCACCCACACGCATTTCACGTTGATCCGCTTGCAGATTTCCTTGGTGAGATCGACGTCGAAACCGACGATCTCGCCGCTCGGCGCGGTCGACTCGAACGGCGGGTAGCTGGCGTCGACGCCGATCCGCACGGTCTTCCACTCCTTCGCGAAGGCGCTGCCCGCCACGAGGGCGAGGGCGGCGCACAGGGCGGCCTTCTTCATTTCCATCCTTCTGTTGCTGGCTTTCCGGGGGCGCTCGCGGCCGGTCGGACCGGGCGCCGCGGCGTATTCTAGACGGCCAAAAATCGCCGATAGGCGCTCTGGCGTGGGCGGCCGCCTCGAGGGCGAACGCCAAAAGGGCGGTATTTTACCCGAACGCGATACCCGGAAAACGGCAATCCGGCGCGATCGACCGATTCCTCGATTCGGCTGTTGCGGCAGTCGTGGCATTCGCAACGAATATTCGGGCAATTGGTGGCGTGCTTGCAACAATGAGGTGCATTGGCGGCGGATTGTGGCGCGTTCGGCGCCCCCCTACAGTGGAGGTAAACCCGAACAGAACACCTGCGCCCCCGAGCGTCCACCCCCATGTTCCAGATCCTGCGCGCCGAAGACCGCTGGCACACGCGCCACGGCTGGCTCGAATCGAGTCACAGCTTTTCATCCGCCTGCCGCACCGGGCATGAGCCCGCGCCGGTGCGTCCGCCCGTCGGCGCGTTGTGCGTGCTGAGCGAGGACCTGATCGCGCCGACGCGCGGTTTCGGGATGCAGCCGCGCCGCGACGTGGAGATCGTCACTTACGTACTGGATGGCGTGCTCGCGCACCGCGACAGCCTCGGCTGCGGCGCGATCGTTCGAACCGGCGGCGTCCAGCGGATGAGCGCCGGCACGGGGCTCGTGCACAGCGAAACCAACGCGTCGCGCGACCGGCCGCTGCACCTGTTGCAGATCTGGCTGCAGCCGGCCGGGCGGGGCGGGCGGCCCGATTACGAGGCGCGGCGTTTCGCCGACGACGAGAAGCGCGGCCGGTTGAGGCTCGTCGCGGCGCCCGACGGCGGCGACGGCGCGCTGTCGATGCGGGCGGACGCGCGCATCTTCGCGGGGCTGATCGACGGCGACGAGACGACGGCGTTCGACGTGCCGGCCGGGCGCAGCATCTACGTGCACGTGGCGCGCGGCGAGGTCGAGGTCAACGGCCGCGCGCTGGCGGCCGGCGACGGCGCGCGGATCGGCGGGGCGGACGCGGTGGCGTTCGCGCGCGGCCGGCTGGCCGAGGTGCTGCTGTTCGACGTCGCCTGAAACGAAAAAGGGGACGCAGGCCGATGCCTGCGTCCCCTTCGGCGCCGCTGCGCAACGCGGCCCGCCCGCTTACTGCGCCGGCGCCGACGCGCCCTTGGCGGCCGCGCGATGCTGCTCCCAGCGCGCCTTCATCTTCTCGTGGCGCTGCTCCATGTTCGCGAACTGCTGCTTGAGCGCCGTGCTGACCATCGTCTTCTGCTGGTCGTTCAGCCCGTTGTAGAACGTGAGCCATGCGGCGGACGTCTGCTCGCGCAGTTGCGCGTTCTGCGCCTCTGCCTGCTGGCGCGCCGAATGCATCGCGCTCAGGTCGAGGATCGGCTGGTTCTGCTGCGCCTTGAACTGCTCGCGCATCTGCTCGTGGCTCTTGCGCATCGCGTCACGGTTCTGCTTCATCGTGTTGACGGCCGCTTGCCATTGCTGCTCCTGCGACGCATTGAGCTTCAGCTGGTCGTGCAGTTTCATGATCGCGCCGAACGGGCCGCCTTCATGCTCGCCGTGCATCCGGTGCATGCCGGGGCCGCCCGGCGGCGGCATGTCGTTGGGCTGCGCGGCATGCGCGGTGCCGAATGCGAGAGCGAGCAAGGCGGCGGCCGCGATGGCCACGCGGGAAGTCTTCTTATACATTTCAGAAACTCCTTGAATCCAAAGGGTCCGACGATGCGGTGCCGGGAAAGCCGGGTACCGCATCCGGTAAGACGCAGGTTAGCGATGCAGGCCCCGGCGGGTGTTACGCGGGGTGGCGGCCGGGTTACCGTGCATTACAGTTCCCTTGCGCGGTAACCCGCAGTAACCCTTTCGTCCCTTTGTTTCGTTCTTCGACTCCACCCTTGCGCGGTAAACTTCGAGCCATGACTACCCAGATCCTCATCGTCGACGACGACCAAGAACTCCGAGACCTGCTGCGCGACTATCTCGTGCGCCAGGGGATGGAAGTGTCCGTGCTGCACGACGCGGCGACGCTCGAAAAGCGCCTCGAGCGCGAGCGGCCCGACCTGATCGTGCTGGACCTGATGATGCCGGGCGTGGACGGCCTGACCGCGCTGCGCCAGTTGCGCGCGGCCGGCGACGACATCCCCGTGATCATGCTGACCGCGCGGGCGGACGACGTCGACCGCATCGTCGGGCTCGAGCTCGGCGCGGACGACTACCTCGGCAAGCCGTTCAACCCGCGCGAGCTGCTCGCGCGCGTGCAGGCCGTGCTGCGCCGCCGCCGCGCGACGCCGTCGGCCGCCGCCCCCGAGCAGCGCGAGCCGTTCGCGTTCGGCCGCTTCCTGCTCGACTTCCAGGCGCGCACGCTGTCGGTCGACGGCAAGCCGGCCACGCTGTCGAGCAGCGAATTCGCGCTGCTGAAGATCTTCGTGAACCATGCGCTGCGCACGCTCACGCGCGAGCGGCTGCTCGAGCTGCTGCATGGGCCCGAGTACGACGGCACCGACCGCGGCATCGACGTCCAGGTATGGCGCCTGCGCCGCATCCTCGAAACGGATCCGTCGACGCCGCGCTTCATCCAGACGGTCCGCGGGCGCGGCTACGTGTTCGTGCCCGACGGCGAGGCCCATGCGCAAACCCATTGATTCACTGTTCGGGCGGCTGGCGCTGCTCGTCGTCGGCGTCCTGCTGCTGTCGCACTTCGCATGGTTCTTCGCGATGCGGCTCGAGCGCAACCAGATGCAGACGCGTTATGCGGTCGAGGAGGCCGCGTTCCTCGTCGACGCGGTGCGCCAGCACGTCGCGCGCACGCCCGACCAGCCGCTGCCGTCGCGCGTGAGGCTCGTGTCGCCGGACAGCGCCGACGTGCCGAAGGGCGGCGATTCGGGGCTGCCGCCGCCGCTGAAGCGGTTTCGCGACGACGTGAGCGAGCGCATGCCGCCCGGCACGCAGGTCGAGATCGGCGCGCCCGGCCATCCGCCGGTGCTGTGGGTGAAGGAGCCGGCCGACCGCAACTGGATCGTGGTGCCCGTGCAGCCGCTGCGGCCGCCGCGCTCGCTCGACCGGATGCTGCTGTGGCTCGGCACGATCTTCTCGGCCGGCGTGATCGCCGCGCTGTTCGCCGCGTGGCAGTTGCAGCAGCCGCTGCGCTCGCTCGCGCGCGCGGTCGCGCGTTTCGGCCGCGGGCAGCCGGTGCCGCCGCTGCGCGAACGCGGCCCGCGCGAGCTGCGCCAGCTCACGCGCGGCTTCAATCAGATGGTGGAGCAGGTGTCGCAGGCCGAGAGCGATCGCGCGGTGATGCTGGCCGGCGTCGCGCACGACCTGCGCACGCCGCTCGCCCGGATGCGCCTGCGGGCCGAAATGATGGACGACGCGCGGCTGCGCGACGGCGTCGTGCGCGACGTCGACTCGATGTCGCACATCGTCGACCAGTTCCTGGTATTCGCACACGGCGGGGCCGACCGCAGCGAGCCGGTGCCGGTCGATCAGGCCTGCGAGCGGATCGCGCGCAGCTATCGTGCGGTCGCGCCGAACGCGCCGACGGTCCAGACGCGGCTGGAAGCCGATCCCGGCTTCCGGCTGCCGACGGCGACGCTCGACCGGATCCTGTCGAACCTGCTGGACAACGCGCATGCGTACGGCGCGCCGCCCGTATTCGTCGAGACGGCGCGCACGCCGGCCGGCTACGTGCTGTCGGTCAGCGACAGCGGCGGCGGCATCGCGCCGCGCGACCTCGCGGCCGCCACGCGGCCGTTCGTGCGGCTCGATCCCGCGCGCGGCGGCAACGGCCACAGCGGGCTCGGGCTCGCGATCGTCGAGCGGCTCGTGTTCAGGCTGGGTGGCGCATGCGACATCGGCAATCGCCCCGAAGGCGGCCTGCGTGTGTCGATGACGTTCCCGTTCGAGGCCGTGCCGAAGGACGAACCTCACGAACAAGCCGCATGAGCGGCTGCGGCGCCTGCCCGGCCGGGCAGGCGCCGCGCGGCTTCATTCGCCGAACAGCGTGCCGAGCGTCTCGGCCGCATTGCTGTCGATCGTGTTGTAGGTCACCGTGGTGGCCTCGAAGATATAGACGGTCGTATACCGGCCGAGGCGCTCCAGGATTTCCTCCTGCAGCGATTCCGGCACGACGTTCATGTTCAGGTACCATGCCGTGGACGACAGCCGCGTCTGGAACGACCCGTACTCCTGCATCAGTTCATAGAACGCGTCGGCATCCTGATCGCGACAGACGATCACCAAGTTTCCTGCCATTCCCTTCCTCCCGCTCGTCGGTCGATCCCCGTGGCCTGTTGACAGAGGGCCGTGCACATTGCCGCGACACGGCCGAACCGGACCCGGGGGCTAGCCCCGATCATACCTGCTTCGCCGTATCCGGCTGCTGATGCCGCACAGGGTTTGTGGCCGCATGCGGGCGGCGGGTTCACGGCCGGGCCGGATCGCGGCATAATTCGGGCCTGCGTGCCGGCCGCAGGACCGCGGCCGGGCCGTTCCGTACCGCGCGCCCGCCATCCGCCCATGCGCCGGGCACGATCCCTGCGCTGCCCGCGCCGTCCCGGACGGTTGTGCCTGAAATACAGGTTGGTGTAGTGTCGTGCCGTCGCGGCCCGGCTCGACCGGCCGCGGCCGCGTGTGCGCGCACGGCGCGCCGCGCGCGCGAAATCGCCAGTCAATCGAATTACCGCGCCCGTGCGCTTTGCCATGAATCAACATCGACTGCCGGCTTCGTTCGGCCTTACCGGGGAGGGCGCCTGATGAACGTCGGATTCTTCAATCCGAACCGGACCGCCAACGCATCCGCGTGGCGCGTGCTGCCGAATCGGTGGGACTTCATCGCCTTTCCGCTGATCATCTGCCTGATCGCGATGGCGGTGGTCGGCTTCCACGAAACGATGGCGCCGATCGGCGTGCTGCAGACGCAGAAGATCTCGCTCGATCCGTCGAACCTGCCCGAATACGCGTTGCGCACCACGCTGCGGATGCTCGCCGCGATGGTCGCGTCGCTCGCGTTCACGCTCGTCTACGGCACGCTCGCGGCCAAGAGCCGCCGCGCGGGCATGGTGCTGATCCCGATCCTCGACATCCTGCAGTCGGTGCCGGTGCTCGGCTTCATCTCGTTTACGGTCACGTTCTTCCTCGCGCTGTTCCCGAGCCGCGTGCTCGGCGCCGAGCTGGCCGCGATCTTCGCGATCTTCACGAGCCAGGCGTGGAACATGACGTTCAGCTTCTACCAGTCGCTGCGCACGGTGCCGCGCGACCTGGACGAAGTGTCGCGCGGCTTCCACCTGACGTCCTGGCAGCGCTTCTGGAAGCTCGAGGTGCCGTTCTCGATGCCGGGCCTGATCTGGAACATGATGATGTCGATGTCGGGCGGCTGGTTCTTCGTCGTCGCGTCCGAGGCGATCACCGTCGGCAACCAGACGATCACGCTGCCGGGCATCGGCGCGTATCTCGCGCAGGCGATCTCGGACAAGAACTTCGGCGCGATCGGCTGGGTGATCCTGACGATGACGGTCGTGATCCTCGCGTACGACCAGTTCCTGTTCCGCCCGCTCATCGCGTGGGCCGACAAGTTCCGGATGGAGAACACCGCGTCGGGCGATGCGCCGCAATCGTGGCTGCTGGACCTCGTGCGCCGCACGCGGCTGATTCATCAGCTGCTCGTGCCGGCCGGCTGGTTCTTCGCGAAGGCCGCGCGGATTCCGCTGCGCCTGCCGCTGTCGGGCGCGATGCGCTTCACGCTGCCGAAAGTCGAGAAGAAGGCGTCGCGCACGGTCGACATCGCGTGGGCCGGGCTCGTGCTGATCGGCACCGCCTATATCGTGTGGCGCGTCGTCAGCTTCGTCGCCACCGGCGTGACGATGGCCGAAGTCGGCCACGTGCTCGTGCTCGGGCTCATCACGCTGCTGCGCGTGGTCGTGCTGATCTCGATCGCGTCGGTGATCTGGGTGCCGATCGGCGTGTGGGTCGGGCTGCGCCCGAAGCTGGCCGAGAAGCTGCAGCCGCTCGCGCAGTTCCTCGCCGCGTTCCCGGCGAACCTGCTGTTCCCGGTGTTCGTGATCGTGATCGCGCGCTTCCACCTGAACGCGGACATCTGGCTGTCGCCGCTGATCGTGCTCGGCACGCAGTGGTATATCCTATTCAACGTGATCGCCGGTGCGACGTCCTACCCGAACGACTATCGCGAAGCGGCGACCAACTTCCGCATCCGCGGCTGGCAGTGGTGGCGCCAGGCGATCCTGCCCGGCATCTTCCCGTACTACGTGACGGGCGCGATCACCGCATCGGGCGGCGCGTGGAACGCGAGCATCGTGTCCGAAGCCGTGCAGTGGGGCAGCACGCGGATCGAGGCGCACGGCCTCGGCGCCTACATCGCGCAGACCACCGCCGCCGGCGATTTTCCGAAGATCATCCTGGGCATCGCCGTGATGTCCCTGTTCGTCACCCTGTTCAACCGCCTGCTGTGGCGCCCGCTGTATGCCTTCGCCGAAGCGAAGCTGCGGCTCGACTGAGACCGATTGAGAGCGAAACGCGATGCACAATCCGAATGCTGTAAACGCCCCCGTCCAGACGTCCCAGCCGCCGCGCCCCGGTGAAGAAATCCTGCGCGTCGAGCACGTCTGCCGCGGTTTCAACAAGACACAGGGCGAGCTGCTCGTGCTCGACGACGCGAACCTGTCGCTGCGCGAAGGCGAGATCGTCGGGCTGCTCGGCCGGTCGGGTTCGGGCAAGTCGACACTGCTGCGCATCATCGCCGGGCTGATCGAGCCGACCGGCGGCGAAGTGACATACCTCGGCAAGCCGCTGCGCGGGCCGGCCGAGGGTGTCGCGATGGTGTTCCAGACCTTCGCGCTGTTCCCGTGGTTGACCGTGCTGCAGAACGTGGAAGCCGGGCTCGAAGCGCTCGGCGTCGGCGCGCGCGAGCGGCGCGAGCGCGCGCTCGCGGCGATCGACCTGATCGGACTCGACGGCTTCGAGAACGCGTACCCGCGCGAGTTGTCGGGCGGCATGCGTCAGCGCGTGGGCTTTGCGCGCGCGCTCGTCGTCGACCCGACGATCCTGCTGATGGACGAGCCGTTCTCCGCGCTCGACGTGCTGACCGCCGAGACGCTGCGTACCGACTTGCTCGATCTGTGGACGCAAGGCCGCATGCCGATCAAGTCGGTGCTGATCGTCACGCACAACATCGAGGAAGCGGTGTTCATGTGCGACCGCATTCTCGTGCTGTCGTCGAACCCGGGCCGCGTGATCGCGGAGATCAAGGTGCCGTTCAAGCACCCGCGCAATCGTCTGGATCCGGCGTTCCGCAAGCTCGTCGACGACATCTACGCGAAGATGACGGCCCGCCAGACCGGCGAGGCGACGAAGAAGGGGCTCGAGCTCGGCAGCTGGCTGCCGCAGGTGTCGACCAACCTGATGGCCGGCCTGATCGAGACGCTCGCGATGGCGCCGTACCACGGCCGCGCGGACATGCCGGAAATCGCGCGCACGCTGCACCTCGAGGTCGACGACCTGTTCCCGATCGCGGAAGTACTGCAGTACCTCGGCTTCGCGGACGTGCGCGAAGGCGACGTGTTCCTGACGCCGCCGGGGCGCGTGTTCGCGGAGTTCGGCACGCAGGAACGCAAGCTGATGTTCGCCGATCACTTGCTGAAGCACGTGCCGCTCGCCGCGCGGATCAAGAAGGTGCTGAACGAGCGCCCGGGCCATCGCGCGCCGCGCGTGCGCTTCGAGCAGGAGCTCGAGGATTTCCTGTCGGACGGCGCGGCCGAGGAAACGCTCGACGCGGTGATCGACTGGGGGCGGTACGGCGAGATCTTCTCGTACAACGACCAGACCGAGATCTTCAGCCTCGAGGACGTCGAGTCCTGATGCGATCGGGGAGCTCGGTGTAACTACGCATCGCAGAATCCGAGGCGCCACGCATGATGCGCGGCGCATCGCACCGTTACTGCAAGTTCCCCCACCGATCGACTGCCGGTTCCGCCGACGCCCACTTCCAGTGCGTGCCTTGCTGGCACGCATTCGCGAAATACCAGTCGGCCTTGTCGCCGTCCTTCACCGAGAACGCGAATTCCTTGCACAGCGCGAGCGCCGACGAGTACGCGCGCGTGACGCGCACTTCGCCTTCGCCGTTTTCCAGCGGCAGCGTGTTCTTCACCTTCCACGGCTTCACTTCGCCGACGGCGAGGCTGCCGGCTGTCTTCGCGATCGCGTCCTGCTGGTTCTGATGAAGCTGCTTCATCGTGCGGTTGACGGCTTCGTCGGTCGCGGCCTGCACGGCAATCCCGACGCCCACGCCGACCGCCGGGTTCGCGGTGACGAGGCCCGTCGCCGCGCCGGCCAGCGCACCGCTCGCCGCGCCGACCGAGCCGCAGCCCGACAGCGCGAGCGTCGCCGCGCACAGCGCGCCGATCGCCGCGATACGGATCGCCACGCTCATTGCAGCGCGCCCCAGCGCTCGGTCGCCGGTTCCGCCGACGCCCATTTCCACACGGGGCCGTCGCGGCAGATGGTGGCGACGTAGAACGCCGATTGCGCGGGCTTGTCGGCCTTCGCCGGCGTATCGACCGCGAACACGATTTCCTTGCAGTCGAGCGGGCCGACGCTGATCATCCGGCTGACCGTCACGCGGCCCTGCTCGTCGTCCTCGATCGGGAACGAATGGTGCGTCGCCCACGGCGCGACGCCGCCGACGTCGAGCGGGCCGGCCGCCTTCGCGATCTGTTCCTGCGTGTAGCGGTGCGCGACGCGTTGCGTGTACTGGACGCCCGCCCGTGCGCCGGCGACGGCGCCGAGGCCGATGCCGGTGGCGACGGCGGCGTTGTTGGTGACCTTGGAGGCGATCGCGGCGCCCGCGATACCGGCGCCGGCCGTCGCGCCTTCGCTGTACAGCGAATTGCAGCCGGACAGCAGTGCGGCCGCGGCGATCACGGCCAGCACGACGCGCGCCGGCGTGGCCCGACGCGGCGATTCGAAGCGAATGTTCATCCCTGAGTGCAAGTCCTGTCTGGGTGAGCGGCGACGCATGCACGCTCCTGATGCCGCGTCATTGTTTCGCAATTGTCATGGGAAAACTGCAAAGCTTTGACAAATCGCCGTGCGGCGGGCCGCGTGCGCGCGGGCGGCGTTATTGTCGAATAGATGAACGACGAGGGGTCGAAACGTTACAAATTGAAGGTAATTGTTACCTTCGGATGCGATCGCGCGACCTAGACTGTTTTGTTATGGAATGTTTCTACGACGGCCTCGAGCCGCGCCGCATATGAGACACCTAGCCATGCGCCGTTCGAAACGGTTGTCACACCGGCCACCCGACGCGGCGGCCGGCCATCCGGAAGACCGCCCGCGTCCGCGGACCGACGCGCCATCGGCCCCGCCCGCGGGCGCGCCGGACGAGGCGCCGTCGGACGGCGATCACAACCAGGGTGGTGCTCGCCCGGAAGGGCTCGACTATCAACGCGACCTCGGTCAGGAGCAGGACGCTTGATACGGTCGTCGCCGCATTCCACCGCCGTATTTCATTGCAATTCTCGGAACTGAGTCGCCGCGCGGCCGCCTTCGGGCCGCCGCGCCTGCTTTGGCGCGCGTCGCGCGTCAGCCAATCGAATCGAGGAGGGGAAATCGCATGAGCAGATTGATCGTGGTATCGAATCGTGTCGCCGCCGGCGAGGACACGCGCCCGAGCGCGGGCGGCCTGGCCGTCGGCGTGATGGACGCGCTGCGGGAAACGGGCGGCGTCTGGTTCGGCTGGAACGGCGAGATCGTCGGTGCGCCGGACGCCGAGCCCGCGATCCAGCGGGACGGCAACGTGACCTACGCGACGGTCGGCCTGACCCGGCGCGACTACGACCAGTACTACCGCGGCTTCTCGAACGCGACGCTGTGGCCGGTGTTCCATTACCGCGGCGATCTCGCGCGCTTCGACCGGCAGGAGTACGCCGGCTACCTGCGCGTGAACGCGATGCTCGCGAAGCAGCTCGCCGCGCTGTTGCGCCCGGATGACCTGATCTGGGTGCACGACTACCACCTGCTGCCGTTCGCGCACTGCCTGCGCGAGCTCGGCGTGAAGAACCCGATCGGCTTCTTCCTGCATATCCCGTTTCCGTCGCCCGACGTGCTGCGCCTCGTGCCGCCGCACGAGGAACTCGTGAAGTTCATGTGCGCGTACGATGTCGCGGGCTTCCAGACCGAGGCCGACAAGCAGGCCTTCACCGACTACATCGAGCGGCGCGGCATCGGCGCGGCGAGCGACGACGGGATGCTGCATGCGCACGGCCGCGTCGTGAAGGTCGCGGCCTATCCGATCGGCGTGCATCCCGACGCGATCGCGCAGGCGGCTATCCAGTACGGCGCTCGCAAGCCGGTGAAGATGCTGCGCGAGGCGCTGGGCGACCGCAAGCTGGTGATGAGCGTCGATCGCCTCGATTATTCGAAGGGGCTCGTCGAGCGCTTCCAGTCGTTCGAGCGGATGCTCGCGAATGCGCCGGGCTGGCAAGGGCGCGTGTCGCTGCTGCAGATCGCGCCGCCGACGCGTTCCGACGTGCAGACCTACCAGCAGATCCGCGAGACGCTGGAAGGCGAGGCCGGCCGCATCAACGGCCGCTTCTCGCAGCTCGACTGGACGCCGATCCAGTATCTGAACCGCAAGTACGAGCGCAACCTGCTGATGGCGTTCTTCCGGATGTCGCAGGTCGGCTACGTGACGCCGCTGCGCGACGGGATGAATCTCGTCGCGAAGGAATACGTCGCGTCGCAGGATCCGGCCGATCCGGGCGTGCTCGTGCTGTCGGAGTTCGCGGGCGCGGCGGCCGAGCTGACCGGCGCGCTGCTCGTCAATCCGTACGATCTGTCGCAGATGGCCGAGGCGCTCGAACGCGCGCTGTCGATGCCGCTCGCGGAGCGGCAGGCGCGTCACGCGGAGAACCTCGCGCGGCTGCGCGAGAACGACCTGTCGGTCTGGCGCGACACGTTCGTCGCCGACCTGCGCAGTGTCGCGGCGGCGGCGTCGGTCACGCGGCGCGCGGGCCAGCGGGCCGCGCATGCGTGAGTTCGCGCAGCGTGCAGCGAGTGACGACGAAGAAGCCGACGACGCAACCGGCCGCTTCTTCGTCGTGACGGGCGGCCCGGGGTCGGGCAAGAGCACGTTGCTCGATGCGCTCGAGCGCGCCGGGTTCGCACGTTCGCAGGAAGCCGGGCGCGGCGTGATCCGCGACCAGATGGCCGTCGACGGTCCGGCGCTGCCGTGGCGCGACCCGGCTGCGTTCGCCGAGTTGATGCTGAGCTGGGAGATGCGGTCCTACCATCTCGCGCGGCACGCGCGCGGGCCGGTGTTCTTCGACCGCGGCGTGCCGGACGTGATCGGCTATCTGAAGCTGACCGGATTGGCGGTACCCGCGCACACGGAAGCGGCGGCGCGGCGTTTTCGTTATCACCGGCGCGTGTTCATCGCGCCGCCGTGGCCCGACATCTATGCGCAGGACACCGAGCGCCGGCAGGATTTCGCGGAAGCGGTGCGGACCCATGACGCGATGGTCGATTGCTATACGTCGTACGGCTATCGGCTGATTGAGTTGCCGCGCGCGAGCGTGAAGGCGCGCGTGCGCTTCGTGATGGACACGCTCGACGCCGCTTGACACCCGCCGCGGGTGCGGCGCGCGACGGTGTCAGGCCGCCGGGTCCGGCGGCGGCGACGCGATGCGCAGCAGGCTGACCGCCGCTGCCACCGCCGCGAACACCGTGGCGACAAAGAGTGCGATCGTCGGCCCGCGATCGGGCGCGAGCCCGAAAATCAGCGCGACGAGCGCGGCGCCGAACGTCTGGCCCGTCAGGCGCGCGGTGCTCAGCATGCCGCCGGCGCCGCCGCTGCGCTCGCGCGGCGCCGACGACAGCATCGCGCGGTTGTTCGGCGACTGAAACAGCCCGAAGCCCGCGCCGCACAGCGCCATCCGCCACACGATGTCGACAGTGCCCGGGTGCGCGCCGATCGTCGCGAGCGACAGCAGCCCGGCGGCAAACAGCGCAAGCCCGATCCCGCCGAGCATGCCGGCCGAATAGCGGTCCGACAGCACGCCCGCGAGCGGCGCGGCGAACACGATCACGAGCGGCCACGGCGTCATGTAGAGGCCCGTCTCGACCTGCGAGAAGCCGAGCGAATGCTGCAGCCAGAACGGCAGCGCGACGAACGCGAGCATCTGCGACGTGAACGACGCCATCGACGTGTAGATCGACAGCGCGAACATCGGGATGCGCATCAGGTCGACGGGCAGCAGTGGCGCCGGCTGCGACAACTGACGCTTCACGAAGAAGTAGCCGACCACGCCCGCGATGGCCAGTTCCGCCGCGACGTACGCATGACCTTCGCCGTGACCGAGCCCGTCGACGGCCGTGATCAGGAGGCCGAACACGCACGCGTTCATCAGTGCGCTCGGGAAGTCGTACGGCGCGTCGTGCAGCGGGTTGGCCGGCAGCGCGCGCAGGCTGCCGAGCACGGCCGCGATGCCGATCGGCACGTTGACCGCGAAGAGCCACGGCCACGACGCGAACGACAGGATCGCGGACGCGACCGTCGGGCCGATCGCCGACGACAGCGCGACCACCATCGCGTTGATCGACAGCCCGCGCCCGAGCATCGACGACGGGTAGATCATCCTCACGAGCGCCGCGTTGACGCTCATGATGCCGGCCGCGCCGAACCCCTGGATCACGCGCATCACCGCCAGCATCGGCAGCGAGCCGGCCAGCGCGCAGCCGAGCGACGCCGCGGTGAACAGCGCGAGCCCGGCGATGTAGATGCGGCGATAGCCGATGCGCTCGCCGAGCGACGCGAGCGGCAGGAGCGTGATCGTGACCGCGAGCTGGTACGCGTTGACGATCCAGATCGACGCGGCGTCGGACGCGTGCAGGTCGCGCGCGATGGTCGGCAATGCGACGTTCGCGATGGCGCCGTCGAGCACGGCGAGCGTGATGCCCAGGGCGACGCAGACGATCGCCCAGTAGCGTTGCGGAAGCGGCAGGCCGGTATCGGCGTTCATGGCGGGAGCGAGAGCAGGGTTATCCGCGCACCCGCTTGCCGGTTGCGTGCGCAACCATGTACGCGGGAGGCGGCGATGAACGGCCCGGCCGGCGCGGCTGCACCGGGGCGGGGCCGGTCGAGTGTATCACCGGGCCGCATCGCGCGACGCCAAGCCGCGAGGTGGCCGGCTGGCGCGCGTATTCAGCCTTCGAAGTCGAGGCCGCCGAGCCGCACGAGCGGCTCGGCCTGCGTGCGCGACGCGAGATCGATGTCGCGCGCGCTTTGCCATGCGCCGAGCTTTCTCGGCAGCGCGGCGAGGTAGTGCTCGAAGCGTTGCGGGCCGTCGGGTTCCATCAGCCGCTCGATCTCGTCGGTGTCCCACGTCAGTTCGAGATTCAGCGGATGCACGAAGCCGCTCACGTGCTCGTGCGGCGCGCTGCGGATCTGCACGCGCGTCGGGTGCCCGTGCCCGCCATAGGGGACGACGTCGGCCCGCACGTGGTCGGCGAAGAACGCGGCGATCGCCTGCGCGATGCGCGGCGCGAATTCGGTATCGAAACGGCGGGCGGTTTCGGGCTGCATGAAGGCGTCTCCTGTGTGCCGAAAATCGTAGCACGGCGACGACGCGTTTCGGCGTGGGCGATACCGGTAATCGCGCGTTACCACTTGCTGCATCTATTACGGCCGCGTCCCGCCACAATGCATCGCATCCAGTACCACTTCGCGTGGGAGTCCATCATGAAAAAGATTGCCGCAGTGTGTGTCCTCGCCGGTTCGCTCGCCGTCGCGGGGCCGGCGTCCGCGCATGGCCGCGACGGCGGCGCCGTCATCGGCGCATTGATCGGCGGGGCGGTGCTCGGCGCGATCGTGACGTCCGCGATGAATCCGCCCGTCGCGTATCAGGCGCCGGCCTATCAGCCGCCGACGTACTACCAGGCGCCCGCATACCAGCAGCCGGCCTATCCGACCTACCAGCAGGCGCAGTACCAGGACGACGGCCCGAACTATTGCTACGACCGCTACCAGCGCGCGTACGTGTGCGGTGCGCCCGTGTCCGGCGGCTACGCGCGGCCGGCTGGCTGGTAAGCGCGCGGCGTTCCGCGTGCGATCGCGGTTCCGGACCGGTCGGCCGGCGTGCGCCGCCGTTCGCTTTGCCGGGCCGGACGACGAAAGGCCCTCGCTCGATGCGAGGGCCTTTCGTCGTTTGCGTGGCCATTCTGTGGCCGGAGTAATGCGCCGCCGGCCATCGGCGGGCCGTGCGTGGATACAAACGGTTGCAATTGAACGTCAGTGGCGATGACCGCCGCCGTCGCCGCGACCGTGTCCGCCGCCACCGCCTTCGTTCCAGTCGCCACGGCGTCCGCCGCCGCGCCACCAGCCGTTGCCGCGGTTGCCGCGGTCGCCGTCCCAGCGATGATAGTCGCGCCGGCCGCGATCCCAGTCGCGTCCGCCGCCACCGCCCCAGATGTTGACCGTGCCGTACACCGGGGACGGGGCGTACGCGTAGCCGGGATCGGAATAGTAGGGCTGCCCGTAGCCGTATCCGGCGTCCGGGGCGACGACGCAGCCGGCCAGCAGGGTAGCGACGCCGGCGGCAGCAATGAGCTTGAGCATGATGTTCTCCGTTGATTGCGCTATAAGTACCGCGCTCGGGGATTGCCGGCTGTTTGCAATTGTGTCGCCAAATTACAGCTCCGTAAGGTCTTGCGACGAAAGTGATAGCATCCGGGGCTCATTGGTTTTTCAGGAGCACATCGATGAAATTCGCGATCCGGGCCGCGCTGGCCGCCTTCTGCGTAACGACCGCCGCCGCCTGCGTGGCCGCGCCTGCCGTATCCGCCGAGTCGATCAAGATGTTTCCGCAGGCACCGGCCGGCCAGCAGCGCGCCGTGATCGCGCTGCCCGCGCTCGAGAACGAAGGCGATGCGCGCGTCGAGCTGATGATTGGCAAGACGTTGCAGACCGACTGCAACCAGCATTGGTTCGGCGGCGAGCTGACCGCCGAGGATGTGAAGGGGTGGGGCTACACGTATTACCGGCTCACCGACGTGAAGGGGCCGGCATCGACGTTGATGGCGTGCCCGGGCCAGGCGCCGCAGCAACGGTTCGTGCAGGTGCGCGGCGACGGTCAGCTGCTGCGCTACAACAGCCGCCTGCCGCTCGTCGTCTATGTGCCGGACGGCTTCGATGTGCGCTATCGCGTGTGGCATGCGTCGAAGGACGTGCAGCAGGCTGCGAAGCAGTAACCTTTCCTTCGGCGGTATCCTGCCGCTATCTATACACCGGCCGCGCTGCTCGTGCCGACGAGCGCCGGCCATGCGGCCAGCGCGGCCTGCGCGACGGCCTCCAGATCGCGGCGGCTCGCGCCGTCGCGCGCCTGGATCGACATGCCTTGCTGAACCGTCACGTAGTAGCGGGCGATCGCGTCGAGGTTCGCCTGCGTTGATATTTCTCCTGCCGCGACGCCTTGCACGAGGCGTTCCCGCAGCGCGTCGACCGTGCCCTCGCGCATCGCGATCAGCGTTTGCCGGACCATATCGGAACGTTCGGCCGGATGCAGCGCCGACAGCACGATCAGGCAGCCGGCCGGCTTCGAGCGCCGCGTGAACACGCGTGCGGTATCCATCAGGTAGTTGTGCACGGCCTCGTACGCGCTGGCCGCCCGTTCGACGCCGCCCCAGATTTCCCGTCCCTCGGTTGCGCGGTAATGCTCGAGCGCTTGCCGGAACAACGCTTCCTTGCTGCCGAAGGCCGCATACAGGCTCGGCGACGCGATGCCCATCGCGGCCGTCAGGTCCGTCATCGACGCCCCTTCGTAGCCGAGACGCCAGAACACCTCCATCGCGCGATCCAGCGCCGCTTCCTTGTCGAAGCTTCTCGGTCGGCCTCGTTCAGCCATTGCGTCCGTTCCTTCATCGATATCTGTATCGATCGATAAAATAAATCAATTGACTGCGCGGTGCAACGTGCCACATTCTGTGTCGGTCGTTACATAAATTGGGAAAGGAACCGACATGAATCGACTTCAAGGCAAGCGTGCACTCATCACGGGCGGCAGCCGCGGCATCGGCGCGGCGATCGCGAAACGGCTGGCGGCCGATGGCGCGGACGTGGCGATCACGTATGAAAAATCCGCCGAGCGGGCGCAGGCCGTGGTCGCCGGCATCGAAGCGCTGGGCCGCAGAGCCATTGCGATCCAGGCCGACAGCGCCGATCCGGTGGCGGTGCGCAACGCGGTCGATCGTGCCGCGGAAGCGTTGGGTGGCCTCGACATTCTCGTCAACAACGCGGGGATTTTCCGGGCCGGCGCGCTGGACGACCTCACGCTCGACGATATCGACGCGACGCTGAACGTGAACGTGCGCGCTGTGATCGTCGCGTCGCAGGCGGCGGCGCGGCATCTCGGGGAGGGCGGGCGCATCGTGTCGACCGGCAGTTGCCTCGCGACGCGCGTGCCCGATGCCGGGATGAGCCTTTATGCGGCGAGCAAGGCCGCGTTGATCGGCTGGACGCAGGGGCTCGCGCGCGATCTCGGCTCGCGCGGCATCACGGTCAACGTCGTGCATCCGGGGTCGACCGATACCGACATGAATCCGGCCGACGGCGAGCATGCCGATGCGCAGCGTGCGCGGATGGCGATTCAGCAGTACGGCAAGGCCGACGACGTGGCCGCGCTCGTGGCGTTCGTCGTCGGGCCGGAAGGGCGGTCGATCAACGGGACGGGGCTGACGATCGACGGCGGGGCGAACGCGTAAAGGCCGATGCCCGGCGTGAGCTGGCCGGGTGGGAGGTGTGTGTTCGCGCGCCCGTTACTGGCAGCCGAGGCGCTGGTGCTCGGCTTCCAGGTCGGCCCGTTTGTCGTAGGTGCGCAGTTCGTTGCGCGGCTTGCCGTCGGGGCCTGTTCCTCGCACGACCTTCTGGCCGCGGTCGGGCGAATGCGTGACCGCGTCGATGCCGGCGGCCAGTTCCCGGCAGCGGGCGTCGGGGGAGGTGCTTTCCGGGCGTGGGGCTGCCGAAGCCGTGACGTTGGCGATGCCGGGGCTGACGTAGCGCTGTTTGGCGGGAGCCGAGCCGGCGTCGGCGGCGTTTGCGGTGGCGGACATCGCTGAAAGCGCGGCGAGCGCCGCGATCGTTCGAATCATTCGAGAATTCCGTGTGTTGAACCGAAGAAGGTTCGGAATTCTACGCAATGTTCGGTGCATGTCCGCGGCGAACGGGCGAGGTGCGATCGTGTGTCGCACGTCGTGGCGAGCGCTCGATTGCACCATCTTCGTGTACCGCGCCGCGCGCGCAAGCAATATTCCCCAGGCAGCAAAAAGCCCGCTTGCTTTCGCAAAGCGGGCTTCGGTATTTGGTTGCGGGGGTAGGATTTGAACCTACGACCTTCGGGTTATGAGCCCGACGAGCTGCCAGACTGCTCCACCCCGCGGCGCGAAGTGTACTTGGGTCGGTGCGCGGAGTCAAACGATTCGTGCAAAGACGGGCTGATGTCATATCGGGCCTGTTCCTTGAAACCCCTGCCACGCAGGGAAGCCGATGCGTGCAGCCGCAAATTTTTTACGTTCGCCACAATATTCGCGCGCCTGAAACGTCTTCAGACGCATGGAACCGCCACCCACTTCGCAAACGATGACCGACCCAGACCGCGACATCACTGCGACAGTGATGCGTGAGCGAACGAGGCTAGGGAACTTTATTCGGCGCCGGATCCGCGACCCGGACGACGCCGAGGACGTTCTGCAGGATGTGCTTCACGAATTCGTGCAGGCTTATCGGCTTCCGGCGCCGATCGAACAGGCGAGCGCGTGGCTGTTCCGTACCGCGCGCAACCGCATCATCGATCGTTTCCGCAAGAAGAAGGAACAGCCGCTGACTGATCTACTCGATGCCGACGACGAAGCGGACAGCGAGTATCGCCTGGATCTCGCGCTACCGGCACACGATGCCGGCCCTGAAGCGCTCTACGCTCGCACGCTGCTGCTCAAGGCGTTGCAGGATGCGCTCGACGAGTTGCCGGCGAATCAGCGCGAGGTTTTCATCGCACACGAACTGGAAGGGCTGTCCTTCAAGGAGCTGGCCGCGCAGAGCGGCGTCACGCTCAATACGCTGCTCGCGCGCAAACGCTACGCGGTCCTGCACCTGCGTGCTCGACTGCAACCCATTTATGACGAACTGGATATCTAGAGGAGTCGACGGATGAATTTTCGAATCAGATGTGCGGGCAAGGCGCTGCTCGTGGTGGTCGCCATCGGCGTGCTCGGATGGGTCGTCATGATGCTGTGGAACTGGGTGATGCCGGGGTTATTCGTCGGCGCACGGACGATCGACTTCGCCCATGCGCTGGGCCTGCTCGTGTTGAGCCGCATCCTGTTCGGCGGATTCCGCGGACACCGCGGCTGGCACGGCCGGCGTCATTGGCGCAAGTGGGAAGCCATGACGCCCGAAGAACGCGAGCAATTCCGGGCCGCATGGCGGTCGCGTGGCAAGCGGCCTACGGAGGAGTGAACATGCGCGAGAAATCAACGGCCGACTGCAAGCAGAAGGCGGGCGTGATTGCGCCCGTCGTCGATCTGAAACGTTGTGAAGGCAAGGGCGATTGCGTCACCGTCTGCCCTGAAAACGTGTTCGAGGTCCGGCGCATCGATCAGGCCGATTATCTCGATCTTGGCCTGATGCATCGCTTGAAGTTGCGCGTGCACGGAATGAAAGTCGCGTACACGCCGAATGCGGACGCGTGCAGATCATGCGGGCTTTGTGTGACGGCGTGCCCTGAACGGGCGATCACGCTTGCCCGACGGGCATAGCATCGCTCGTGCTTGCCGACGATCGAACGGCAGCGCAGGGAGCCTGACGGCGGACTGGCAGTCGCTGGATACGCCGTCTACGTCATCAACTTCGTGAAGGAATGGACTTGGCTTCGACCACCAACGCTCTTTTGCAACGGCTTCATGAAGAGAGCCAGAGCGAAATCATCGCCCGCGCACGCGCGCAGTTCCAGGGGCCGAACGAGGCGTTTCCGACGCTCGTCGACGAATACGAAGCGCTCGCCCCGAGGTTGCGAGGACGGTTTCTCGAAACGTTCGGCCTGTTCACCGAGGATTTCGAATCATCGGGAGGCAGTGCGCTATCGTTGGCCGTGTCGGCGGAAACGGGAAGGTTTTTGCGCAATATGGTGCTCGCGCAACGGCCGAGCAGAATCCTCGAGCTCGGCAGTTCCTGCGGCGTGTCGACGCTGTATTTCGCCGATGCGCTGCGCACGCTGGGCCGTGGCGTGGTCATTGCAACTGAATGCGATGCGCTCAAGTGTGCGCGTTTGCGGGCTCATGTCGAAGCTGCGGGCCTGGATGCCTATGTCGACGTGCGGGAGGGCGATGTATTCGAGACGGTTGCCGAGCTGGAAGGAGCCGTCGACATGGTGTTTATCGACGTATGGGCAGACGCGTACTTGACGCTGTTCAGACAGATCGAGCGCTTGCTGCGGCCCGGAACGGTCGTGCTGGCCGACAACATGTACACGGCCGAGGAAGCCGTTCGACCGTACAAGCACTACCTCGACGAGGATCCGCGGTTTTCGACCACGACGCTGGATTTTGAGTCGGGGGTGGAGTTTACGGTCGTTGTGGCTTGAGGGAAGTTTCTTGCGAAGCCGGGGCAGTATCGGCTTGGCTGGTCCCCCGACAGAATTCATATCGCTTTGCTGCGTGTGCCGTTCGGGCGACGTTGTTTAGAAGATACCAACAAAAATACCAACAGGCGTATCGGCGTAGGCTCGATCAGTCGAAGGTCGGTGCTGTACGGAACGTTGCTGTGCCGCCGGAAGCAAAAATATTTGGAGATTTGGAGATAGACGGTTGTATCGGCCTGTAAGCCTTGTCTGGTAAGGCTGTGGTTATCTCCAAGTCTATCTCCAAAGTACACATTTTCTTGGAGATAACTTTGGAGACAGGCGACTTAGCAACGTGGTCGTATGACTGCTCGCAAACTTTCGCCCCGTCTGGAGCGCTCCGCGCAAAAGAACTCCCCCCGCCGCCGCTTGCTCGGCCGGCGACAACAATCGAGCTGGGTGAACGATAGGGACGGGGCCCCCACTGTCTCAAGCTAGAATATCGAGACAAGACGAACGATCAGCACGGGGTAGGGCAATGCAGAGCTTTTGCGATTACTACGGTATCGATCCTGATGTATTCGAGGCGTCAGGTGCGCTGGATCCCGTATTCGGTGTTGATACTCGGCTCTTTATCGATCCGTGCCTGCTCAAGCATACGGATACCCCTGAGCTAGCCAACAGTTACGATCGGGTGTCCGAGCATTTTGCAGACGTCCTCAAGATCGTCTCGAATATTGGAACCGAGGGGGACGTTTTCTGGCGAGCTGCCGATCAGAGGCTTACTTTTCCGGAAGTGCATGGGTTGTGCATCGGATATGCCACTAACGGGAAAACAGGGAGTGGGATGGGGGCAGGGCTTCGAAAACCTTTGCTTTCAACGGTAAAGAAAATCATCGATGCGGGCGTGAAGGATCCAGCATTGTTCGAGCTGGTCGGTGCATTCGAGGACAATATCGGACCGGACAGAATCAGCGACATGGTCGCCCGAATTATCCTTGATGATCTTGTTAAGTTCACCCAGCGTGTATGTAGTGATTGCGGAATTCCAATGGAGCCGCTAGTCGTGTCTAAGGGGGTGCCGAAAGAGGATATGCCGCTGAATCCAATTACTGGAAAGGCAGTTATTTTGGTTCCTCGGGATATATTGCGGGATCTTCCAATGGCAGAAACGTATGGTGACATTTCTCGAATTGCCTATGAGAATAAGCTACTCCGGGACGAGTTAAATGCGATCATCGGCGATTCGTGGCGTAAGGCGACTCTTTCCGATCAGAAGGAGGTCTTGCGAAATTCGTTCATTAAATACCCGGATATTCTGTTGGAGGTTCTCGGGGCATATCACAAGGCCGGTAGGAGTCTATACGATTTCAAGGATGATCCAGCCGGCGAGACTCGCTGGTACCGAGCTTCTAAGGAATTCTCGACGGCATATCCGCTAGAGTTGACGCTCGAAGCGCCCGCTGATACTGATCGTGTCTTTGCGGTGGTGCGGAAGATCTGTCAGCATTTCCGAGAGCTGATTGAGGATAATCAGCTTTGCAAGCTTCTTTATAATAAAGATGGAACCCGAAAACATGAGTCGGCGGCTCAGCTGGTGTTTTTCGGAATAGCGTCCGCATATTGCCGTGCCAACGGTCTCGAGCTATCCCCGGAAAGTGACGGCGGTCGTGGTCCGGTGGACTTTAAGCTGAGTAGTGGTTTTGACGGTCGAGTATTGGTTGAGGTGAAGCTAACTAGTAATTCTCAGCTATTCCACGGATTTGAGAAGCAACTCCCGATATACCAAAAGGCCGAGAAAGCGACGAAGGGAGTGTATCTGGTCATCGATAACGGTGCCTCTGAGGATCGAATGACTGCGTTCCGTAATCTGATTATGTCTGCAGGAAAGGATGCACCAGAAGTTATTATTGTCGATGGCGTCCCGAGGCCTTCTGCCAGCAAGGCCGATGAGTAATGGCCGGTTGCTCAATTGTCGTTAAAATCGAGGCAGGTCCTACCGATTCGGTGAAAAGTAACTTTGGCCGTCACTGCTCTACGTCGCATCCCGTACACGCATAATCGTCTGACGACTCGTTTCATATTGTTTGGCAAGTGCGGCCACAGACGCGCCTTCGCCGAGTAAGTGGCGCACTTCGATTTGTTGTTGCTTCGTTAGCGCAGTCGGTCGACCCATAGTCTTCCCTTCTGCTCTTGCCCGCGCGATCCCGGATTGGGTGCGCTCGATCAACAGGTCGCGTTCAAATTCAGCGACGGCGTTCAATACCTGCATCGTCATGCGGCCGGCAGCGCTGGTCAGATCGACCCCTCCGAGTGCGAGACAGTGAATCCGGATGCCTCGTTCTGCCAGCATTTCGACCGTCGCACGAACATCCATTGCGTTACGGCCAAGGCGATCGAGCTTCGTCACGATCAGAACGTCGCCTTCCTCCATCTTAAGTAACAGCTCGGAAAACCCCGGTCGCTGGTGCGCGCTTACGCTTCCAGAAATGCTTTCCGTAACGACGCGGCGCTTGTCGACGGAAAAGCCTGCCGCCTCGATCTCGCGAAGTTGGTTGGCCGCAGTCTGATCAGTCGTACTTACTCGGGCGTATGCGAAGGTTCGGGACATGCTGCTCTCTGTGTACGAAATGGATGTCCGAATGATAGACCATGTCCGAAAGTTGTGAAAGCTTATTTTCGGACATGGCTTCGCGATAGTGTCCGAAAGGGTTCGGTTTCGGACATATGGTTGGGTTGGCGGTAGATGGTCGTTCGATCGGCCGCCAGGGTGAAAGGGAACACGCAGTTGGTCGAACGCCAACAATCGCGACCAGCGGATAGACGTCACGCCGGTTGAGTTGGACCGGTCAATTCGATCCCGTAGTGCTGCCGGGCCGCGTTGATAAACTGGACGTCTGAGTCAGCAGCTATTCTTCGGCTTCCAGCCGGGTCACCGGGTAGAAACACGAAGCCCACTTTACCTGCGTAGAAATAGATAGCTGTCGCCCGAGGGTCCTCGTTTGCGGCAAGAAACGTATAGCCGGTCAGCCCTTCTTCGGTCGACCGTCCCACGTACACCGATTGCAAATACTCCAGTTCCCCAGAGATTCGAGCATTTACCACTCTGGTAACTGCGTCGGTTACGGCGCCGACCGTTTCGACGGATTTCCTATGACACAGCCTTTCCAATGCATCCGTCGCGACCGCGAACCATCGCTCGCCATCCATCGGCTCGAATGGCTCCGTTATGAATGAGCCGTCCGGCTGTTGCACCATGCGTATCTTCGGCCCGGCATACGCACCCAACAGTGCGCTTAACTGGCGGTAGCCTTCTGCGTCGCCAATGTAGGCTCGTTCGGCATTTCGTATGCCGTCCTCCAGCGTCACTTTGTCAAGCATCGGGCCATTGTCCAGCAATCGCAGAATTAGAAAGTCTGCGCGCTGGGCTTCCGGTATCTCAGTTGCGCGTCGTTGGTACATCTCCAAAAGACATCTCGGGACGTCAACGTTTGGGTGCGTTTCAGTCTCTGCTTTCAGTTCCGCAATGAGGTCGCAGGCTAAGCTGGGATCACCAGCGAACGCGACCGCTAGACGGCCGGACAGTATGTGAACCTTCAATGTATGACGTGCGCCGTTGAACGGGCCCCCGTCACCCCGCAATGTGACGGGCGAGCTTAGAAGGGTGTCGGCGATCAAGAAGCCTATTTCTCTTGTGGCGTGTCCAATGATCAAAGTCATCGTTGTCTCTCCGTCTTATTCGGGGCCCGACGTGACGCTGCCGCTCAAGCATAACCGGTAGGCTGCGACGGCGTAGGTAGAGGCTGGCGGCTTCGAACTCAGTGCGCGGAATTATCGGCGTGGTAACTCGTGAGAAAATGCTTGCCGTCGAGCCTAGGGCGGCCACCCGAAAACCGGACACCTTCACCGGCTGGCTCGGCGTTCTTCGTGAAGGTCCACGCGAAGGGTGGATATGAGAAAGTCGCGCAACCTCGTGCACGAGGAAATAGATCCCGACGAAGAGCCGGTATCAGCGAACGAGCTGACCGCGTTTGTCGATCGCGGCCCGTCAGCGAAAATCAAACAAGTCTCCGACCATTTTCTGCATCTCGATCCGGTCGACAGGGATAGTCCTGCGGCACAGGCCGCCGCTGTTCAGCTAATCAAGGCGGAGTATGAGCGGTGGGAGCGCGAGCATTTTCAGATGGAGCGCCTAGATTTGCTTCGGGCGCGACGGCTTGCATCGAGCGATTCATTGCCGTATCCGCTGGAACAGAATGCGGGGCACGTTGCACGCCTAAGCGGCGGGAAGTACGACCGGGCGGAATGGATGTATGCCTTGTATTTGCGTGGAGTGGCGGAGGCAAGGCGGCGAGCGCGCGCTGGCGGAGACTTGTCCGACCTACCGAAGCCGGACAAGGCCGTCGCTGCGCAGATTCGAAAGCTATGGCCGGACATGGAGCGCGCGATTGAATTTGCTGTTTCTGCTGATGTCAGCGGCATCCAGCGCGAACAGCGGATTTATGCTTTCGTCCATTGCGGCAGCACTCATGCCTTTACCGCTACACTTGAACTTCTGCATCGGCGCTTGAAGACCGCTTCCGCGAAACTGGCGGCAGAGGCGGTGCGCCGCGAGACGCGAAAGCGAGACGGATCTGTTGGCCGGGATGCCAATGTCGCTAAGGGTGCGGCAACGCGTGCACTGGTCAAGACCGAAGTCGCGCGCTATCGCAATCGTGGGGTCCAGATTGGAATCGACGAGCGAAAAGCTATCGCAGTGAAGCTGGGAATCTCTGAGCGTCACGTGCGCCGGGTGATAGAACAACTTGCAGACGACGATTGAGGGACGGACATTTCAGTGTGAAAGTGCAGGACATTCCTGCAATCCGGACATTCCACTTTAAAAGGTGCTGATCGCACGGCGATAGTCGCTCCCGTTACTGTCACTCAGGGAGCACAAATGTCCGCAAACAACGCATTCGCAACGCAAGCTCCGGCCACTCTGCCGCTTGATGGTCTTTCCAAATGGCGCGATCTGCGTCGATCAATTTGCCTGTCTCGTGAGACTGTTCGCAAGCGCGAACAGGAGGGGAAGTTTCCGCGCTCGATCCGCTTGACTCAGAGGTGTACGGTTTGGAACAACCGCGAAATCCATCGCTATCTCGCTGATCCGCTGAACTATCGCGCTGCCGATGCCGTGAATGCAGTGACGGAGGGCGTGTGATGACGAGCGCAACGAACGCGCGAGCGATGGCGCGTGACACCAAAAAACAGGCCGACGCGGAGTTCTACGATTGTGAACTCTCCCGCCTGCACGAACTGTTCAGCGACGTGCTCCAGTGTACGGAGCAGGGTGTGCGGCGCGATGCTGCATGCATGATCGTTGCCGCTGCGGGCGTCTTCGAGCGCGACGCGGTTCGGATGCCGACGCGCGCTAAGCATGCCGTCCGGCTGCTGAAGGAGGCGATTTTCATGCTAGATCCGAAGGTGTCGGCATGAGTGTTTGCCAAGTCACTTTGCCATGCCAGCGCACGGCGGGCATGGCCCCGCTTTCTCTGGACCGTTCTGCGCCGGATTTGCACGTCGCGACGGCACGCAGTATTCTATGCATGTCGCCGACACAGAAGCGACCGGGTTTGGAAGCCCGATTGTTCCAAGGCGGACGACCGCCGCAGTGCGGTTTTTTTACGTCCGTGTGCCTTCGCGCGCCTCTACGATCAATGGGTGGGCGACGGTGGGGAGGCTTCGGCCTGCCGGTTCCCTTGGACGCCGGTCTTCCAACCCTGCTGTCTGCCCGCCCACCCCATTTGGAAGTGGGGAGCGGGTTCAACCCGTCCAAGGAGGTCGCATTCAATGCGCCAGTCCACGCACGCCCGTACCGGGCAGCAATCCCACCTCATTCGATCCATCGTCCGCGCAGCGCTGCGCGATGCGGCAACCGCCAGCACGTATCAGGACGCGCTCGATGCAACCGGTGCGGCATTGGCCGCAATCGCCGCGCTCGTTCGTGCGGAGGTGCGTCATGGCTGAGCTGCGCTGCAAGATTGGCGATCTGGCGATCGTCACGAAGTGCGATGCTCGCTCGCGTATCGGCATGCTGGTCGAGGTGGCATCGGCTCGCCCGACGCCCGATCACGATTGGCGCGTGCGGATCTTGGGCGGCCCCGTCTCGGGGCGTAGCGTCTGTGGTCGCCGGTCTGGCGACTTCATGCACGCAGCCGTCCATGACTGGAACCTCACGCCGATTCGCGGCGAAGCGGAGCTGGATTGCACGGTCGACGTCCGGCACCTCCTCGCGTCGATTCTGGAGGTGCGCCATGTCTAAATACCGCCTGCCGAACGAAGTCACGATGATCGCCATGTGTGCGGCCCATCAGTTCGCCCAGCTCGAAGCCCTGTTCGATGCTGTCCGTTCGCATCTTGCGGAGGGCACCTACGAGCGGGCGCTCGTCGACATGGGGCAAAGCGTTGCGAGCCGGTACTCCGCCGAAATGCGCCGCACCGCGCAGCCGGAGGTGTGCCATGACTGACCAGCGCATCCGAACCGCGGTTATCAATGGCTTCGACAATGCGCCGCCGCTGGATACCGGCGCGCCGATCGAGCTGCAATTCGCCGTCGACCTGGGCGCGATCTGCGCCGACGCGTGGCTCGACCTGAAAGGCGACGTGCGGCTGCACGACTACGCGGCGCATCAAGCCGCCGCGTTCGCGCGCGGCATGGAAGCCGCCATGCAGGACGCTGGTGACGTCGACGCGCACCGCGTGACGATCAGCCGCCAAGCGTTCGCGGCCGGCCTGATGGGGCGCGTGCAGCAGCACCTGTTCGCGGCGCTCGGCCTCGTTACGCGCGAACCGCGCACGACGCACTGAGGGACGGTCATGGCAAAGACGAACAAGAATGCCGTGCAGCCGCTCGCGTCGGACTTCGTGGCCGAGGTGAATCGGCCCGATCGCAACCGCATCGGCACGCGGATCAGCGATGCAATGGAGCTGCTGGACAGCCTGCATTGGGCGGCCGACAAGGCCATGTCCGATGACGACTACTGGCTTGTGCTGAGCCTGTTCCGCGCATCCCTGCCGTCGATCGGCGCGGCGCTGGAGGCGGCCAACGACGCACTCGGCGAGTCGCGGCTCGGCCGCTACGTCTACAGCAACGACGTCACGGCCGGCGGTGCGGTTCTGGCGGTGCCTCGCGCGGCCGGCTGACGCCGCGCCACTAGGCATCGTCGAATCATTCAATTCTTCGCGCGTCGGGTAGCTGCTTGCCCGATATGGACTACTAATCGGAAGCCGACCGACGCGCGTCCAGTGGGAACCTATGAGTAACGCACCCATGTCCGAATTCGAGCGGGCGAGAGTCGCGCTCGGCTATGTTCCACCCGACGACCGTGACACGTGGAGTCAGGTGGGGATGGCGCTCAAGGCCGAGTTTGACGAGGAGGGCTTCGCCCTCTGGAACGAATGGAGCCAAGGCGCGCAGAACTACAACGGCAAGGACGCGCGCGATGTGTGGAAGTCGTTCAAGGGCGGCAAGATCACCATCAACACGCTGTTCCACCTTGCCAAACAAGGCGGCTTCGATCCGCGTGCGCATCGAGCGAAGCCGGTCGACCCAGCGGAGCGCGAGCGGCAGAAAGCCGAGCGCGCGGCCCGCGAAGCGGTCGAGCTGGCCGAACTGACCGAGAAACAGCAAGCCGCGTCGGTGCTCGCTGAATCGATCTGGTCGGCGGCCGAGCCTGCGCCGGCCGATCACCCGTATCTCGTTCGCAAGCGCATTCCGGTCGACGCGCTGCGCGTCTATCGCGGCGGCTTGTGCATCGGCACGGCCGCATGCGACGGCGCACTCGTCATTCCGGCCCGTGACGCGGACGGGAAGCTGTGGACGCTGGAGTTCGTCCTCACGGACGGCCAGAAACGCTATCTGCCGAATGGCCGCAAAGCGGGCTGCTTCTCGCTGATCGGCGGTCCGCTGTCTTCCGCGCCGTTCACGCTGCTGATTGGCGAGGGCTACGCCACGTGCGCGACCCTCGCGGCCGCGACGGGCTATCCGGCCGCCGTCGCGTTCGACGCCGGCAACCTGCACGCAGTGGCGACGGCGCTGCGCGGCCAGTATCCGGACGTCCGCATCGTCGTGTGCGCCGACGACGACCACACGACGAAGGGCAATCCGGGCGTGACGAAGGCCCGCGCGGCGGCCGAGGCCGTCGCCGGCATCGTCGCCGTGCCCGACTTCGGTCCGAACCGCCCGGCAACTGGCACCGACTTCAACGACCTGGCTGCGCACCTCGGCCCGGATGCGGTGGCCGCCGCCGTGCGTGCTGCGCTCGCGCCGACCGGCTCAGCGGATGCCGGCAAGGCCAAGGCAGCACTGCCCGCCGCGAAGCCCGCCAAGCGTCCGAAAACGGCCCGCGCGCAGGACGGCAAGTCGCGGTTCGTCGTCGACGACAAGGGCGTGTGGTTTCACGGCTTCAACAATCAGGGCGATCCGCTCCCGCCGCATTGGGTCAGCACGCGTATCGACGTGATTGCGGAGACGCGAAACGAGATGAACAGCGAGTGGGGCTACCTGCTCGAATTCACCGATCGCGACGGCATCCTGAAACGGTGGGCGGTGCCGGCCGGCCTCTTTGCCGGCGACGGCACGGAGCTGCGCCGCATGCTGCTCGATATGGGCGTGAAGCTTGGCGTGACGCAGATCGCCCGCACGCAGATCGCGAACTATGTCCAGATGGCGCAGCCGGACGAGCGCGTGCGCTGCGTGCCGCGCGTCGGCTGGCATCACGGCGCGTTCGTGCTGCCCGATCGCGTGATCGGTACCGGCAAAGAGGCGCTGATCTATCAGGCCGACACGCCGATCCAGAGCCAGTTCAAGGAGCGCGGCACGCTGGACGACTGGCAACGCGAGGTCGCAGCCTACTGCGTCGGCAATAGCCGCCTGCTGTTCTGCGTCGCTACCGCCTTCGCTGGTCCGCTGCTGCACTTCTCCGGGCTTCAGTCTGGCGGCTTTCACCTGCTCGGCACGACGTCCAAGGGCAAGTCGACGGGCGGCGTCATCGCCGCGTCCGTGTTCGGCTCGCCGGACTACGTGCGGAGCTGGAAGGCGACCGACAACGCGCTCGAAGCCGTCGCCACGCAGCATAGCGACGCGCTGCTGATCCTCGATGAAATCGGGCAGGTCGAGCCGCGCTTGGTCGGCGATGTGATCTACATGCTCGCGAACGAATCGGGCAAGGCTCGCGCGTCGCGTAGCGGGTCGGCCAAGCCCGTTCTCACGTGAGGCTGCTGTTCCTGTCGAACGGCGAAAAGAGCGTGTCCGCGCTTATGGCCGAGGGCAACAAGCCCATGAAAGGCGGTATCGAGGTGCGACTGCCCGCGATTCCGGCCGAGGTCGGCGAAATGGGCGTCGTGGAGAAACTGCACGGCTTCCCGACGCCGGCCGCGCTGATCGAGCATCTAGAGCGGCACGCAGGCATGCACTACGGCACGGCCGGCCCCGCGTTCATCGAGTGGGCGTCGTCTCAGGCCGGCGAGCTGGCCGAGCATCTGCGCATGCGCGTCGATGAGCTGGTCGGGCAATGGGTGCCGGACGGCTCGCATTCGCAGGTTGCACGCGTGGCGAAGCGGTTCTGCCTCGTTGCGGTAGCCGGCGAGCTGGCGACGGCGCACGGCCTGACCGGCTGGCCGCAAGGTGAAGCGGTCGAGGCCGCACGTCGCTGCTTCGAAGGCTGGCTCGAACTGCGCGGCGGCACCGGCAACTCGGACGAAGCCGAAGCCGTGCGGCAGGTACAGCATTTCCTCGCCGCACACGGCGACAACCGTTTCGTGTGGATGAACCGGGCACAGGACGACCATCGGCCCAACGTGCCGCATCGAGCGGGTTTCAAGCAGCACGTAAAGCGCGACGAGCGACGCACGCCCATCGCCTCCGATCGCGAGTATTACGCCGAGTTCGGCGGCAAGATGAGCGCCGACGATGCGGAGAGCGTCGAGACGGAATACCTGATCGAAGCGGCCGTGTTCCGCAAGGACGTGTGCGCCGGCTTCGATCACAAGATCGTCGCCAAGGCACTGATGAAGCGCGGCGTGCTGATGCCGCGTAGCGACGGCTATCCGTACCGGCAGGAATACATCCCCGGTCACGGCAAGTTCATGGTCTACCGCGTGCTGCCGTCCATCTTCACGCTTGAGCTGTGAAAAGCGCCGCCGCCGTCCGGGAGGGCGGTGGCGGGCATTCCTTTGCGCGGCATTTTTGGCCCGTGCGTCAAAGTTACTTTGAGCGATACGCTCCAGATGGAACCGGGCCGGCGATGGCCGCGAATCTTGCCGTAACCGTAACAATCCAGCCCGGTTTATCTCCAGTATCTCCAGCGTTCTCCAAATCGTTTGGAGACACGCGAAGCCTTACCCCATAAGGCTTTGCGCCCGATTCAGACGTTTATCTCCAAATCTCCAACTCGTTTTGCACTGAGCGGACAGGCAGCGACCGACTGTATCAACCGCGAAGCCCGACGGGGCGCGGGTCTCCGGGATTCAAGGTGCGTCGACAACGTGTTTTTGAGGCGGGGGTCCGCGATGCGCCCCGATCGGGCATTGTTGCGCCGGCCGCAAGGGTCGGGGTGGCCGGAATACGGGGGACCCTGCGTCTAGGGCAAAGACGCGGGGGCTCACACCCGCGTGTTTTTCCTACTCCCGGCCCGCCTAAGGGGGGTCATATTCATACCGAAATGCAGGGAGCCGGCAGTGCAGTGCCAACTCTGAAAAGTCGGTGGGAGGTGCGCGACAAGGGGGGCATATCGTCGCGGAGGGTGTCGGGCTAGCAGGGGATGACGCCTGCTATGATCATCGGAAATCAACGGCGGCAAGAGAGACCAAATGGTGACGAGAAAAGCCCAGCCCGCACAACCTCGGCAGGCCAACCTTACGCCCGATCAGATGCGGGCCGCGATTCCGAAACTTGAGCGCAGAATCGCCGAATTGAGGGACTTCGATCCGACGACGGTCAACGCACGGAATGATCCACGAATCGGTGTCATGGATAAAAAACTGGAGCAGACAATAGCCGACGTTTTCGGCGTCGATACCGTCGAGTTCTCCCGGTATCGACCGCGCAGTATCGACAGAGGCAACATCTACTTCGGGTCCGAGCTTCCGCTGCATGAGGTGCGACAAGGCCTCAACTTGGGTAAAGCCGAGCAGACGGCTAACCTGCAAAGCATCATCGACCTATTCAAAGAAAACCTAGAAGACGGGGCGGAAACGCCCGCGAGTAAGGCGCGCCGTAGTTTCGGTGATCTTGATCTACATGCGGACATAGCGCGCGAGTGTTCGAAGCTTTTCGAGGACGGCCATTATGCACAGGCGGTCGAAACCGCGTGCAAGGTGCTGGATATGCTGGTGCAGTTCCGAAGTATGCGTCCGGATGTGACCGGTACGGCGCTAATGCGCTTGGTCTTCAGCCCGAAAGCGCCAATCCTCAAATTCAATGATCAACAAAACGACAGCGAAAAGAGCGAGCAGGAGGGGATGATGCACCTGTACGAAGGGGCGATGATGGCGCTTCGCAATCCACGTGCACATGGCATTACCCAAGATCACCCGGAGCGCGCAGTCGAGTACCTAAGCTTCGTTAGCATGTTGGCAAAGGCGCTGGATAGAACGCAACGGGCGTAACGCAGCAATCGCGACGTTGAGCAACAGGCGTCTCGGAGTTCGGTGAGTCATTAAAGAGTGCGCACTTCCATCGATGGTGTTGAAGGAAAGGCGTGCGCGAAGTGATGTGGGCGGCCCCGTTCCGCTATTGGGCTGATGCGATGTGCAGGACCTCCGCCCCCGTCGTGAGGCGGTCGAGGTGATCGCCCCATGCCTGCATCATTCGCCGACGTTCCGGCAGGTATTCAGCGTGGACATACGCGGCTGTCACCTGATTGCGCTCGGCGTGTGCCATTTGGCGCTCTACAACGTCCCGGCCGAAGCCAAGTTCACGCAGAGCCGTAGCCGCCAACCCTCGAAAGCCGTGCCCCGTCATCCGCGACTTGTAGCCCATGCGATAGAGCGCATAGAGCATCGTGTTGTTCGAAATGTGGCTCCGGCCTTGCACGCTGTAGAACACGAATCGATGCTGGCCATTGAGCGCGCGAAGCTGGGCGAGCACGTCGAGCGCCTGCCGCGATAGGGGCACGATGTGCGGGTCGCGCATCTTCATGCGTTCAGGCGGAATGCGCCATTCCGCTGCGGGCTCGTCAAACTCTGACCACTCTGCACGGATCATTTCCGTTGTCCGCACGAAGGTCAGAGCCATCAAGCGGAGCGCGAGCCGGGTAACAAGGTCGCCTTGGTAGGCGTCAATGTCGCGCATGAGTTGCGGAATCTCTGTCGCCTTGACGCGGGCCATGTGCTGCACGCCGGGACCTTTCTTCAAGACCGTCTGCGCATCGATGTCGGCCGCCGGGTTCCTGGAGCATCGTCCCGTCATGATCCCATACTGGAAGACCGCGCGAGAGCGCTGGAGAATCCGCTTCGCTGTCTCGCGCACTCCGCGCGCCTCGACCTCGCGAACGATGCTGAGCATCTGCGGCGAATCGATCTCCGCGATCGGGCGAGGGCCGATCTTCGGGAACACGTCGACCTCAAGCGAATTCAGCACCTTCTCCGCGTAGCCGTCGCTCCAGCCCATACGCTGAGAGTCGAACCACTCGCGGGCTACCGCTTCGAACGAGTTGGCCGCCGCGATCTCGGCGGCCCGTCTTGCGTCCTTCTTCGCCTCGCCCGGATCGATGCCGGCCGCGATCTGCTCGCGGGCCTCGTCGCGCTTCTTCCGTGCCGTCGCAAGCGTCACGGCCGGATAGACGCCGAGGGCGAGCGTCTTCTGCTTCCCAAGGAAGCGGTAGGACAAGCGCCAGTACTTCGCGCCGTTCGGTTGGACGAGCAAGAACATCCCGTTGCCGTCCGTCAGTTTGTATGGTGCCGCGCCGGCCTTCGCGTTGCGCACCTGTATGTCAGTGAGAGGCATTGTTGGTATCTGTGTTGTTGGTATCTGCTGATACCAACAAAAATGCCAACACTTTCGCTGGCTGTCACTGAGCAACCTTGGGTAACGATAGGAGCTAGAGCGCCGCCAGACGGGCTTGAGCGGGGGATTTCTTGTGAATCTTGGGGGAGGTTTGGGGCATGACTGGTCCCCCCGACAGGAATCGAACCTGTATCTAGCGCTTAGGAGGCGCTTGTTCTATCCATTGAACTACGGGGAGAGCCAAGTCCGGACAATCGCGCGAAAAACGCGAACCGGACGGCGGAGTGGACAGCGCGCAGAGTATAGCAAACGCGCGGCGCGTCGGCGGGGCGGAATGCACCCGCGACGCGCATAACGCGAGATTACCCGCGATCGAGGCAGAAAATCAGAAATCGACGACGACGAAATCTTCCTTGCCCACGTCGCACAGCGGGCAGCGCCAGTCGGCGGGAATGTCGGCGAAACGCGTGCCGGCCGGGATGCCTTCGTCGGGCAGCCCTTCCGCTTCGTTATAGACCCACCCGCAAATCAGGCAGACCCAGCTCTGGTATTCGGTTACTTCACTCATGTTGCGCTCGGGATAATGGAATTCGGCGATGCCGTCCGCAGCCCTCGCCAGCGGACGAAACGCGCAATGGTACCGGAATTTCGCCGAACGCCAGCGTAACGTCGTTTTAAACGTACGCATCGCGAACAACCGGCGCCATCGCGTCGGCCGGGCATGCGGTGTATGCTTCGTGGGCCTGTCAATCTGAAGGAGGAAACGATGCTCAACAGAAAGTGGATCGCGGGTGCAGTCTGTGTCGCGGCGATGGCCGTATCGACGCTCGCGCGCGCCGAAGCGCGTGTGTTCTTCGTCGAGCCGAAGGACGGCGCGACGGTGTCGAGCCCCGTGCACGTGAAGTTCGGTCTCGAAGGCATGGCGCTCAAGCCGGCCGGCGACATGACGCCGGATACCGGTCATCATCACCTGCTGATCGACGGCAAGCCGGTGCCGAAGGGCGACGTGATTCCGGCGACCGACCATTCGCTGCATTTCGGCAAGGCCCAGACCGAAACCGACGTAAAGCTGCCGCCCGGCCAGCACACGCTGACGCTCCAGCTCGGTGACGGCGCGCACCGTTCCTACGGTCCCGAATTGAGCTCGACGATCACGGTCAACGTGAAATAACCGCGGATTCCGCGCTGGCGCCCACGGCGCCGCGCGCGGGGTCCGCCGATCGGCCGGCCGCGGGCATCCGGCCGGCATTCGCCCGTTTCCGCGGGCATGCAAACCGCGGCCCGCCTCCGCACCGGAAGCCGGCCGCGCCTTGCTCACGGCACCGCGCCGACACGCTTCAAGCGCGCCCCGCGGCGCTCGTCCATCCAGCCGAGCCGATGCCAGCCTCCGCGCCCGGTACAATGGGCGCTTCCGATTTCTCTCTTCGCCGTTTCCCCATGTCGCTCTATTCCATTACCGGCGCGCAGCTCGCGTTCGGTCACGTCGCGTTGCTCGATCACGCGGATTTCTCGCTGGAAGCCGGCGAGCGGGTCGGCCTGATCGGCCGTAACGGCGCGGGCAAGTCGTCGCTGCTGAAAATCGTCGCCGGTCTTGCCAAGCCCGACGACGGGCTGATCACGCGCCAGCAGGAGCTCGTGACCGTCTACGTGCCGCAGGAGCCCGAGTTCGAGCCGGGCGCGACGGTGTTCGACGCGGTCGCGTCGGGGCTCGCGCATACGCGCGAACTGCTCGAAGAATACGATTCGATCGCGCACCGCCTCGCGGAGATACCGGAAGGCGCCGAGCACGATGCGCTGCTCGCGCGGATGAACGCGCTGCAGTCGTCGCTTGACGCGCACGACGCATGGAACTGGCGCACGCGCGTGTCGATGACGCTCGCGCAGATCGGCCTGCAGGACGGCGACGCCAGCGTCGACGCGCTGTCGGGCGGGATGCAGAAGCGCGTCGCGCTGGCGCGTGCGCTGGTGCTGCAGCCGGACGTGCTACTGCTCGACGAACCGACCAACCACCTCGATTTCGACGGCATCCGCTGGCTCGAGGAGTTGCTCGTCGCGCAGCGCGCGGGCCTGCTGTTCATTACCCACGATCGCGCGTTTCTCGATCGCGTCGCGACGCGCATCGTCGAGCTCGATCGCGGCCGGCTGCTGTCGTATCCGGGCAATTTCTCGGCATACCAGACGCGCAAGGCGCAGCAGCTCGAAGTCGAGCGCGTGGAAAACGAGAAGTTCGACAAGCTGCTCGCGCAGGAAGAAGTGTGGATCCGCAAGGGCGTCGAAGCGCGCCGTACGCGCAGCGTCGGGCGCATCGCGCGGCTCGTGCAGATGCGCAACGAGCGCGCGGAGCGCCGCAATGCGCAGGGCAACGTGAAGCTCGACGTCGCGCAGGGCGAGAAGTCCGGCAAGATCGTCGCGGAGCTGACCGACGTGACGAAGCGCTACGGCGGCCGCACGGTGGTCGACCGCTTCTCGACGACGGTGATGCGCGGCGACAAGATCGGCTTCGTCGGCCCGAACGGCGCCGGCAAGACCACGCTGCTGAAGTTGATCCTCGGCGAGCTGAAGCCCGACGAAGGCACGGTGCGCACCGGCACGAACCTGCAGGTCGCGTATTTCGACCAGATGCGCGCGCAGCTCGACCAGGAAAAGAGCCTGGCCGATACGATCAGCCCCGGCAGCGAATGGGTCGAGATCGGCGGCGTGCGCAAGCACGTGATGAGCTATCTCGGCGATTTCCTGTTCGCGCCGGAACGCGCGCGTTCGCCGGTGAAGTCGCTGTCGGGCGGCGAGCGCAACCGGCTGCTGCTCGCGCGCCTGTTCGCGCGTCCGGCCAACGTACTGGTGCTCGACGAACCGACCAACGACCTCGACATCCCGACGCTCGAACTGCTCGAAGAGCTGCTGGCCGACTACGACGGCACGGTGCTGCTGGTCAGCCACGATCGCGCGTTCCTCGACAACGTCGTGACCTCGGTGATCGCGGCGGAGGGCGACGGCAAGTGGCGCGAATACGTCGGCGGCTTCACCGACTGGCAGATCCAGAGCGAGCGCTCGGAGCAGCTCGCGCAGCAGGAAGCGGCGAAGCGCGCGGTCAAGGAAGCGGCGCCCGCGAAGGACGAACCGGCGAAGAGCGCGGCCGGCCGCAACGCGCAGCGCACGGTGAAGCTGTCGTTCAACGAGCAGCGCGAACTCGATTCGCTGCCGGAGAAGATCGCCGCGCTCGAAGCGGAGCAGAAGACGATCAATGCGCAGCTCGAGGACGGCGCGATTTTCGCGAAGGATCCGCAGGAAGGCACGCGCCTGACCGAGCGGTTCGCGGCGATCGACGACGAATTGCTCGCCGCGCTCGAACGGTGGGAAACGCTCGAGGCGAAGCGCAAGCCGGCGTGACGCGCACGGCGCGCGCCGATCCCGAGATTGGCGCGCCACGCGGAACCAGTAAAATACCGCGCGTCCAGGGTCGCGCCGCGCACGCCGCGCGCCCGCTTTCGGAGCAGTCCAAGCACACCGTTGTTTCGATTCGCTTTTTTACGGAACTCAACGTTTTGTCCACGACGTTATCCACACGAGGTGTGGACAACGTCCCGATGAATGACGAAATTCAGCGCCTATGTCAACGAAGAAACCCAGCGCGGCCTATAGCGAAGCATCGATCAAGGTGCTCAAGGGTCTCGAGCCGGTCAAGCAGCGGCCCGGCATGTACACCCGTACCGAGAATCCGCTGCACATCATCCAGGAAGTCATCGACAACGCGTCCGACGAGGCGCTCGGCGGCTACGGCAAGCAGATCACGGTCACGCTGCATGCGGACCAGTCGGTCTCGGTCGAGGACGACGGCCGCGGCATCCCGTTCGGCATGCATCCCGAAGAAGGCGTGCCGGTCGTCGAGATCGTGTTCACGCGCCTGCACGCGGGCGGCAAGTTCGACAAGGCCGCGGGCGGCGCCTATACGTTCTCGGGCGGCTTGCACGGCGTCGGCGTGTCGGTGACGAACGCCCTCGCGACGCGTCTGGACGTGACGGTCTGGCGCGACGGCAAGATCGCCGAGCTCGGCTTCGCCGACGGCGACGTCGTGAAGCCGCTCGCCACGCAGGCGGCGGGCCGCGGCGAGAAGAAATCCGGCACGCGCGTGCAGGTGTGGCCGAATCCGAAGTACTTCGATTCGCCGAACCTGCCGCTCGGCGAGCTGCAGCGCCTGCTGCGCTCGAAGGCCGTGCTGCTGCCGGGCGTCGAGGTCGTGCTCGTCAACGAAAAGACGGGCGAGCGCCAGACCTGGAAGTATGAAGACGGCCTGCGCGGCTACCTGCTCGACGAAATGAACGGCAGCGAGCTGCTGATCCCGCTGTTCGAAGGCGAGCGCTTCGCCGACTCGCGTTCGACCGACGAAACCTTCGCCGAGGGCGAGGGCGCGTCGTGGGTCGTCGCATGGAGCGAGGAAGGCTCGCTCGTGCGCGAGTCGTACGTGAACCTGATCCCGACGCCGGCCGGCGGCACGCACGAGTCGGGGCTGCGCGACGGCCTGTACCAGGCGGTGAAGAGCTTCGTCGAACTGCACAACCTGCAGCCGAAGGGCGTGAAGCTGCTCGCGGAAGACGTGTTCGCGCGCGTGTCGTTCGTGCTGTCGGCGAAGGTGCTCGATCCGCAGTTCCAGGGGCAGATCAAGGAGCGGCTGAACAGCCGCGACGCGGTGAAGCTCGTGTCGTCGTTCTCGCGTCCGGCGCTCGAACTGTGGTTGAACCAGCACGTCGAGCACGGCAAGAAGCTCGCCGAACTCGTGATCAAGCAGGCGCAGGCGCGCACGCGCGCGGGCCAGAAGGTCGAGAAGCGCAAGAGCTCGGGCGTCGCGGTGCTGCCCGGCAAGCTGACCGATTGCGAGACGGAAGATATCGCGCGCAACGAACTGTTTCTCGTCGAGGGCGACTCGGCGGGCGGCTCCGCGAAAATGGGCCGCGACAAGGAATACCAGGCGATCCTGCCGCTGCGCGGCAAGGTGCTGAACACGTGGGAAACCGAGCGCGACCGCCTGTTCGCGAACAACGAGGTGCACGACATCTCGGTCGCGATCGGCGTCGATCCGCACAGCCCGGACGACACCGTCGACCTGTCGAACCTGCGCTACGGCAAGATCTGCATCCTGTCGGACGCGGACGTCGACGGCTCGCACATCCAGGTGCTGCTGCTCACGCTGTTCTTCAAGCATTTCCCGCAACTGATCGAGCGCGGCCACGTGTACGTCGCGCGCCCGCCGCTGTTTCGCGTCGATGCGCCCGCGCGCGGCAAGAAGCCCGCGCAGAAGCTCTATGCGCTCGACGACGGCGAGCTCGAAGCGATCCTCGACAAGCTGCGCAAGGACGGCGTGCGCGACACGCAGTGGAGCATCAGCCGCTTCAAGGGGCTCGGGGAAATGAGCGCCGAGCAGCTGTGGGACACGACGATGAATCCCGACACGCGCCGCCTGATGCCGGTGAAGCTCGGCGAGCTCGACTACGAGGCGACCGTCGCGCGGATGACGATGCTGATGGGCAAGGGCGAGGCAGCCGCGCGGCGCGGCTGGCTCGAGGAAAAGGGCAACGAAGTCGAAGCGGACATTTAGTGCAGTGTTCGACGCCAATCGGCACTGATGCGCGGCAGCTTCGCGCCCGTGGCGGCGTCGCAAATCCTCGCGATGCGTCTGGCATCCGCTGCGGTTTGCTTCTTGCCACGAACGCGCATCCGCTGGCGCATCAGCACCGCTTGACATCGAACACTGCACCGCCGCTTCCGCGCGGCCGGGCGTGACGCCCGGCCCGGCCTCACGCCACTTACGAATACGGAATTCAGATGGACGACAATACTTCCGATCTCTTCGCCAGCCCCGACGCGCCCGAGAGCGACGCGCTGACGCTCGGCAACTACGCGGAGCAGGCATATCTCAGCTACGCGGTCAGCGTCGTGAAAAGCCGCGCGCTGCCCGACGTGTGCGACGGCCAGAAGCCGGTGCAGCGCCGGATCCTGTTCGCGATGAACGAAATGGGCCTGGGGCCCGACGCGAAGCCGGTGAAGTCGGCGCGCGTGGTCGGCGACGTGCTCGGTAAATACCACCCGCACGGCGACCAGTCGGCGTACGACGCGCTCGTGCGGCTCGCGCAGGATTTCTCGCTGCGCTATCCGCTGATCGACGGGCAGGGCAACTTCGGCTCGCGCGACGGCGACGGCGCGGCGGCGATGCGTTACACCGAAGCGCGGCTCACGCCGATCTCGAAGCTGCTGCTCGACGAAATCGACCAGGGTACGGTCGACTTCATGCCGAACTACGACGGTTCGTTCGAGGAGCCGAAGACGCTGCCGAGCCGCATGCCGTTCGTGCTGCTGAACGGCGCATCGGGCATCGCGGTCGGCCTCGCCACCGAAATCCCGTCGCACAACCTGCGCGAAGTCGCGGCCGCGGCGGTCGCGCTGATCCGCAATCCGAAGCTTACGCACGCGGAGCTGATGAACCTGATTCCCGGCCCGGATTTCCCCGGCGGCGGCCAGATCATCTCGAGCGACACCGAAATCTCGGCGGCGTACGAAACGGGCCGCGGCAGCCTGAAGGTGCGTGCGAAGTGGAAGATCGAGGATCTCGCGCGCGGCCAGTGGCAGCTCGTCGTGACCGAGCTGCCGCCGAACACGTCGGGCCAGAAGGTGCTCGAGGAAATCGAGGAGTTGACCAATCCGAAGCTCAAGCTCGGCAAGAAGACGCTGACGCCCGAGCAGCTGAACACGAAGAAGGCGATGCTCGACCTGCTCGACGCGGTGCGCGACGAGTCGGGCAAGGAAGCGGCGGTGCGGCTCGTGTTCGAGCCGAAGTCGCGCACGATCGACCAGACGGAATTCGTGAACACGCTGCTCGCGTACACGAGCCTCGAATCGAACGCGACGCTGAACCTCGTGATGATCGGCGCCGACGGCCGGCCGGGCCAGAAGGGCCTGCTGACGATCCTCGACGAATGGGTGAAGTTCCGCCAACTGACGATGACGCGCCGTTGCCGCCATCGTCTCGCGAAGGTCGACGATCGCATCCACATCCTCGAAGGGCGGATGATCGTCTTCCTGAACATCGACGAGGTGATCCGCATCATCCGCGAGTCGGACGAGCCGAAGGCCGCGCTGATGAGTGCGTTCGGCCTCAGCGAGCGGCAGGCCGAGGATATCCTCGAAATCCGGTTGCGCCAGCTCGCGCGGCTCGAGAAGATCAAGATCGAGAAGGAACTCGAAGGGCTGCGCGACGAGAAGGCGAAGCTCGAGGAACTGCTCGCGAACGAAAGCGCGATGAAGCGGCTGATGATCAAGGAGATCGAGGCCGATGCGAAGCAGTACGGCGACGATCGCCGCACGCTGATCCAGCAGGAAAAGCGCGCGACGTTCGAGGCGAAGGTGGTCGACGAGCCGGTGACTGTCGTCGTGTCGCAGAAGGGCTGGGTGCGCGCGCTGAAGGGCCACGGGCTCGATCCGGCCGGCTTCACGTTCAAGGCGGGCGATCACCTGTACGCGGCGTTCCAGTGCCGCACGCCGGATCGCCTGATCGCGTGGGGCAGCAGCGGCCGCGTGTACTCGGTCGACGTGGCGGTGCTGCCGGGCGGGCGCGGCGACGGCGTGCCGGTCACGTCGCTGATCGAGCTCGAATCGGGCTCGCACCTGATGCACTACTACGCGGCGCCGGCCGACCAGCAACTGCTGCTCGCGTCGAGCAACGGCTTCGGCTTCCTCGCGAAGGTCGGCGACATGGTGAGCCGCGTGAAGGCCGGCAAGTCGTTCATGACCATCGATGCGGGTGCGGTGCCGCTCGCGCCGATGCCGGTGCTGCCGAACGCGACGCAGGTCGCGTGCCTGTCGAGCGGCGGGCGCCTGCTCGTGTTCGGGATGGACGAGATGAAGACGCTGTCCGGCGGCGGGCGCGGCGTGATCCTGATGGCGCTCGACGACAAGGAAACGCTCGTGCAGGCGCTGGCGATCGATCCGGCCGGCGTCGTGCTGATCGGCACGGGCCGCGGCGGCAAGGTGCAGGACGAGACGCTGTCGTACGCGGGGCTCGCGCCGCACATCGGCAAGCGCGCTCGCAAGGGCCGCGCGCCGGACACGAAGCTCAAGGTCGTCACCGAGCTGCGTCCGCTGCTCGGCTGACGTCGCGCGGTCGTCCGGTTCGTCCGGAACATCCGGTTCGGCCGCGGTCGCAGGCCGCACGTCCGCTTCGGCGGGTGTGCGGCTTTTTCTTTTGGGCGAGGGATTCGGGTAAGCAAGCGTGGCGCTGTCACGCGGAATTTGCAAAATAGTGTGAAATCGCGCCGAGGGCCTGAACCGCCGCGCGGCTGGCGGGTCGAACGTCGCTTGATGCCGCGTGCGACGCGGCCGTTCGCTGCACCCCCACTCATCACAGGATCGTCCCCATGTCCCACGCCGTTGCCGTCGCGCTGTTTCTTCATCTGCTGGCCGTCGCCGTGTGGGTGGGCGGGATGGTCTTCGCACACTTCTGCCTGCGCCCGGCGCTGTCCGACTTGTCGCCGCAGCTGCGCTTGCCGCTGATCGAGGGCGTCTTCGGCCGCTTCTTCAACTGGGTTTCAGGGGCCGTGATCGTGATCCTGCTGTCCGGCGGCTTCCTGCTGATGAGCTTCGGCGGCGCGCATGCGACGTGGTCGCTGCACGCGATGGCTGGGCTCGGCGTCGTGATGATGCTGATCTTCGGGCACATCCGCTTCGCGCTGTTTCCGCGCATCCGCCGTGCGGTGCAGGCGCAGAACTGGCCGGACGGCGCGCGCGCGGTGAACGCGATGCGCCTGCTCGTCGTCGTGAACCTCGTGCTCGGCGTCGTCACGATCGGCGCGGCCGTGCTGTCGCGCGGTTTCTGACCGGCCGGCGTCAGGCCGCTGCCCTTCGTCGCGGGCCGACGGCACGCACCGCTACGCGGCCAGCATCGCATCGAGCAGCCATGAACCGGCCGGGCCGAGCGGCCGGTTGCGCGACCAGACCGCGTCCACCCGCACGCGGCGAGGCCACCCGCGTGCACGCAGCTCGCACAGGCGGTCGCGCGCGAAGTGTTCGACCATCCAGCGCGGCAGCTCCGCCCAGCCGAACCCCAGTACCGCCATCTCCAGCAGCATCAGGTAGCTCGGCGCCAGCCAGTGCTGCGTGCCGACGACGATCCGGTCGTCGGTGCCGCGGCCTTCGGTCGTCACGTAGGTATTGAGGCGCAGTTCGCGCACGTCGCGCAGCGCCGCATGCGGCACTTCGGCGTCGCCGTATTCGGCGAGCGCATGCGTGCGGCCGACGAACAGCCCGATCTCCGATTCCTCCGCCACCGTCGCCGCGCCGATATCGGCCGGGTAGGCCGCGCGGGCGGCCATCAGCCCGAGTTGCGCGCGGCCTTGCTGGATCAGGTCGAGCACGTCGTCGTGCTCGGCGATCTGGCATTCGAGTTCGAGCGCCGGAAAGCGCCGTTCGAGCGCCATCAACGTTTCCTCGTAGCGCTTCGACTGGTACGTATCGGACACGACGAGCGTGAGCCGCGCTTCCTCGCCGCGCGCGAGCCGGGCGGCCGTGCGATCGATCGCCGCGCTGGCCTCGAGCGCGCGCTGCACCTGCGGCAGCAGCGCGCGACCGGCCTCGGTCAGCGTCGGCGCGCGCGTCGAGCGATCGAACAACTGCACGCCGAGATCGATTTCGAGATTCGCGATCGCTTCCGACACCGTCGACTGACGCTTGCCGAGCTTGCGTGCGGCGGCCGTAAACGAGCCGAGCAGCGCCGCTTCGACGAAGGCGAGCAGGGCTTCGGGGGCGTGGTGCATGCGGTGCTCCGGGCAGTGTTATATCGGTAAAACCGATGATATCAAACTGGATTGGCACGGTATCGCCGATCAGAATGGCCGGCATGGATCAGCTAACGCATGGGAGCGCATCATGAAACAGGTCAACAAAACGGTGACGGAGCGCCTGCTGCACGCGCTGACGTTCGAACTGGTGGCGATCGCGCTGTGCGCGCCGATCGGCGCGTGGCTGCTCGATATGCCGGTGTCGCACGTCGGCGTGCTGACGGTGATGGTGTCGCTGATCGCGATGGCGTGGAACATGACCTTCAACGCGCTGTTCGACCGCTTCGAGCGGCGCGCCGGGTTGTCGCGCACGCTCGGCATGCGGATCGCGCACGCGGTGACGTTCGAGCTCGGCCTCGTCGCGATGGTGGTGCCGGTTGCCGCGTGGTGGCTGAACGTGAGCCTCGTCGAGGCGCTGCTGCTCGACCTCGGCATCGTGCTGTTCTTCCTGCCCTACACGTTCTGCTTCAACCTCGCGTACGACGCGCTGCGTGCCCGCTGGATGGCACGCCGGGTCGCCGTGCAGGCCGGTTGAGGCGGCAACGCGGGCCGCGCCGGGCAGGGCGACGGCCGCCGCCCGTCAGTGCGCGGCCCACTGCCACACGCTGCATGCGACGGCGACCGCGCCATACACGGCATAGACGGGCACCTTGAGGCGCGTGAAGCACAGCGTCGCGAAAGCGCCCGTCAGCCAGTAAACGGGGTCGGCCGGCTCGCGATGCAGGATCTTCACGACGGCGACGACGAGAAAGCCCGTCGTCGCCGCGCGCAGCAGGCGCATCCCGTGCTCGAAGCGCGAATGGCGCTTGAGCCGGAGCAGGTGGTTCTGCGCAAATACGACGAGGCATCCCGACGGAATGAACAGCGCGGCCGTGGCGAGCAGCGCACCGATCCAGCCGTCGGTCAGGTAGCCGAGAAACGGCACGACGTTCAGCAGCGGCCCCGGCGCGACCGGCGACAGCGCGAAGGCCAGCGTGAAGTCGTGATCGGAGATGCCCGTCGCCGGCGACACGAACAGCGTCTTGAGCACCGGCAGCGCGGAGAAGCCGCCGCCGAACAGCGTCATGCCGGCGCCCGCGAGGCGCGGCCAGAGCAGGTCCGCCTGGTAATCGCCCGGCAGCGGCACCGCGAACAGCACGACGAGCACGCCGAGCAGCACGAGCAGGCCGCGGTCGCGTTTCGACAACGTGAAATCGACCGCGTCGCGTTGCGACGGGCCCGTCAGCCAGCCCGCTGCAAACGCGGCGAACAGAATCCCGACGAAAGCGGCCGGACTATGCGCGAAAGCGAGCAGAATCGTCGATAGCGCGGCGATCGTCTGTTCGAACCGCGTGCGCGCGAGCGAGCGCACCTGCTTGACCCACGTGACGCCGATCAGCGCGGCGAGCACCATCCCGAAGTGATTGATCAGCACCGGCGCGGCGAGCGAGCGCACGAGCGGCGTCTGATAGAAGATTGCGAACAGCGTCATCAGGATCGAGAACGGCAGCACGCTCGCGATGCCGGCGACCCATGCGCCGGCGCGACCGTGCAGCGTCTGGCCGACCTGCACGGCGACGTTGCAGCCGACAGGACCCGGTACGAGCCATGCGAGTGCGACGAGATCGCCGAAGACGTGCGGCTCGATGCGCTGCAGCCGCTCCACGTAGTGGCGTTCGAGTTGCGCCATCATCGAAAGCCCGCCCCACGAGACGGCCGAAATGCCGGCGACGACCTTGAACAAGGCCCATAGGGATGCGGGTGCCTCTTCGACACGCGCGGTCGCTTCGACTTCGACGGTTGTCATGATTGTGTGGTTGGCGCAGGGCCGGATCTTTCGCGTAGGGCCGTGCCGGCGGCCCGCCGACACGTCGGCCCTCCCGATTGTCCGCCGCGCATCGTGACACTACCATGCGCGAAAACGCTAGTTAATGAACTAAACGATCGGATCGGAAAACGTAACAATTGCGGCGGCGCGCAACCCGCGCCGCGGCGGCAGCGGTGTGGTGTTCAGCCGCCCGTGCTGCCGGTCGCGCGTTGCACGACGACGTTCGGACGCTCGCCGCGCACGCCGAAGCGTGCGATCAGCGCGGGAATCGCGTCGGCCGGCACCGGGCGCGAGAACAGGAAGCCCTGTGCCTCGATTTCGCCGAGTGCGGACAGCCACGTGATCTGCTCCTCGGTCTCCGTACCCTCGACGACGACGGTCAGCCCGAGCGAGCGCGCAAGATGCACGATCGACGACACCATCACGCACACGCTGCGATCGTTCGGAATCGCCTGCACGAACGAACGGTCGACCTTCAGCGTGTCGACGGAGAAGCGGTGCAGGTACGACAGCGACGAATAGCCGGTGCCGAAATCGTCGAGCGCGATCCGGATGCCGAGCTTCTTCAGCGCGACGATCTTCTCGGACACGAGTTCCGGATATTCCATCATCGCGGTTTCGGTGATCTCGATCTCGAGCCGGTTCGCGTCGATGCCGGTGTCGTGCAGCGCCTGCGAGATCGTCTCGATCAGGTCGCCGCGCCAGAACTGCACGGGCGAGATGTTGACCGCGAGCGTCAGCGTGTCGTGGCCCTCGTCGCGCCAGCGCGCGATCTGCTCGCATGCGGTGCGGATCACGAAGTCGCCGATCGGCACGATCAGGCCGGTCGATTCGGCGATCGAAATGAATTCGTTCGCGGAGATCACGCCGTGCTCGGGATGGTCCCATCGTGCGAGCGCCTCGAAGCCGGTGATCGTGCGGTGCGTGAGGTCGATCTTCGGCTGGTACGCGAGGAACAGCTGCCCCTCGGCAAGCGCGACGCGCAATTGCTGTTCCCAGCGCATCAGGTGGTCGGCGCGATGCGACAGGTGCGGCGCATAGAACTGGTAGCAGTTCTTGCCGGCGTCCTTCGCGCTGTACATCGCGAGGTCGGCCTTTTTCAGCAGGTCGATCTCGCTTTCGTTCGCGACGGTGTGCAGCGCGATGCCGATGCTCGCATGCAGCACGAACGAGCTGCCGCGTACGTCGAACGGCTCGCTGAACATCCGGATGATCGCTTCCGCGAGCCGCACCGCGCGCCGCTCGACGTCGTCGCCCTTCATCACGACGACGAACTCGTCGCCGCCGATGCGCGCGAGCGAGCCTTCGTCGCCGACCGCATCGGCCAGGCGCGACGCGGTCATCTGCAGCACGATGTCGCCGGCGTTGTGGCCGAGCGTGTCGTTGACGGTCTTGAAGTTGTCGAGATCGATGAACAGCAGGCCGAGCCGCGACAGGCTCGCGGGCATCGACACGTCGTTGCGCAGCCCGCGCAGCGTCGCATAGCGGTTCGCGAGGCCGGTGAGCAGGTCGTATTCGGCAAGCTGGGTCATTTCGCGCTCGCGGCCGAGCAGCTTGCCGATCAGGCCGGTCGCGACGCCGAAGAACGCGAGCATCGCGAGCGTGATGAAGCTCGTCATCAGCAGGTAAACGTTGCGCGTGTGGGTGTAGTCCGCGAACTCTTCCGTCTGCGACAGCCCGACCATCACCGCGAGCGGGTAGCCGTCGAGGTGGCGGTACGACACGATGCGCGTCACGCCGTCGATCGGATCGATGATCGTGCCGGTCACGCGCTCCGCGATCGGGTAGACGCCCGACGCGGAGAACGCGCCCGGCGCGTTGTTCACCGAGCCCGTGCGCCGCGCGAGCACGGCGCCCGTGTCGGACACGACCGCGATCACGCCTTCCTTGCCGATGGCCGCGTTGTTGTAGAAATCGTTCGTGAAGTAGCTCGGGTCCTCCGACACCACGACGATGCCGGCGAAGCTGCCGTCCGGATTGTTCAGGCGCCGCGTCATCTGCAGCGTCCAGTGGCTCGACACGCGGCCGAGCACGGGCTTGCTGATGAAGAGGCGATCGTCGTTGTGCGCGAGGTGGACCTTGAAGTGCTCGCGGTCGGACAGGTTGATCGGCTGCGGATGGAGTTCGGCGGTGTTCGCGAACAGGATGCCCTTCGCGTTGACGAGCGACACCTGGATCAGCGTATCGCTCGGCACGACGCCTTTCTCGACGGCGCTCGCGAGATTGAAGCGCGCCGGCGATTTCTCGAATTCGAACTTGACGAAGCGGGTGATCTGGTCGACCTGGTGGATCGCCTTGACCGTATGCTGCTCGAGCGCGGACGACAGGATCGCCGCGGAAGCGGCCGCTTCCTTGTACGCACTGTCCTTTTCAACGGACAGGCGCGCGATGATCACGGCCCACAGCAGCGCGAGCGCCAGCATCCCGAGCAGCGGGATGGCAAACAGCGCACGCCGGCGCGACTTGCGCGGCGCGCGCAGCGGCCGGTTCGGCGGCGTGTGGTTGGACCGGGCGGAGCTCATCGAAGAGGGTGGCGTCCTGCTCGCGTGCGCCATCCGTCTGGATGGCCGGCTATGGTTCGGATTGTCCCGACGTCTGTTCGTTCGCGGGACGCGCAACCATGGACAGACCTCCGAAACAACGGATTAGGCCCGATATTACTGGTTGGAACGTTTTTGCGATAGTTGGGCAAAGCGCGGGGCGCCGGACGCGCCCGTACCATCGCACATCGCGAAATGTCAGTGGGGGGAACGGAACGTGCCGTCGACGACCGTGACGACTTGGCCGCCGATCCAGGTCGTGCCGTCTTCGTCGTAGCGGACGAAGACGCGGCCGTCGCGGCCGATCGCCGTGCCCTGGCGGGCCGTATACGACGGGCCGGGGCGGCGTTCCTGCCGCGTCAGCAGCCCGGCCAGCGCGGCGTTCGCGCTCCCGGTGACGGGATCCTCGCCGGGCGTGCCGAACGTGCCGCCCGTCATCAGGCAGCGGATCTCGAACGTCGCGGGCCCGCCTTCGGCGTGCGGTGCATAGGCGGCGAGGCCATCCACGCCGTAGCGGCGGGTCAGCGCCGCCAGTGCGGCCGGGTCGGGCGACAGGCCGATGCACGCGTCGGCCGACTTCAGCCGCACGACCAGCCATGGCGCGCCGTTGTCAACCGCGCACGGCTCGGCATCGAGGTCGAGCGCGTCGCTGCGCAGCGCGGCGGCCAGTGCCGCGTAGTCCGAACGGTCGAGCGGCGTGACGCGCGCCGGCGGCGCGGCGAACGCCCAGCCGCCGGCCTGCTCGCGCAGCGCGACCCGGCCGACCCCGCACTGCTGGATCAGCCGGCCCGGCGTGCGCGGCCGCGCGCCGCTTTCGAGGAACGCGTGCGCGGTGCCGAGCGTCGGGTGGCCGGCGAACGGCAGTTCGCCGCCCGTCGTGAAGATCCGCACGCGATAGTCGGCTTCCGGATCGGTCGGCGTGCAGAGGAACGTCGTTTCCGACAGGTTCGTCCAGCGGGCGATCTCGAGCATGGTGTCGTCGCCGAGCGAATCGGCGTCGAACACCACGGCGAGCGGATTGCCCTTGAACGGCGCCGACGTGAACACGTCGACCTGCTTGAAGCGAACCGGACGGCCGGCCATCGCGACGCGCGCGTTACGCGACTTCGGCGATCAGTTCGATCTCGACGCACGCGCCGAGCGGGATCTGCGCGACGCCGAACGCCGAGCGCGCATGCTTGCCCGCGTCGCCGAACACTTCGGCGATCAGCTCCGACGCGCCGTTCGTCACGACGTGCTGTTCGGTGAAGTCGAGCGTCGAGTTGACGAGGCTCATCAGCTTGACGATGCGCGTGACCTTGTTCAGGTCGCCGGTGTGCGCGTGCAGCGTCGCGAGCAGGTCGATCGCGATCGAGCGGGCGGCCGCCTTGCCGTCTTCCGTTTGCAGATCCGCGCCGAGCTTGCCGGCCCAGACCTTGCCGTCCTTCTTCGCGATGTGGCCCGACAGGTAGACCGTGTTGCCGCTTTGCGCGCTCATCACGTAGGCGGCGGCCGGTGCGCCGGCGGTCGGGAGCTCGATGCCGAGCGACTTCAGTTTGTCGTAGACGTTAGCCATGCGTTCGATTCCTCGTAGAGAGTCGTGACAGGGAAAAAGGGGATCAGAGGCGCTCGCCGAGGCGCTCGCGCAGCAGCTTGCCGAGGCGCGCGACGCCTTCCTCGATCTTCTCGGGCGGCACCGTCACGAACGAGAGGCGCAGCGTGTTCTGCTGCGCGTTCTCCGCGAAGAACGGCGCGCCCGGCACGAAGGCGACATGGTTGTCGACGGCCGCGGCGAGCAGCTTCATGCTGTCGATCTGCGCGGGCAGGTTCACCCAGATGAACATCCCGCCTTCGGGGCGGTTCCACGTGACGCCTTCCGGCATGTGGCGCGCGAGCGCGCCGAGCATCGCGTCGCACTGCGCGCTGTACAGCTCGCGGATCGTCGGGATGTGCTCGTCGAGGAAGCCGTCCTTGATCACTTCGTGCGCGATGCGCTGCGTGAGCGTCGGCGTGTGCAGGTCGGTGGCCTGCTTGGCCTGCACGAGCTTGAAGTGAAGCTCCTCGGGCGCGATGATGTAGCCGATCCGCAGGCCCGGCGCGAGCACCTTCGAGAACGTGCCGAGGTGCACGACGTGGTCGGGCGCCATCGACAGCATCGTCGGCAGCGGCTCGCCCTGGTAGTTCAGCGCGCCGTACGGATCGTCCTCCAGCACCGGGAACGGGCTCGTCTGGGCGAACGCGGCGAGCGCGCGGCGGCGCTCGACGGGCAGGCGGCGGCCGGTCGGGTTCTGGAAGTTCGGCTGCGCGTACAGCAGGCGCGCGCCTTGCGTGAGTTCGGGCGTGAGGCCTGCCGGCAGCAGGCCCTGCTCGTCGGTCGGCACCTGCACGTAGCGCGGCTCGTACAGCGAGAACGACTGCAGCGCGCCGAGGTAGGTCGGGGTTTCGACGAGGACCGGGCTGTTCGGGTCGATCAGCGCCTTGCCGAGCAGGTCGAGCGCCTGCTGCGAGCCGGTCGTGATCAGCACCTGCGACACGCGCACGCCGTAGCGCTCGGCGATCCACTCGCGCAGCGGCAGGTAGCCTTCGGTCGCGCTGTACTGGAGCGCGGCGGCCGGCGCGTCGCGCAGCACACGGTCGGCGGCGGCGCGCATGCGTTCCGCCGGGAACGTCGCGGGAGCGGGCAGGCCGCCGGCGAACGAGATGACCTCGGGGCGTTCCGTGACCTTCAGGATCTCGCGGATCGCAGAGCTCGTCAGCTTGCGGGCGCGTTCGGAAAGCTGCCAGTGCGGCGGATGCAGGTCGCTCGGATTCATAGTCTCCTCGTTCGGATATCGTGGTCAGTCAAGAAAGGTCGTTCGGGCGGATCGCTTCGACGCCGCCGGGTGGGCAGTGCGGGCACGATGAAGCCTTCGCGGCTGGGTAGGCAATACCGATCAGGCAAAACGTCCATTATGGCGCACCTCATCAGCCGGCGCGAGCGGGGCGCGGTGCCGTGGCCACCGCCGAGCGGCGCCCGAGCACCACGGTCGCGATCACGGCCGTCGCGAACAGCCACGTGGACGGCGTGACCGTTTCGCCGAACAGCAGCGCGGAAAAGGCGATCGTGAAGAAAATCTGCAGCAGCTGCACCTGGCCGACGCGCGCGGTGCCGCCCATCGCGAGCCCCGCGTACCACGCGAAAAAGCCGATGAATTGCGAAAAGAGGGTCACGTACCCGAACGCGAGCCACGTGCGCAGGGCGAGCGGGCCCGGATGCGCGGCGTGCTGCGTCCACGCGAGCCAGCCGACCGGCACCACGAGGAACGGCGCCGACACGACGAGCGCCCAGCAGATCACCTGCCAGCCGCCGATCTGGCGCGCGAGGCGCGCGCCTTCCGCATAGCCGAGCGCGCCGATGCCGACCGCGACGAGCATCAGCGCGTCGCCGGCCTGCACGGTGCCGCCGCCGTCGCGCAGCGCGAACGCGATCACGAGCGCGCTGCCGGCCACCGCGCTGGCCCAGAACGCCTTCGACGGCCGTTCGTGCGACAACCACGCCGCGTACAGCGCGACGAACAACGGTTGCAACCCGTTGACCACCGCGCCGTGCGAGGCCGGCACCGATTTCATCGCCCAGGCGGAGAACACCGGATACGCGGTGATCACGCCGGCCGACGTGATCGCGAGGCTCTTCAGTTGCGCGCGGGTCGGCAGCGGCTCGCGGCGCCACCACAGCAGCAGGCCGGCCGGCACGGCGGCGGCGAGCGCGCGGCCGAGGCCGTTGAGCAGCGGATTGAGTTCGGATACGACGATCCGCGTCATCGGCAGCGTCAGGCTGAAGATCATCACGCCGATGAGGCCGAGCAGCATGCCCCGGGTTTCGCGCGAATTCATTCGTGGGTGTCTCCGTCTTGCAGGGTGTGTGTAATGGAACGGGCGTCAGCGAGCTCAGCGCAGCGTGCGCGTGCCCTGCGGCGTGTCGAATTCGGCGACGAGCGCGGGCGGGCCGTCGGTGGATTCGACGTCGAGCAGGTGCGCGGCGCCGAGCCAGTCGAGTTGCTCGCGGACCGTATCCGCACGCGGATGGGCGCCCTTGAGCGCCTTCAGCGCGACGCCGTCGTTCGGCAGCGAGTCGGCCGGATGGCGCGGGCTGTCCCACTGGATCAGCGACGGCACGAGGCCGTCGCCCGCGCCTTGCCATGCGGGGAAGCTGCCGTCGTCGGGCACCGTGAGGCCCCAGCTCAGGTCGCCGCGCCGCATCGCGACGACGGGCGCGATGCGGGCCGGGTACTGGCGCTGCCACAGCGCAAGCTGGCGCGGGCGGTCGACGCGGGCGACCCAGTGCGCGAGAAACGGGCCCTGCGCGAGCCGAGCCTGAATCGCCGGATCGTCGAGCCCGAACAGCCGCGCGCGCGGCGGCTTCGCATCGTCGCCCGGCGCGGGCGCATCCGAGTCGATCGCGATCACTTCGAGGTAGAGCCCGCCCCATGCGCCGAACAGCGCATTGTGGGTCCGCATCAGCGGGTGGCGGCCGCCGCCGGCCGGTTCGATGCCGAGCGCGTCGGCGACATGGCGCACGCCTTCGTCGAGGGTGCGCGCGGCAATCACGAGATGGTCGAGTGTCAGGGAGCGGGCTGGCATGAGCGTCGGTCGGGAAGCGAAAGTGTCATGGTAGGCGGACGACGTACCGGGCGGGGGCCGGGCCGGCCGGCGCACCGGCCGCGACGCGGGCCGGCGGGCGCGGCGCCTGGTATGGCGCGGCCGGAACGGCGGCCGCACGATCGCCATTCCGGTCAACTGTAATCGTCGCTACCGGCACAGTAACGGTACAATCGGCGCGATAGCCTTCGGTACAGTTGGAGCCGCCGCCCATGTCCACCATGTCCACCGTCCCACTCGCCCAGATTCCCGCGCCGCACGACACCGCCACGCTCACGCTCGTCGACCAGCTGGTCCAGTGGGCGCGGCGGCGGATCGACGAACGCGTGTTCCGTCCCGGCATGCGCATGCCGTCGATCCGCAAGCTCGCGCTCGACAAGGGCGTGTCGCGCTTCACCGTCGTCGAGGCCTACGAGCGCCTCGTCGCGCAGGGCTACCTCGACTCGCGGCGCGGCTCCGGCTTCTACGTGCGCGAGCGCACGGGCGCCGGCCCGCAGCCGGCCGACGGCGTCGCGCGCGTGGCCGAGGCCGCGCCCGTGCACAACACGATCGACGTCGTCTGGCTGCTGCGCAACATGCTGCACACCGTCAGCCCGGAGAAGGGCCCGGGCCTCGGCTACCTGCCGGGCCGCTGGCTCGACGGCGAGCTGATCACCGGCGCGCTGCGCGCGCTCGGGCGTCAGTCGGGCGCGCAGATGCTCGGCTTCGGCACCGCGCAGGGCTTCCTGCCGCTGCGCCAGCAACTGCAGACGCGTCTGGCCGAAGTCGAGATCGGCGCGAAGCCCGAACAGATCGTGCTGGTGTCGGGCATCACGCAGGCGATCGACCTGATTTCGCGGATCTACATGCGGCCGGGCGATGCGGTGATCGTCGGCGATCCGGCATGGTTCCAGATGTTCGGCCGGTTCGCGGCGCAAGGCGCGCAGCTCGTCGGGATGCCGTATACGCCCGACGGCCCCGACCTCGACGCGCTCGAAACCCTGGTGCAGATGTGGCGGCCGAAGATGCTCGTGATCAACTCGGTGCTGCAGAACCCGACCGGCACGTCGCTGTCGGCCGCGCAGGCGTTCCGGATCCTGAAGCTCGCGGAGGCCTACGATTTCCTCGTCGTCGAGGACGACGTGTACGGCGACCTGTGCCCGCCGAGCTATCCGGCCACGCGCCTCGCGAGCCTCGACCAGTTGAAGCGCGTGATCTATCTCGGCAGCTATTCGAAGACGCTCGCGGCGAACCTGCGGGTCGGCTACGTGGCCTGCGCGCCGGAAATCGCGAAGGCGGTGACCGACCAGAAGATGCTGGTCGGGATGACCACGCCCGAGCTCAACGAGCGCGTGCTGTACAAGATCCTGACCGAAGGGCATTACCGGCGCCACGTCGAGCGGCTGCGCGCGCGGCTCGACGGCGTGCGCGACAAGACCGCGCGGATGCTCGAGCGCACGGGGCTCGGGCTCTTCACGATGCCGGCGGCCGGGATGTTCCTGTGGGCCGATACGAGCGTCGATTCGGACGCGCTCGCGGCGGTCGCGCACGAAGCCGGCTTCCTGCTGACGCCGGGCAGCCTGTTCTCGCCGCAGCAGTCGCCGTCCACGTGGATGCGCTTCAACGTCGCGAATTGCGGCGATCCGGCGCTGCCGGGGCTGCTGGCGGGCTATATCGACTCGGCGGTGCGGCGCGCGTCGTGACGCGGAATGGGGGGCCGGCTCTTGAAATGCCGCGCGCCGTCCCCAGATACGCGCGCAAACCGCTGGCGCCAGGCGGTCATACGTCACGGGTCCGCCGGCATCGCGCGCCGGGCGCCGGCGTCACCCCTTTTCAGTTCAAGTAAGAGGAAACAGCATCCATGGCACATGAAACGATGAGCTTTCAGGCAGAGGTCAAGCAACTCCTCCACCTGATGATTCATTCGCTCTACAGCAACAAGGAAATCTTCCTGCGCGAACTGGTGTCGAACGCGTCCGACGCGGCCGACAAGCTGCGTTTCGAAGCGCTCGCGGACAACGCGCTGTACGAGAACGATCCGAACCTACGCATCCGCATCGGCTTCGACAAGGCCGCGCGCACGATCACGATCGACGACAACGGTATCGGCATGAGCCGCGACGAGGCGATCGCGAACCTCGGCACGATCGCGCGTTCGGGCACCAAGGAATTCTTCACGAAGCTGTCGGGCGACCAGCAGAAGGACGCGGCGCTGATCGGCCAGTTCGGCGTCGGCTTCTACTCGGGCTTCATCGTCGCGGACAAGATCACCGTCGAGACGCGCCGCGCCGGCCTGCCGGCGAACGAGGCCGTGCGATGGGAAAGCGCCGGCGAGGGCGATTTCACGATCGACGCGATCGAGCGCGCGCAGCGCGGCACGACGATCACGCTGCACCTGCGCGAAGGCGAGGACGACTTGCTGTCGTCGCACCGCCTGAAGTCGATCATCCAGAAGTACTCCGACCACATCGCGCTGCCGATCCTGATGCGCAAGGAAGAGTGGGATCAGGAAAAGGGCGAGATGGTCCTGAAGGACGAGGACGAAACCGTCAACCAGGCGAGCGCGCTGTGGACGCGTTCGAAGAGCGACGTCACCGACGAGCAGTACACGCAGTTCTACCAGCACATCGCGCACGATCACCAGGATCCGCTCACGTGGACGCACAACCGCGTCGAGGGCCGCAGCGAATACACGCAACTGCTGTTCGTGCCGGCGCACGCGCCGTTCGACCTGTGGAACCGCGATTATCGCGGCGGCCTGAAGCTGTACGTGAAGCGCGTGTTCATCATGGACGACGCCGAGCAGCTGCTGCCGCAATATCTGCGGTTCGTGAAGGGCGTCGTCGATTCGGCCGACCTGCCGCTGAACGTGTCGCGCGAGATCCTGCAGGAAAGCCGCGACGTGAAGGCGATCCGCGAAGGCGTGACCAAGCGCGCGCTGTCGATGCTCGAGGAACTCGCGAACGCGGAAGACGACGCCGGCAAGGAGAAGTACAAGACGTTCTGGCGCGCATTCGGCCAGGTGCTGAAGGAAGGCGTCGGCGAGGATCACGCGAACCGCGAGCGCATCGCGAAGCTGCTGCGCTTCGCGTCGACGCACGGCGACACCGACGCGCAGGACGTATCGCTCGCCGACTACGTGTCGCGCATGAAGCCCGAGCAGAGCAAGATCTACTACGTGACCGCCGATACGTGGCAGGCCGCGAAGAACAGCCCGCATCTGGAAGTGTTCCGCAAGAAGGGCGTCGAGGTGCTGCTGCTGACCGATCGCGTCGACGAATGGATGCTGTCGTTCCTGCATGAGTTCGACGGCAAGCCGCTCGCGAGCGTGGCCCGCGGCGATCTCGATCTCGGCGAGCTGAACGACGAGGAAAAGAAGGCGCAGGAGCAGGCCGGCGAGGCGATCAAGCCGGTCGTCGAGAAGATGAAGGAAGCGCTCGGCGACAAGGTGAAGGAAGTGCGCGTCACGTTCCGCCTGACCGATTCGCCGTCGTGCCTCGTCGCGGACGACAACGACATGAGCGGCTACCTGCAGCGGATGCTGAAGGCGGCCGGCCAGAACGCGCCGGCGATGCAGCCGATCCTCGAGATCAATCCCGAGCACGCGCTCGTGAAGCAGTTGAATGCCGACAGCGCCGATTTCGGCGACTGGTGCCATCTGCTGTTCGATCAGGCGCTGCTGGCCGAAGGCGGCATGCTCGACGATCCGGCGAGCTTCGTGAAGCGGACCAACGCGCTGCTGCTGTCGCGCGCCGCGTGAACGCGCGCATGCGATTCGACGGCGCGCAGGCCGGCTGGCGCGAGACGCCGCGGCCTGGCTGCACGCTCGACCAGCGCGACTGGCTGACGCGCGGCGGATCGCTGACCGCGCATCTCGCGCGGCTCGGCCGCGTGAACGTGCGCGTGACGCGCGAGGCCGTCGACCGTCCGTGGTTCGACGAGCCGGACGCGCTCGCCAGTTCGCCGCGCGCGCCGATGTGGGTGCGCGAGGTGATCCTGTCGGTCGACGGCACGCCGTACGTCGCCGCGCACAGCATCGCGCCGCTCGCGGCCAGCAAGGGTGTGTGGCAGGCCATGCGGCGGCTGCGCACGCGGCCGCTCGCGGAGCTGCTGTACAGCGATCCGCAGGTCGAGCGCTCGGCGCTCGTCAGCCGGCGCGTGATCGCCGGTCATCCGTTGTATGCGCTCGCGAGCCATGCATTGCAGGGTGCGCGCGCGCCGCATGCGTTTGTCGCGCGGCGCTCGGTGTTCCAGCGTCACGGCAAGCCGCTGATGGTGACCGAGTGCATGCTGCCGGCGCTGTGGCGCCATCTCGCCGCGCACGGCGACGGGCCGCGATCCGTCGGGCCGTACGGAGACGCGTGATGCTGCAAGGCTTTCCGCCGGTCGTCGCGGCGAATACGCACACGATGATCCTCGGCAGTTTTCCGGGCGAGGCGTCGCTCGACGCCGCGCAGTATTACGCGCATCCGCGCAACCAGTTCTGGCGGCTGCTCGGCGCGGTGCTCGGCGAACCGACGCTGCATGAACTGCCGTACGACGCGCGGCTCGAGCGCGTGCTGTCGCACCGCATCGGCATCTGGGACGTCCTCGATGCATGCCATCGGCAAGGCAGTCTCGATTCTGCGATCCGGAATGCGAAGCCGAACGACTTTGCGTCGTTGCGCGAGCATGCGCCGTTGCTGAAGAAGGTGTGTTTCAACGGGAAGACGGCGGGGCGCTTTGCCGACGTGATCGGGCAGGCAGGGTATGAAACGCTGGTGCTGCCTTCGTCGAGCCCGGCGAATGCGATGCTGTCGTTCGAGCAGAAGCTGGAGCAGTGGCGCGGGATTCGTCCCTGAAGCTCGTTGGATTCAGCGTATCCCGCGAAGCAGTATCAGGTGGACGGCAGCAGGTGGTCGAGTAGAGATACGGTTTCAATGAGTTCAGCAGTGAGCCGAACCAACTCGGCGGTCAGACTCGCTGGAAGATCTATGTTGCCCTCGTATTCGGCCGCATTGCGCCTGCGATGGCAGGTATCGAGCACGCGCCATTTTTCGGTCGGCCAGCCGATCGTGTGTTCGAGACACTGAAAGACCAGATATCGGTCGTCGCTCCGGTATCCGTGAGCCCGTAACGCGGCGCGTGATGCGGCGTGAGCGGCATCGTAGGCGAGGATGAACTGGCTCTCCGTTGCCATTCCGTTACTGCTTGTGACGGTATCGAGCAAGGTTCGAGCGAGGCCGAGCAGATGCTCGAATTCGCCGCGGTTCGCCGGAAGGGGTTTGAGTTTTCCGATGCGTACGAGGTTATCCAATGCGGTCAATGTCGTCCTCGGTTCCTATAATCATCAGCTTCGGCTGGCGCAGCACTTCCGCGAGGAACGGATGACTTTTGCGTTTCCGTTCGAGAAATTCCTCGTGAGTGTATTGTGTGATCTGGACCGAGCGGCCGAGCTGTCTTTCAGCCGATTCGAGTGCGGCCATGATTTGTCCATAGCTGAGCGTCTCACTGACCAACATAACATCGACGTCGCTACCGGCGTGGTCGCTGCCTTGGGCAACCGAACCGTATACAAAGGCGAATTGTATCTCTGAGGTCAGCGGTGACAGCGCTTCGCGGAGCACCTCGACGACCCCGAAGGTTTTGAGGATGATGAGACGCAGCTCGCTGAAAATGGGGCTGCCGGCGAACGCTCGCACCTGTTTGAGATTGGCGATGCGTCTGGTTTCGATGAGGCCACCTTTTTCGAGACGATTCAGTTCACGCTGGACGCTGGCACTACCGAGACTGGTCAGCCGGATCAACTCTTTGACGTGAAACCACTGTTCGGGCTGCCCAAACAGGCAGGCCAGAATGGGTTGCTGTGCACTGGAAAAGAGGGCGTCGCCGAGCTTTGTCATAAGCCGTGAGAATAGCACGATCGAGCCAGAATTTAGCACAATCGAGCCAAATTTTAGCTCGATGAGCGACCGTTTCGGCGGATCTAGATAGCAGGGATATCGCGAGACGTTGGTGATGGCCCACGGCGAGCCGTGATGGGCCAGATGTCAAATTGACCAAAATACCAACCAGTTCTGGCGGCTGCTCGGCGCGGTGCTCGGCGAACCGACGCTGCATGAACTGCCGTACGACGCGCGGCTCGAGCGCGTGCTTTTGCACGGCATCGGCATCTGGGACGTCCTCGATGCATGCCATCGCCAGGGCAGTCTGGATTCCGCGATCAGGAACGCGAAGCCGAACGACTTCGATTCGCTGCGCGAGCATGCGCCGTTGCTCAAGCGCGTGTGCTTCAACGGCAAGACGGCCGGGCGGTTCGCCGACGTGATCGGCCGGGCCGGGTACGAGACGCTCGTGCTGCCTTCTTCGAGCCCGGCGAATGCGATGCTGTCGTTCGAGCAGAAGCTCGAACACTGGCGCCGAATCGTGCTTTGATCGGCCGACGCTGCCGGTAGCCTGGACGGCCCGCGCATCGGAGCGATCGAAACGACGCTGTCGTCAGGTGGCGAATACGACTTCGATGTGCCCTTCGGCTTCCGACCGACGGTCGGGCCCGACGACGATCCGCACGTCGCGTCCGAGCTTCGCCAGGCATTCGAGCATCTTCATTTCGCTCACGCCGCGAAACTGTCCGCGCAGCATGTTCGACAGCTTCGGCTGAGGGACGCCGAGCAAGCGTGCCGCGTGCTGCTGCGTCCATTGGCGCGCCTTGATGATTTCCGCGATCTTCGCGGCGAGTTGGGCCTTCACCCTCATTTCATCGGCATCGCGCATGCCCAGGTCCGCGTAGACGTTCCCGCTGCCCTGTTCGATTTCGATCATCGCCTTTCTCCTGTTGCGTGTGCTTCGGCTGCTTTCAGACGCGCGCGGATCAGATCGCTGTCCGGCTTCGGTGTCGCGATGCCGCTCGGCGATTTCTTCTGGAAACAGTGCAGCACGTAGACGCTGTTTCCAAGCTTCACCGTGTAGACCGCGCGGTACGTGCCGTTGTCTTCCGATTCCACGATCTCCAGCACGCCGGCCGAGCCGAATCCCGCCAAGGGCTTGGCCTGATCGTGCTTGCGCCCTGTCTGCGCCAGATACAGCGCATAGCCGAACGTGTGCTGCACGGTTTCGGGCATGACCTTCAATCCTTGCGCGCCGAACCGAGCCAGTACAGCGGTTTGATGTATGGATCCATCGACGAATTTATCCCTATTTGGGTATATTTTTCAAGGGCCGCGCAGGCATTCGGCGCGGCCGTTCGAATGCGGTGTCAGGAGCGGGCAGGCGAGAAGTGGCCACCGACGGGCGGTGGCGGTTCAGCAATCGGATGCTGCCGACGGGAAATGCGATGTGAACTCCCTGCCGGGCGGCCGTTGCTTCACATTGTTGCGTCGCGTGGAGAGTCGAGACAATTCAGCCGTTCGACAGAGCGCCGTCGCGGCGCATCGATGACGGAAGGAAGGGCGTGGCTGACGAACCGCGACGCATGGGCTTGCGTGTCGCGTCGACGCTCAGTCGTCGTTGCCCCATCGCCAGCGGGGCTGCTCGCCCTTGAGCCAGCACACCGCAGTCAGCAGCGCGACCAGCACCACGAGGCAGGCGGCGTACACCACCGGCGACCGATGCGGCGGCACGAGCCAGGCACTCGCGATGACGCCGATCGCGATGGTCTCTTTTGCATCGCGATTGCGATACATTATCCCGTACGCCCATGTCGCCTGCAGGTCGCCCGAATGGCCAGTCGACCGACCGCTTTCGCCACCGGCGGCCCTGACCCCCACCAATGCTATCCTCTCGTCCGCTCATCCAGCGTCACCCAGCATCACCCAGCGAGATTCAACCATCATGACCCGACTGATCAAGCGTGCGTCCGCCGAGGCGCGCGCGTTCAAGCAACGCCAGCCGTCCGCGTACAACGGCTCCGAAAAACTCCAGCCGCCGCGCGTGAAGCGCCGCCCGGACATCGACGAACACGACGACGTGCCGGTGCTCGAAGCGCCGCGCAAGCCGCGCTTCGCGCCCGTTACGTTCTCCGAAGAAGGCGGCGTGCGCTTCCTGCACTTCGGCACCGAGTGGGTGCAGGGCGCGATGCGGATCTCGAAGCCGCTGCATATCGAGCTCGAATACGCGCAGCAGATGATGGCGTGGCTGCTGTTCCTCGAAACGCCCGAGCGGATCGTCCAGCTCGGGCTCGGCACCGGCGCGCTGACGAAGTTCGCGCATCGTTTCCTGCCGCACGCGAAGGTCGAGGCCGTCGAGCTGAACCCGGCCGTGATCGTCGCCGCGCGCACGATGTTCGCGCTGCCGCCCGACGACGCACGCCTCGTCGTGCACGAAGCCGACGCATGGGATTTCGTCAACGATGCGGCCAACCGCGGCACGACCGGCGCGATCCAGATCGACCTGTACGACGCGACCGCGCGCGGCCCCGTGCTCGACAGCGTCGCGTTCTACCGCGCGGTGCGCGGCTGTCTGGCCGATGCCGGCATCGCGACGATCAACCTGTTCGGCGATCACCCGAGCTTCGTGCGCAACATGAAGCACCTGAACGCGGCGTTCGATCACCGCGTGATCGCGCTGCCGGAAGTGCACGACGGCAACCGGATCGCGATCGCGTTCTCGGGCCCGGCGCTCGACGTGCCGTTCGCGCAGCTCGACGCCCGCGCGAAGCTGATCGAGGACGCGCTGAAGCTGCCCGCGCGCAAGTGGGTGAAAGCTTTGAAAGCCACGACCGGCGCACGCGACACGTCGTTCGCGATCTGACGCCGGAGGCACTGGCGCGGGCCGGTGCATCCACGCGACAAGGGGCGGATCACCTCGGGTTCGCCCCCGCTTGACCGCGTGCTCGCGGCTCCTATACTGGCGCGAAGCCAGGGGAGCCGCAGCCTACCCGTGTTGCCGCTCCTCTCGGCGCCGTACCCGCTCAACAAGATCGATAACCGGGATAGAAGAGGAGACGTCATGGCTCACGATGCCGACGCCAACCGGGCCGCCAAGCGCTGGCTCTGGCTGCTGGTGCTGCCGCTGATCGCGATGGTCTGGGTGCCGTCGTACAGCAAGATCGAACCGCAATGGCTCGGTTTTCCGTTTTTCTACTGGTACCAGTTGCTTTGGGTCTTCATCAGCGCGGTGATCACCGCGTTCGTGTACTTCAAGACCAAGAACGCGTGGAAGGCGAGCGGCACGCAAGGAGGTGCGCAATGAATCTCGGCGCGACTTTCGTCTTCGTCCTGCTGTTCATCGGCGTCACGATCATCGGTTTCCTGGCCGCGAACTGGCGGCGCGGCGATCTCGCCCATCTCGACGAATGGGGCCTCGGCGGACGCCGCTTCGGCACGATCGTCACGTGGTTCCTGCTCGGCGGCGATCTCTACACGGCCTATACGTTCGTCGCGGTGCCAGCGCTCGTGTTCGGCGCTGGCGCGATGGGCTTCTTCGCGCTGCCGTACACGATCCTGATCTATCCGTTCGCGTTCGTCGTGTTCCCGAAGCTGTGGAGCATCGCGAAGCGGCACGGCTACGTGACGGCCGCCGATTTCGTCAACGCGCGCTACGGCAGCCGGATGCTCGCGCTCGCGATCGCGGTGACGGGCATCGTCGCGACGATGCCGTACATCGCGCTGCAGCTCGTCGGCATCGAGGTGGTGATCGGCGCGCTCGGTTTCGACACGACCGGCTTCGTCGGCGACCTGCCGCTGATCATCGCGTTCGCGATCCTCGCCGCGTACACGTACACGTCGGGGCTGCGCGCGCCCGCGATGATCGCGATCGTGAAGGACGTACTGATCTACATCACGATCGCGGCCGCTGTCATCGTGATTCCCGCGAAGCTCGGCGGCTTCGGGCACATCTTTTCCGCGGTGCCGCCCGCGAAGCTGCTGCTGAAGGCGCCCGACGCGGCGAGCCTGAACGGCTACAGCGCGTACGCGACGCTCGCGGTCGGCTCGGCGCTCGCGCTGTTCCTGTATCCGCACTCGGTCACGGCGATCCTGTCGTCGTCGTCGGGCAACTCGATCCGCCGCAACATGGCGATGCTGCCCGCCTACTCGTTCGTGCTCGGCCTGCTCGCGCTGCTCGGCTACATGGCGCTCGCCTCCGGCGTGAAGGACATGCCGCAATACGCGCCGTACTTCAAGGCGTTCGGCCCGAACTTCGCGGTGCCCGCGCTGTTCCTCGAGTACTTCCCGTCGTGGTTCGTCGGCGTCGCGTTCGCGGCGATCGGCATCGGCGCGCTGGTGCCGGCGGCGATCATGTCGATCGCGGCCGCGAACCTGTACACGCGCAACATCCACCGCGAGTTCGTGAACCGCAACATGTCGCACGACCAGGAAACGCACGTCGCGAAGCTCGTGTCGCTGATCGTGAAGGTGGGCGCGGTGGCGTTCATCCTCGGGCTGCCGCTGACCTACGCGATCCAGCTGCAACTGCTCGGCGGGATCTGGATCATCCAGACGCTGCCGGCGATCGTGCTCGGCCTGTACACGCGCGTGCTCGACCATCGCGGGCTGCTCGCCGGCTGGGCGGCCGGCATCGTCTGCGGCACGTGGATGGCGATCTCGCTGAAGCTGGCGAGTTCGATCTTCACGATCCACCTGTTCGGCCTCGCGATTCCCGGCTACGCGGCCGTGTGGTCGCTGGTCGTGAACCTGGTGGTGTCGGTGGTCGTGAGCGTGCTGGTGCGCGCGATCGGCATGGCGCATGCGGAGGATCGCACGCGGCCGGAGGATTATCTCGACGTCGTCGAGGGTTGATGCGGGCCGAGCGCGGCGGCGTGCCGCGCTCGCGCCGCGCGGCAACGAAAACGCCCGCCACCGCGAGGTGGCGGGCGTTCGTTCCTGCGTCAGCCCTGTGCGCGTTTCGCGAGTTCCTCGCGCTGCGACAGGTCCTCGACGTTGACCATCCAGTGCACGCCGAAACGATCCTTCGCCATCCCGAAGCCGAGCGCCCAGAACGTCTTGCCGAATGGCATCGTCACTTCGCCGCCGTCGGCGAGCGCATTGAACAGCTTCTGGCCTTCGTCGACCGTCGCCGGGTTCAGCGACAGCGAGTAGCCGGCATGCGCGGCGCCGGCCGGCTGGCTGCCGTCTCCGTCCGAGCACATGATCATCGAGTCGCCGATCGTGAAGCTCGCGTGCATCACCTTGTCGGCCATCTCCGGCGACATCGGGTAATCGGGATTCGGCGGTGCGTCCTTGAAGTGCATCTTGAACACCGTCTTTGCGCCGAGTGCCTTTTCGTAGAACTGAAGGGCTTCGTCGGCACGACCGTAGAACGTCAGGTACGGTTGAACTTGCATCGTTGTCTCCTGTGGGCCGGGCAGGCAGATCGGCGCCGGCTCGGGTACTGCGGGGATTGACCGGGACGGGCGCGACGGGATGCGGCCGCCGCACTCGTGACGTGGATTGTAGTGCGCGTGCTCGACGATGGAATGAAAAATAAAAACGGCCGCGAACAGGCAGTTCGCGGCCGTTCGTCGTGCCTGTTGACGGCTGTTGTCAGTCTTGCTGACAGATCAACCGACACCCGTCACGCACGCGCGATTCAGCGCAGCGCGTCGATCAGCTTCTCGAGCTTCACCGCGTCGGCGGCGAACACGCGGATGCCTTCGGCGAGCTTTTCGGTCGCCATCGCTTCGTCGTTCAACTGGAAGCGGAACGATGCCTCGTCGATCGCGACGCGCTCGGACGGCTTGTCCTGCAGCGTGTCCGGCGACAGCTTGCGGGCGACCGTCTCGTTGCTCTCCTGCAGCTTCTGCAGCAAATCGGGACTGATCGTCAGCAGATCGCAGCCGGCGAGCTCGGTGATCTGGCTCGTCGTGCGGAAGCTCGCGCCCATCACTTCGGTCTTGTAGCCGAACGTCTTGTAGTACGTGTAGATGCGGCGCACCGATTGCACGCCCGGATCGTTCGCGCCGCCGTCCTTCGCTTCATTCCATTCCGCGCCGGCCTGCTTCTTGTACCAGTCGTAGATGCGGCCGACGAACGGCGAGATCAGTTGCGCGCCGGCTTCCGCGCACGCGGCGGCCTGCACGAGCGAGAAAAGCAGGGTCATGTTGCACTTGATCCCTTCCTTCTGCAGCACCTCGGCCGCGCGAATGCCTTCCCACGTCGATGCGAGCTTGATCAGGATGCGCTCGCGGCCGACGCCGGCCGCTTCGTACAGCTTGATGAGCTCGCGACCCTTGTCGATCGAGCGCTGCGTGTCGAACGACAGGCGTGCGTCGACCTCGGTCGACACGCGGCCCGGGATCAGCTTCAGGATTTCGGTGCCGAATGCGATCAGCAGGCGGTCGATGATGAAATCGGTGCTTTCGTTGCGGTGATCGCGGACGGTTTTCTCGAGGATCGGCTTGTACGCATCCTTCTGGACGGCCTTCAGAATCAGCGACGGGTTCGTGGTCGCGTCCTGCGGCTTGTATTGCGCAAGCTGCTGGAAGTCGCCCGTGTCGGCGACGACGGTCGTATACTGCTTCAGCTGGTCGAGTGCGGTAGTCATGGCGATTCGGAAGAAGAGCGCGGGGCGCCGGGTTCTCACGGGCCGCGCGAGCGCGGCGGCGAAGCGAAGCGGCGCCGGGCGCCGCTTCCGATCCATCATTTTAGGCCCGATTCGTGTCGGGCACGTTTTGGCGTGCCGGGCGCGCGCCGCGGCAGGCTGCGAGCCGCGTCACGCGGGGCGCCGCGCGTTCAGGATCACCTGCGTGACGACGCCCGCGACGAGCCCCCAGAACGCGGAGCCGATCGACAGCAGCGTGAGGCCCGAAGCCGTGACCATGAACGTGACGAGCGCCGCTTCGCGCTGCTTCACGTCCTGCATCGCGTTCGCGAGCCCGCTCATGATCGAGCCGAACAGCGCGAGCGCCGCGACCGACACGACGAGCGCCTTCGGCAGCGCCGCGAACAGCGCGGCGATCGTCGCGCCGAAGATCCCGGCGATCAGGTAGAACGTGCCGCACCACACGGCGGCCGTGTAGCGCTTCGCGTGATCCTCGTGCGCTTCGGGGCCCGTGCAGATGGCGGCCGTGATCGCCGCGAGGTTCACGCCGTGCGAGCCGAACGGCGCGAGCAGCAGCGACGCGAGGCCGGTCGTCGCGATCAGCGGCGACGACGGCGTCGAATAGCCGTCCGCGCGCAGCACCGCGATGCCCGGCACGTTCTGCGACGCCATCGCGACGACGAACAGCGGAATGCCGATGCTGACGATCGACGCGATCGAGAACGCGGGCATCGTGAACACGGGTTGCGCGAGCGCGATGTGGAAGCGGCTGAAGTCGAGCAGCCCGAGGCCGCCGGCCACGGCCGTGCCGACGATCAGCGTCGTCGGAATCGCATAGCGCGGCGCGAGCCGCTTCACGATCAGATAGGTGAAGAACATCGCGAGCACAAGCGCGGTCTGGAACTGCGCGGCGCGGAAGATCTCGATGCCGATCTCGAACAGGATGCCCGCGAGCAGCGCGGCCGCGATGCCGGCCGGAATCCGCTTCATCAGCGTGTCGAACAGCCCGCTCACGCCGACGGCCGTCAGCAGCAACGCGCACACGACGAACGCGCCGATCGCTTCGCGGTAGGGCACGCCGGGCAGCGACGCGATCAGCAGCGCGGCGCCGGGCGTCGACCACGCGACGACGACGGGCGCGCGAAAGCGCAGCGACAGGCCGATGGTCGTCAGCGCCATGCCGATCGACAGCGCCCAGATCCACGACGAGATCTGCGCGTCGGTGAGGTGGGCGGCGCGGCCGGCCTGGAACATCAGCACGAGCGAGCTCGTGTAGCCGGTCATCATCGCGACGAAGCCGGCGACGAGCGCGGACACGGACGTATCGGCGAAAAAGCGGCGGCCGCCGGCGCGGCTGGCGCTCGCGGTGGGCGAAAGGTTCATGCTCTCTCCGGGGCGGCCGCTCGGATGCGGCCTGGGTATCTGCGGGTGGGTGTCGTTACTTGCTGAGTGCGCGCATCGCGGTTTCGAGGCCCGCGAGCGTGAGCGGATACATGCGCTGGCCGAGCACGTCGCGAATGATCGAGACGGATTGGCGGTACTCCCATAGCCGCTCGGGCTCGGGGTTCAGCCATGCATGGTGGGGGAACTGGTCGGCGAGACGGCGCAGCCACACGGCGCCGGCTTCCGGGTTGTTGTATTCGACCGAGCCGCCGGGCTGCAGCACCTCGTACGGGCTCATCGTCGCGTCGCCGACGAAGATCAGCTTGTAGTCGGGCGTGAACTTGTGCAGCACGTCCCACGTCGCGGTGCGCTCCGAGTGACGGCGGCGATTGTTCTTCCACAGATGGTCGTACACGCAGTTGTGGAAGTAGAAGAATTCGAGGTGCTTGAATTCAGCCTTCGCGGCCGAGAACAGCTCTTCGGTGCGCTTGATGTGGTCGTCCATCGAGCCGCCGACGTCGAGCAGCATCAGCACCTTCACGTTGTTGTGGCGCTCGGGCACCATCCGCAGGTCGAGCCAGCCGGCGTTCGCGGCCGTGCTGCGGATCGTGCCGGGCAGGTCGAGCTCCTCGGCCGCGCCTTCGCGCGCGAAGCGGCGCAGCCGCCGCAGCGCGACCTTGATGTTGCGCGTGCCGATCTCGACCGAATCGTCGTAGTCGCGGTAGGCGCGCGCCTCCCACACCTTCACCGCGGTGCGGTTGCCGTTCGACGGGCCGCCGATGCGCACGCCTTCCGGGTTGTAGCCGCCGTGCCCGAACGGCGACGTGCCGCCCGTGCCGATCCACTTGTTGCCGCCTTCGTGGCGTTCCTTCTGCTCGTCGAGCAGCGCCTTCAAGCGCTCCATCAGCTTGTCGAGGCCGCCCATCGAGTCGATCTGCGCCTTCTCCTCCGGCGACAGCTCGCGCTCGAGGCGCTTCTCGAGCCAGTCGAGCGGGATGTCGAACGCCTCGGACGGCAACGCGGACACGCCGTGGAAATACGCGCCGAACGCCTGGTCGAACTTGTCGAAGTACTGCTCGTCCTTGACGAGCGTCATCCGCGCGAGGAAGTAGAACGCGTCGATCGACGGCGAGATCAGCCCGGCCTTCAGCGCTTCGAGCAGCGTCAGGTATTCCTTCACCGAGACGGGCAGCTTGGCTGCGCGCAGCGCGTAGAAGAAATTGAGCAGCATGGCCGGGCCTTCGCGGGTGAGGGGGATTACCGGTTGTGCCGGTTCATGTAGACGAGCCGTTCGAGCAGGCTCAGATCCTGCTCGTTCTTCAGCAGCGCGCCCGCGAGCGGCGGCACGATCTGCTTCGCGTCCGCGCCGCGCAGCGCGTCGGCCGGGATGTTCTCGGCGAGCAGCAGCTTCAGCCAGTCGAGCAGCTCGGACGTCGACGGCTTCTTTTTCAGGCCCGACACGCCGCGCAACTCGAAGAAGCTCTCGAGCGCCGCGCGCAGCAGTTCCTCGCGGATGTTCGGGAAGTGCACCGCGACGATCTTCTGCATCGTCGACGGGTCCGGAAACTGGATGTAGTGGAAGAAGCAGCGGCGCAGGAACGCGTCGGGCAGCTCCTTCTCGTTGTTCGACGTGATGATGACGAGCGGGCGGTGCTTCGCGCGGACCGTCTCGCGCGTCTCGTACACGTGGAATTCCATCCGGTCGAGCTCACGCAGCAGGTCGTTCGGGAATTCGATGTCGGCCTTGTCGATCTCGTCGATCAGCAGCACGCTCGGGCGCTCGGCGTCGAACGCCTGCCACAGCACGCCCTTGACGATGTAGTTCGCGATGTCCTTCACGCGCGCGTCGCCGAGCTGCGAATCGCGCAGCCGCGATACGGCGTCGTATTCGTACAGGCCCTGCTGCGCCTTGGTGGTCGACTTGATGTGCCACTGCAGCAGCGGCATGTCGAGCGCGGCGGCCACTTCCTCGGCGAGCATGGTCTTGCCGGTGCCGGGCTCGCCCTTGATCAGCAGCGGGCGTTGCAGCGTCAGCGCGGCATTGACCGCGAGCTTCAGATCGTCGGTGGCGACGTAGTGCGAGGACCCTTCGAAACGCATGGCGACGCTCTTCTTCATCGGGAAAAAAACCCAGTATAAGTCAGAAGGGCTGTGCGGGCGGGCCGCGCCCGCGTATCGTTGCGGGGCTGCGGCGGGGCGAGCCGGGGGCGCCGTATGGACGCGTTCCCCGCCGACGCGGTACAATCTGGCCGTTTTTTTTGGCCTGCGTGGCGACCGACAAGCAAAACGGCGCGGGCCGTTGCCGCTTCGGCGCCAGTTTCCCCTCAAGCTAGGTTACAAGAGCTATGAACAAATTCGTCGGCAAACACGTCGTTGTCGCAGCGCTCGTGGCGCTCGCGGGCAGCGCGCAGGCGGCCGGTGTGGTCGGCAACCCGAAGGACGGGGCGAGCAAGGCCGCCATGTGCATCGGTTGCCACGGCATCCAGGACTACCGCGCGGCGTACCCGGAGGTCTACCGGGTGCCTGTCCTCGGCGGCCAGAACCAGCAATACCTCGAGAACGCGCTGAAGGCCTACCGCAAGAAGGATCGTCACTTCCCGTCGATGAATGCGATCGCCGGCTCGCTGACCGACCAGGACATCGCGGATCTGTCGGCGTACTACGCCGCCCAGAAGGCCGACACGAAGGACAACCCCTACAAGTAAAGCGCGCGCCGCCGATCTCTCCGGCGGGACAGGAGCATTCATGAACAACGCATTCAAGACGGCGGCGGTTGCACTGGCGGCCGGCCTCGCGATCGGTACCGCCCACGCCGCGGACATCTCGAAGGGCAAGGAACTGGTCGAATCGCACAACTGCGCGGCCTGCCACGGCGCGCAACTGAACAAGCCGATCAACGCGGAGTACCCGCGTCTGGCCGGCCAGCACGCCGACTATCTCGTGTGGGCGATGCGCCAGTACCAGATGGGGCTGACGAACCCGCTGCTCGGTCGCAACAACGCGATCATGCAGGCGCAGGTCCAGAACCTGTCGGTCAGCGACATGAAGGACATCGCGTCCTACATCGAGTCGCTGAAGGAAACCGACCTCGTATTCAAGAAGTAAGCGCGACGGGCCTCACGGGCTCGCGCAGCAAGCATGCCCCGCCTCGGCGGGGTATTTTTTTGCCCGCTTCACGGGGCCGCCGGCGCGGGCCGGGGTGCCGGCCGGCGCACTTAGTCGCGCGACGCGCGGCGCAGGATGCGCTGCAGGTACGCGTCGGTATCGGGCGGTGTGTTCGTCCGCTGCGCCTCCCAGATCGTCTCGCCGAGGCATTCCATGATCGCGTGCTGCGCATCGTGGGTCGAGTCGAGCTTCGCGGCCAGCTTGTCGTGCGCGGCGCGGATGCCGGGCGGCTGGTCGATCGACAACTGCTCGCTGATCGCGAGGTGCATCGACAGGTGCAGGAACGGGTTCGTGCGGCCTTCCTCGGGCGTGTAGTTGCGCGCCGCCGCGCCGTCGGCGTCGGCCAGTTCGTCGTGGTATTCGGGATGCTCGACGATCCAGTCGGCTGCGATCGCTTCCAGCGGCGTCAGGATCTCGCCCGCGCGCTGCTTGCGCCAGGTCTCGGTGAAAAAGCGACGCACGTCGTCGCGGCTTGGATTGAACATGGTGGGGAAACGTCGTGATTCGGGCGGCGTCATGCCGCGTCGGGCATTGTACGCCGGCGCGGCGGACGGCGCTGGCGGTGGCCTCGGGCGGCTGGAGGCGGGCGGCACGGCGCGGGTCGTTGCGGCCGCCCGTCGCGCAACGGGTAAGCGCGGGCTAGGCTCGCCGCCGCCGCGCCGCTACACTCCGACGATTCCCGTCACGGCGCCTTGCTCGCCCGCTTTGACCATGACCGCCACCGTCCGCTCATCGTCCGCCGCCCTGCAGGGCGCGCTCTACGTCGCGTTGTCCGCCGCCGCGTTCGGCGCGATGGCGATTTTCGGCCGCTATGCGTACGCGGCCGGCGTCGACGTGCTCGGGCTGCTGATCGTGCGCTTCGCGATCGGCGGCGCGGTGCTCGCCGCCATCGCGCGGCAGCGCGGCGTCGCATGGCCGCGCGGCCGCGCGCTCTTGCCGCTCGTCGCGATGGGCGCGCTTGGCTACGTCGGGCAGTCGTTCTGCTATTTCAGCGCGCTGCAGCACGCGCAGGCGAGCCTCGTCGCGCTGCTGCTGTACCTGTATCCGGCGTTCGTCACGCTGCTGGCCGCGTGGTGGCTCGGCGAGCGGCTGACGCGCGCGAAGGCCGTCGCGCTGGTGCTGTGCGTCGCGGGTTCGGCGCTGATGGTCGGCGGCGGGCACGGCGAGCCGCTCGGGATCGCGCTCGCGCTGGCCGCCGCGGTGATCTACTCGCTGTACATCGTCGGCGGCACCAAGGCGACGCGCGGCGTCGATCCGCTCGCGACCACCGCGATCATCTGCCTGTCGGCCACCGCGATGCTCGTCGCGATCGCCGTCGTGCGAACGGCGGCGTTCGGCGCGCCGCCGCGGTGGCCCGCGACGGCCGGCGGCTGGGCATCGATGCTCGCGATCGCGCTGGTGTCGACGGTGGCGGCCATGCTCGCGTTCTTCGCCGGGCTCGAGCGGCTCGGGGCCGCGCGCACGTCGATGCTGTCGACGCTCGAACCGGTCGTGACGGTCGCGCTCGCGGCGCTGCTGTTCGGGGAAGCGTTGTCGCCGCTGCAGTGGGCGGGCGGTGTCGCGATCCTGGCGGCCGTGCTGGCGCTCGTGCGCGCGGGCGGCGCGGCCGCCGACGACGCGACGGCGACGTCCAACGCGTAGTCGGGAAGGGGGGCGCCGCCAACGCCGCGGCGGGGCCGGCCGGTTGTCGCGCGTGGCCCGGGCGGCCGGCGCGGCGCGTCGATACGTCAGCCGCGGCTGATGCTCACTCGTTGGGCGGTGGCGTCTTCGGCCGGAATTCGCACAGCGGTTCGATCGCGCAGTGCCAGCATTCGGGCCGGCGGGCCTTGCACACGTAGCGCCCGTGCAGGATCAGCCAGTGATGCGCATCCTGCAGGAATTCCTTCGGCGTGAACTTCTCGAGCGCGGCTTCGACGGCCCGCACGTCCTTGCCCGGCGCGAGCCCGGTGCGATTCGCGACGCGGAAGATATGCGTGTCGACCGCGATCGTCGGCTGGCCGAACGCGGTGTTCAGCACGACGTTCGCGGTCTTGCGGCCGACGCCCGGCAAGCCTTCGAGCGCTTCGCGATCGGCCGGCACCTCGCCGTCGTAGCGCTCGAGCAGGATCCGGCACGTCGCGACGACGTTCTTCGCCTTGGTGCGATAGAGGCCGATCGTCTTGATGTACTCGGTGACGCCTTCCTCGCCAAGCGCGACGATTTGTCGCGGGGTATTCGCGACCGGAAACATTTTCCGCATCGCCTTGTTGACCGACACGTCGGTCGCCTGCGCGGACAGCATCACGGCGATCAGCAGTTCGAACGGCGTCGAGTATTCGAGCTCGGTGGTCGGATGCGGATTGAGGCTCTGCAGCGTTTCGTAGATCGCGCGTCGTTTGCTGGCGTTCATGGAGCGTTCTGGTCGGGCGGCGTGGACGGGCCGTCCGGATCGTCGTTGCCTGCGTCGTTGTCGTGGTCGTCGCCGCCCGATGCCGCGTCGGCGTCGCACTGCGCCTGCTGTTCGGCGAGCCGCTTGCGGCGGGCCTCGGCCGCGTCGATCTGCGCCTGCACGGCCGCGCTCACGCCTTCGGTGTTCTTCGGCCCGGCGCCTTGCCCGGACAGTTCTTCCTTCTTCTTGCGCGCGCGTTCGAGCGCGGCGGCGATGATCGCGCGTTTCTTCGCTTCGGCGTCGTCGGCGGCCGGCGTGCCGGGCTGCGAACCAGGCTGCGCGGCCGATGGCTCCGCGGCCGGCTTCGCGGCGGTGGCCGCGCGGCGGGCCGCGGCGCGCGCTTCGGCGGCCTCGCGCTCGCGACGCTGGCGCGCGAGCCGCAGATCGTGGCGCTCGCGCGCGGCGTCGGCCTGCTCCTGCGACCACGCATCCCAGCCCGTGCGATCGCCGGTCACCGGCAGCATCGCGATGCAGTCGACCGGACACGGCGGCACGCACAGGTCGCAACCCGTGCACAGCGACGCGACGATCGTGTGCATCTGCTTCGGCGCGCCGACGATCGCGTCGACCGGGCACGCCTGCATGCACAGCGTGCAGCCGATGCACAGGTTTTCGTCGATGAACGCGACCGCGCGCGGATGTTCGCTGCCGTTCACGGGGTTCAGCGGAATCACCGGCTTGCCGAGCAGGCGCGCGAGGCGCGCGATGCCTTCGGCGCCGCCGGGCGGGCACTGGTTGTAGTTCGCGTCGCCGGCGGCGATCGCCTCGGCGTACGGACGGCAGCCGTTATAGCCGCACTTCGTGCATTGCGTCTGGGGAAGCAGATCTTCGATGCGATCCGCGAGTGTTTTGGAATCGGTCACGGTGACAACAGGCTGACAACGGGCGCCGCGGCGCCGAATGGCTCTCGGCCGCATCGGGCGCGGCCGGAAAGGTTTGCCAAAGCTCGATTATCGCCGATTTCCCGCATTGCGCTGGACGCCGTCTATGCGCATAATCGAACCGCTTTTTTGCAGGGGCTCAGCAGGAGGGTGGCCGCCCGCGGCGCGCCCGTTCCAGGGCGGCCGGCGCCGAGGCGGTGGGGGTGCCGGTCCGGATCAAGCGGCTCACATAGCAAAACGCCACCATGAATCAGCCAAAAATCAAAAGAGATCCTGAAGGTACGCGCCGCCGCATCCTGATGGCGGCTGCCGAAGAGTTCGCGAATGGAGGGCTGTTCGGCGCGCGCGTCGATCAGATCGCGCGCCGGGCCGAAACGAACGAGCGCATGCTCTATTACTACTTCGGCAGCAAGGAGCAGCTCTTCACCGCCGTGCTCGAACACGCGTTCTCCGCGCTGACGGAGGCCGAGCGCGTGCTGGATCTCGATGGCGTCGCGCCGGTCGAAGCCGTCACGCGGCTCGCGCATTTCGTGTGGGATTACTACCGCGACCATCCGGAACTGCTGAGGCTCATCAACAACGAGAACCTGCACGAAGCGCGCTATCTGCACAAGTCGACGCGGATCCGCGAGATGATGTCGCCGATCGTCGCGAAGCTCGGCAACGTGCTGATGCGCGGCCAGAAGGCCGGGCTGTTCCGCAGCGACGTCGATCCGCTGCGGTTCTACGTGACGCTGTCGGGGCTCGGCTACTACATCGTGTCGAACCGCTTCACGCTCGCCGCGACGCTCGGCCGCGACTTCACCGATACCGACGAGCGCGCGGAGATGGTCCGGATGAACACCGAGGTGCTGCTCGCGTATCTGCTGCGGCGCTGACGCGACGCATGGAGGAGCCGGTGCGCCGCTGGTTCGCGGCCGCGCCCGGATAAGAAAACGCCGCCGTGCGCAAGCTACGGCGGCGTTTTTGCGTCGGAGCGGTGTGTCAGGCGGCCTTGCGGGCTCGCATGGCTTTGGCGCGCGGGCTGCCTGCCGCGCGCTTCGCGGCCGGCGCGGCCTTGGCGGCGGGCGCGACCGTCACGGCCGGCGCCTTCGCGCGCGTGCCGCGCGTGCGTTTGGCGGCGGTGGCACGCACCGCCGTTTCCGGTTCCGGCTCCGCCTTGGCGGCCGGCACGACGCCGATCGCGGTCGCATCCTGCGCATCGACGGGCAACTTCGCCGCGCCGTTCTTCGGCTCCGGCGCATGCTCGCGGATGAAGTCGCGCAGTTGCGGGTAGATGATCGTGCGCCAGCGGCGGCCCGAGAAGATCCCGTAGTGGCCGCACTTCTCGGCGGTCAGGCTGCGGCGATCGTCTTGCGGGATGCCCGTGCACAGCTCGTGCGCGACGTGCGTCTGGCCGCTGCCCGAGATGTCGTCGAGTTCGCCCTCGATCGTCATCAGTGCGGTGTGCTTGATGTCCTGCGGCCGCACGCGCTCGCCCTCGACGTCCCACGTGCCTTCCGCGAGCCGGAATTCCTGGAACACGACGCGGATCGTCTCGAGGTAATACTCGGCGGCCATGTCGAGCACCGCGTTGTACTCGTCGTAGAAGCGGCGGTGCGCTTCGGCGTCGTCCTCGTCGCCGCGCAGCAGGCTCTGGTAGAAATCCCAATGCGATTGCGCGTGCCGCTCCGGGTTCATCGCGACGAAGCCCGTGTGCTGAAGGAAGCCCGGATAGACCTGGCGGCCTTCGCCCGGATAGTTCGCGGGCACCGTGTGGATCACGTTGTTCTCGAACCACGAGGTCGAGTGCTGTGTCGCGAGCGAGTTCACGGAAGTGGGGCTGCGGCGCGCGTCGATCGGGCCGCCCATCATCGTCATCGTGAGCGGCGTGTCCTCGCCGCGGCTCGCCATCAGCGAAATCGCCGCGAGCACCGGCACCGTCGGCTGGCATACCGAGATCACGTGCAGGTTGCGCGCGCCGATGTGACGGATGAATTCCTGGATGTACGCGATGTAGTCGTGCAGGTGGAACGGGCCGACCTCGACCGGCACCATCCGCGCGTCGATCCAGTCGGTGATGTAGACCTTGTGATCCTGCAGCAGCGTGCGCACCGTGTCGCGCAGCAGCGTCGAGTGGTGGCCCGACAGCGGCGCGCAGACCAGCACGACCGGTTCGTCCTTCAGTTGCGTGACGGCGTCGGCGTCGTCCGAATAGCGCTTGAAGCGCAACAACCGGCAGAACGGCTTCTCGATGATCGTCTGCTCGACGATCGGGATGTTGTGGCCGTCCTTGACGATCTGGTGAATGTTGAATTCCGGCTTTTCGTAGTCCTTGCCGAGCCGATACATCAGCTCATAGGCGGCCGCCATCCGCGGTGCGCCGGGCATCAGCGAGAACGGGCTCGACGGATTCGCGAACGACTTCGACGCGGCCTGGGCCCAGGCCGTGAGCGGGCTCAGCATGGCCCGCTGGAATTCGTGCAATTGGTAAAGCATGCAGACTACTCCCGCGTGGGGGACGGTGCGCAAGGGCGGCGTGGGGCGTCGCGGCGTGCCGTGTGGGTCAGCGACCGGCCATGTTGCAATGCAGCCGGACAATCGTGTCGATCATATCGGACAACGATCGGTGTTGCAATGCAACATTTCCTCGGGTTTTCATCAAAGTTTTGCGAATTGACGATCTCTGAACAAGGCTTCCCGGCCGCCGCTCAGCGGCCGGTGGCCACGGCCGGCGCGGGCTGGCCGGCCGCGCGCGCCATCGCGTCTTCGTGGTGCATCAGGTTCATCGCGGTATGCACGAGCGCCACGTGCGAGAACGCCTGCGGGAAGTTGCCGACGAGCCGGCCGGCCACCGGGTCGTATTCCTCCGCGAGCAGCCCGAGGTCGTTCGACAGCGCGAGCAGCCGGCTGAACAGCCGATGCGCGTCGTCGATCCGGCCGAGCAGCGCGTAGCTGTCGACCAGCCAGAAGCTGCACGCGAGAAACGTGCCTTCGCCGGGCGGCAGGCCGTCGTCGTATTCGGTCGTGCGGTAGCGCATCACGAGCCCGTCGTGCAGCAATTCCCGTTCGATCGCATCGACCGTGCCGACGATGCGCGGATCTTCCGGCGGCAGGAAGCCGAGCTGCGGCAGCAGCAGCACGCTCGCGTCGAGCTCGTCGCTGCCGTAGCTCTGCGCGAACGCCTGCTTGCCTTCGTGCCAGGCGTTCGCGCAGACGTCCGCGTGGATGCGCTCGCGCAGCGCGCGCCAGCGGTCGAGCGAGCCGGGCAGCCGGAACATTTCCGCCGACTTGATCGCGCGGTCGAACGCGACCCACGCCATCACCTTCGAGAACGTGAAATGGCGGCGGCCGCCGCGCGTTTCCCAGATCCCTTCGTCGGGCTCCTGCCAGATCTTCTCGAGATGGTCGAGCAGCGCGCACTGCACGGACCAGACCGTGTCGTCGGCCTGCAGGCCGCCCACGCGCGCGAGGTGCAGGGCGGCCATCACCTCGCCGAACACGTCGAGCTGGAGCTGGTTCGCGGCGCCGTTGCCGATGCGTACCGGCAGCGAATCCTGGTAGCCGGGCAGCCAGTCGAGCTCCATTTCCGGCAGCCGGCGCTCGCCGGCGATCCCGTACATGATCTGGATCTGCTCGGGCGAGCCGGCCATCACGCGGCCGAGCCACGTGCGCCACGCGCGCGCCTCGTCGTAGTAGCCGCCGCGCATCAGCGCGAGCAGCGTGATCGTCGCGTCGCGCAGCCAGCAGTAGCGGTAGTCCCAGTTGCGGTTGCCGCCGATCTTCTCGGGCAGCGACGTGGTCGGCGCGGCGACGATGCCGCCGGTCGGCTCGTACGCGAGCGCCTTCAGCGTGATCAGCGAGCGGCGCACGGCGGCCGCGTAGCGGCCCTGCACCTGGCAGCGGCCGGACCATTCGAGCCAGTAGTTCTCCGTGCGCGCGAGCATCGACAGCGGGTCGCGCGCGGGCGGCAGCCGCATGTGCGACGCCGCGTAGCCGAGCGAGAACGGCACGCGCTCGTCGGCGCGGACCGTGAATTCCGCGAGCGTATGGAGGTTCTTGCCGGTGAGCGACACCGGCGTGCGCAGCACGACGGTATCGGGGCCGGCGATGGCCTTCATGCCGTCCTCGCGGGTCAGTTGCGTGACCCACGGAATCGAGAAACCGTAGTCGAAGCGCAACACGAGCTCCATGCGCATCTTCATCGTGCCGTGGCGGCCGACGACGATCCGCACCAGTTCGGACCAGCCATTGCCGGGCGGCATGAAGTCGATCACGGTGACGGCGCCGTCGGCGCTTTCGTAATCGGTTTCGAGAATCAGCGTGTCGCCGCGGTAGCGGCGTGTCGTGTGCGTGATCGCGGCGTCGGCGGCCGGAGCAAGCAGCCAGCGGCCGTGCTCGGGTGTGCCGAGCAGCGCCGCGAAGCAGGCGCCCGAATCGAAGCGGGGCCAGCACAGCCAGTCGACGGAGCCGTCTTTTGCGATCAGCGCGGCCGTGTGGCCGTCGCCGACGAGGGCGTAGTCTTCGATCAGGGCGGGCATGGGCAGGCGATCCTTGGGTATTCGAATTCACAATGCGGACGTCGGCGGCCCGGACTTCACGCCCGGGCGCCGCGCCCCGTATACTCGGCCGGGCGGCGGAGCGCATGAACGGCCGGCGTTTCGTCCTATCTCAACACTTGAAGCGACTCGATGCAAGGAGGATTCAATGCCCAACCGTTTACGGGAGCGTGACGCACGCGCTTCGACACGAGGGTTCCCGCTTAGGTTCGCTCACTGGATGAAAGGTTTCGCGATCGTGCTTTCCCTGTCCGCGACCCATGCATTCGCGCAGCAATCGTCCGCCCCGGCCGACGGCGTCTACAACCTGCTCGTCGGCACCTATACGGGCGGCGGCAGCGACGGGATCTACGTTTACCGCTTCGACACCAGGACGGGCAGCGTCGCGCCGGTGTCGTCGGCGAAGACCGTGAATCCGTCGTATCTGTTGCCGAGCCGCGACGGTCGCACCGTCTACGCGGTCAACGAGCTGCCCGGCGACGACGGGCCCGCGACGCAGCGCGGCGGCGTCAGCGCGTTCCGCTTCGACGCGAAGACGGGCGCGCTCAGCTTCATCGACCGCGTATCGTCGGAGGGGAACGACCCTTGCTATCTCGCGCTGTCGCCGGACGGCAAGTACCTCGTCACCGCCAACTACTCGGTTGCAGCCGACCCGGGCGGCAGCTTCGCGGTGTTTCCGCTGCGCGACGACGGCGGGGCCGGCCAGGCCGTGCTGACCGTCCACCACGAAGGCACCGGGCCCGTGAAGGGCCGCCAGGACGGCGCGCACGTGCATTCGACGGTGTTTTCGCCGGACGGCCGCTACCTGTTCGTGCAGGATCTCGGCGCCGACAAGATCTACGGCTACCGCTACACGGTGGACGGCAGCCGCGGGTTGATCAGCCCGACCGACACGCGCTACACGCCGGTGAAGGCCGGCTCGGGCCCGCGTCACATGGTGTTCGGCGCCGACGGCCGCTTCGCGTACGTGACGAGCGAGCTCAACGCGTCGGTCGAGGTGTTCGGCTATCACGACGGCAAGCTGACGCCGGTCCAGACGGTGCCGATGACGGCGCCGGGCTTCAAGGGCAAGGTCGGCGGCGGCGCGATCCACCTGTCGCCGGACGGGCGCTTCCTGTACGTGAGCAACCGCGGCGACGCGAACGACCTCGTGATCTACGCGGTGAACAGGGCCGACGGCCGGCTCAAGCACGTCGGCCGCCAGTCGAGCCTCGGCAAGACGCCGCGCGAGTTCCTGATCGATCCGACCGGCAAGTGGCTGATCGTCGGCAACCAGGACAGCGACACGTTCTATGTGTTCAGCCGCGATGTCGAAACGGGGCAGCTCGGCGCGAATCCGCAGAAGGTCGCGGTCGGCAAGCCGGTCGACTTCAAGCTGGTGCCGGTCGAGCAGTAAATCCCGGTCGATTCCCGGCCGATGCAAGAAGGGCGCTGCCGATGCAGCGCCCTTCGTATTTGGGGCAGCCGCTTGCGCGGCGCGCCCGTATCGATGAATCGCGGCCGGCGGGCCGCCGGCCTCAGTCGGCCGCGGCCGGCACGAGCACCTCGCGGCTGCCGTTGATGCCCATCGCCGATACGAGGCCCGCCGTTTCCATCTGCTCGACGAGGCGCGCCGCGCGGTTGTAGCCGATGCGCAATTGCCGCTGCACCGACGAGATCGACGCGCGCCGCGTGCGCACGACGAACGCGACGGCTTCGTCGTACAGCGGATCGGCTTCCGCATCCGGCGCGTCGCCGAACAGGTCCTGCGTCGCGCCGTCGGCGGCCGGGCCGTCGAGGATGCCTTCTTCGTACTGCGGCTCGCCGAACTGCTTCAGATACTCGACGATCCGGTGCACTTCCTCGTCGGCGACGAACGCGCCGTGCACGCGCTGCGGATAACCGGTGCCCGGCGGCAGGAACAGCATGTCGCCCATCCCGAGCAGCGACTCCGCGCCCATCTGGTCGAGGATCGTGCGCGAATCGATCTTCGACGATACCTGGAACGCGACGCGCGTCGGGATGTTCGCCTTGATGAGGCCGGTGATCACGTCGACCGACGGACGCTGCGTCGCGAGGATCAGGTGGATGCCGGCCGCGCGCGCCTTCTGCGCGAGGCGGGCGATCAGTTCCTCGATCTTCTTGCCGGCGACCATCATCAGGTCGGCCAGTTCGTCGATCACGACGACGATCAGCGGCAGCGTCGACAGCGGCTCCGGATCGTCGGGCGTCAGCGAGAACGGGTTGCCGATCTTCTTTTCCTTCGCTTGCGCGTCGCGGATCTTCTGGTTGAAGCCCGCGAGGTTGCGCACGCCGACGGCCGACATCAGCCGGTAGCGTTTCTCCATTTCGCCGACGCACCAGTTCAGCGCGTTCGCCGCGAGCTTCATGTCGGTGACGACCGGCGCGAGCAGGTGCGGGATGCCTTCGTAGACCGACAGTTCGAGCATCTTCGGGTCGATCATGATGAGCCGCACGTCTTCCGGCGTCGCCTTGTACAGCAGCGACAGGATCATCGCGTTGATCGCGACCGACTTGCCCGAACCCGTCGTGCCGGCCACCAGCATGTGCGGCGCCTTCGCGAGATCGGTGACGACCGGGTGGCCGGTGATGTCCTTGCCCATCGCGATCGTCAGTTGCGACGGCGAATGCTGGTACTGGCGCGATTCGAGAATCTCCGACAGGCGGATCATCTGGCGCTTCGCGTTCGGCAGTTCGAGGCCCATGCAGGTCTTGCCGGGGATCGTCTCGACGACGCGGATCGACGTGAGGCCGAGGCCGCGCGACAGGTCCTTCATCAACCCGACGATCTGGCTGCCGCGCACGCCGAGCGCGGGTTCGATCTCGAAGCGCGTGATCACGGGGCCGGCCGATGCGCCGACCACCGTCACCGGCACCTTGAATTCCTGCAGCCGCTGTTCGATCACCTGCGCGGTTTGCGCGAGGTGTTCCTCGGTGATCGTTTCGACGTCGTCGGACGCAGGCTCGAGCAGGTCGAGCGTCGGCAGTTCGACGTTGAACGACGCGGGTGCGTGGAATTCGAACGCGTTCGGGCGCGGCTGACGGGCGGCGGCCGGGGCCGGTTCGGTGGCCTCGGTCGCCTGGGTGGCCGGTGCGCCGATCGGTGCGACAGTGGGCGGTGTCGGCGCGGAAACGATGGCCGCCGACGGATGCGGGAGGCTCGCGCCGGGGAGGGCCGTTGCCGGCGCTGCCGTGATCGGCGCCTCGGTCACGTCGTGCGACATGGACCAGCCCGACGACGTGGCGGCAGCGGCGGGCGGTGTCGTGAACGTCCGCGTTGCGACCGTGGCAGGGTCGAACGCGATCGACGGGGCCTGCGTCGCGGCGGGCGCATCGATCGACATCAGCGGTCCGGTTGCGGCGGCAGGCAAGCCCGTGACCGGGTGAGCCGGCGTGGCGGCTAGCGCGGCTGTCGGCGCGATCGCGCTGAAGGATGGCGACGTCGTGGCGGAAACGGCCGGCGACGCGGGAAGGGCGATGGCCGGCTGCGGAGCGACGGCGCCGGATGAGCCGGGTGAGCCGGATGGAGCGGAGGTCGTCGTACCGGTCGAGGTGATCGTCGTGTCGGCTGGACGCGTCGATGCCGGCGCGGAAGACGGCGCCGCGATCGGCGTGGTTGCGGAAAGCGCGCGCGCCGACGTTCCGGCGATCGACGAAGAGGGCAGGGCGGCGAACGGGACGGTACCGTCGGCGGGCTTCACGTCTGCGTGCGCATCGGCGGCACGTTCAGGCACGTGGGCCGATGCGGCGCGATCGATGACAGGCGCCGGTTGCGTGTCGTCCTTGTCGTCGGTATCGGGCGATCCGGCCGGATGGCGGGTGGCCGGGTCGCGAACCGCCGTATCGTCTGCCTGCGCGGAGGCGGGATCGGCGGATTCCGATCCCGCGGTGTTCGCCAGCGGTTCGGCGACCGGATTCCCGGTCGACACGTCGAAGGCAGAAGCCGGCGGGCTGGCGACGTCTTCCCACGGCGCGACGTCGATGGGCATGTCAAACGAAGGCGCGGCGGCGATCCCGAATGCCGGCGCGGCGGGCGCATCGTCGACGGGAGGGATCTCGTCGTCGGCACGAGGCGAAAACACGCGATCGTCGACGCGGGTATCCGGCAGCGCGTGCGGTGTGGCGTCACCGAACGACGGGGTGGGCGAATCGCCGACCGGAGCCTGTGTCATGCCGGATTCCGCCGGCATGAAGGCGTCGAGCACGATCGGCGCAGTGTCGTCATGCGCAGGTGCGGCTTGGTGTTCGGCCGGGACAGGGATGTCCTGCGCTGCGATGCCGTGCGTCGCGGAGACGAGCGCGTCCGACACAGCCGCCGCTGCCGGCGCGGCCACGCCACCTGCTGCCGCGGCGACGCCAGCAGCGGCTGCGGTAGCGGTTGCCGTGTGCGTCGCGTCGGCCGGCTGCGCGCCGCCCAGCGTCGCCCATTGCGCGGTGCTGGCTTCGATCGCGCGCAGCGTGTCGTGAACGCTTGGCGCAGGCGTGATCGGCGCGGCCGGTTTTTCCGTCCACGCATAGAGCGGCGCGCGTGCCGGCGCGGGCGGCGCCGGGCGGCGTCGTGTCGCGTCCGGCGGCAGGCCGGCTGCCGCCGTGCCGGCGGCCGGACGCACCGGCGGACGCTGCGGTGGCGTACCGGCCGGTCGCGGCGCGACCGTGGCGCGCGGCGTAGTCTGCGTGAGCGCGGCGGTGGCCGGCCGCGCGGCGGTCGGACGCGGCCGGACGGGTTCGAATCCCGCCGGAAGCGGAGCGGGCGCGGGGCGCGGCACTTGCGCGTTCGCCGCGGCGCGCGCGAGGCTGGCGGTGCTGCCGGTGGTCGGCGGCGGCATCGCGCTGGCCGGGATCGGCGCGGGCGGCGCCGGTGTGCGTTGCGGCGCGGCGGGCTTCAGCCAGCCCGACGGCGCGACGGGCTCCGCGAGCGGGCGCGGCGGCGTCTTGCTGCGCGGCTTCGGTCGCGCCTGCGGATCGGGCTTCCACACGGTCGGGCGCGAATACCGGCCGTTCTGGCTCGGCGCCATCGAGTTCACCGTGTGCGCGGTGGTCGGCTGCACGACGTCGTCGTCGCGATGCAGCGCACTGCGCGGCAGGTCGGCGATCCCGCGCGCGTCGTCGTCGCCGTCGCGCGATAGCTTGACGCCGAACGACGTGTCGACCCACGCGGCGAACTGCCGCCAGCCGATGCCGGTCAGCCACGGCAAGCCGGCGAACAACAGCACGACCATCGCGACCGGCGTGCCGATCGGACCGAGCACGCGGGCGAAGCCGGCCGAGCACGCATGGCCGAGCGCGTTCGTGTCGGGGCCGGACAGCGGGCTCGTCAGCGTGCAGCTGGCGACGAATACCGCGGCGAAGCCGAGCCACAGGCGGATCGAGCCGCGGCCGGCGAGCCCGCCGCCGCCGGGCAGCATCGCCTGGACGAGACGCCAGAAGAGAAGGAGGAACCAGACGGCGGAGATGCCGAACCAGCCGAAGACAACCGTGTGCATGCTTTGAAACAGGAGTGGGGAGGGGCGCGCGGGGCGCGACCCGCCGAGTTTAACCGGCCGGCGAACAAGACTCTAACGCGGCGTGATTCCGATTCACGCCGCGCGACGCACGTGGGTGGCACATGCGCGTGGCGCGCCACGCGAAGGCGGTCGGTCGGCCTTCGCGCGCGCCGGGCGTCAGGGGCTCCGGTGCGTGAACGTCAGCGTCGCGCCGGCCTCCGTCACGATCTGCAATTGCTGCGGCGCGCGCATCTGCACGCCGGTCTTCGCGATGTGGGCGAGCGCGTCGAGGTACGCGGCTTCGAGCTGGCCGCCGAGCGTGTTCGGGCAGGCCATTCGCGTGCCGGCGAGCGGGCCGAAGCTCAGCACGCCATTCTTGATCGCATAGGTGCCCATGTAGCGGTTGCAGCCCGAGAACCCGCTTGCGCGCCGGATGCCCGAATCGGTCGACAGCGCGAGCTTGATCGGCTCGCCGTTGTCGCCGTGCGGGATCGCGCGTTGCGTGCCGTCGGCGTTCACCCAGCGGGTGAGCTCCCAGCTCGTGTCGTCGAGCAACTGGACGGCGGCGGGGTTGTACGGGTCGGGTTCGGGGGCGGCGGAATCGGGATGGGTCGGCATCGCGCAGGCGGCGAGAAGCGTGGCAAGCGTCAGCGCGCAAAGCGGCGCGCGCAACGGACGAAACAGGCCGGTGCGTGCGCGTGCGGCCGCGGACAGGTGGGACATGAGCCTCGTTCCTCTTCGGATTCTGATCAAGGCGTAAGAGTAACGCACCCGCCCCGCGGCAGGCGAGCCGACACTTCGCGCGTGAAAACGTTCGCGGGCCGCCCACCGGCCTCGCACGACGACGCGCCGGCGCGGCCAAACCGCCCGAACCGGCCCGGATGCCCGTGTTAACATCGAAGCCGTTTTCGTCCTCCAACAGAACCAGCGGGAAATCACATGCAGATCGGTCAGCGGCTCGGTACGCCGCTTTCACCCTCGGCCACGCGCGTCATGCTGCTCGGCGCGGGCGAACTCGGCAAGGAAGTCATCATCGCGTTGCAGCGTCTCGGCGTCGAAGTCGTCGCGGTCGATCGCTATCGGGACGCACCGGGCCACCAGGTCGCGCATCGCGCGCACGTGATCGACATGACGGACCCGGCCGCGCTGCGGGCGGTCGTCGAGGCCGAGCGTCCGCACCTGATCGTCCCCGAGATCGAGGCGATCGCCACCGACGCGCTCGCGGCGATCGAGGCGGCCGGCCTCGCCGAGGTGATCCCGACCGCGCGCGCGACGCAGCTCACGATGAATCGCGAAGGGATCCGCCGGCTCGCGGCCGAGGAACTCGGCCTGCCGACCTCCCCGTATGCGTTCGCGGATTCGTTCGAAGCGTTCAGCGCGGCCGTCGCGAAGATCGGCATGCCGTGTGTCGTGAAGCCCGTGATGTCGTCGTCGGGCAAGGGGCAGTCGGTCGTGAAGACCGAGGCCGACGTGAAGCCGGCGTGGGACTACGCGATGGCTGGCGGGCGCGTGAACCATGGCCGCGTGATCGTCGAGGGCTTCGTCGATTTCGACTACGAGATCACGCAACTGACCGTGCGCGCGATCGACCCCGCGACGCTCGACACGCGTACCTATTTCTGCGAGCCGGTCGGCCACGTCCAGGTGGCGGGCGACTATGTCGAATCGTGGCAGCCGCAGCCGATGAGCGCGGCGGCGCTCGAGAAGTCGCGCGAGATCGCGCACAAGGTGACCGAGGCGCTCGGCGGGCGCGGGCTGTTCGGCGTCGAGCTGTTCGTGCGCGGCGACGACGTCTGGTTCTCCGAGGTGAGCCCGCGGCCGCACGATACGGGCCTCGTCACGCTGGCATCGCAGCGCCAGTCGGAATTCGAGCTGCACGCGCGGGCGATTCTCGGGCTGCCGGTCGATCCGGCGCTCGGCACGCCGGCCGCGTCGGCGGTGATCTACGGCGGGCTCGACGAGCGCGGGATCGCGTTCGAAGGCGTGCGCGACGCGCTCGCGGTGCCGGGCGCGGACCTGCGCCTGTTCGGCAAGCCGGAAAGTTTCGCGAAGCGGCGCATGGGCGTCGCGCTGGCGACCGGCGCGACCGTCGACGAAGCCCGCGAACGCGCGAAGCGCGCGGCCGCGGCCGTGCGGCCCGTGTCGGCGCGCTGACGGAACGAGGAGCGGACGATGGCGTCGAGGTGGTTGCGTATCGGAAAGCTGGGCGCCGCGCTGGCGCTTGTCGCGAGTCTCGCCGGCTGCGGCCTGGCGGCCGCGCCGTGCCGCGTGGCGTCGGCGGGCCTCAAGATCGTGCCGCTCGTCGGCCATGTCGCCGCGGCGCCGACCGATGCGTGCGCGGACGTGATCGATCCCTGATTTCGGCCGCCGACGTGCCTTCCCGTCAACCGTATGGACAATCACCCCGCGCGCCGCGATGGCGCGTTTCCACCGTCTCGTGAGAGGACCTGCATGATTCGCTACACCCTCGCCGCGCTTGCGCTTGCCGGCGGTGCCGTTTCCGTCGCGCATGCCGCGCGATTGACCATCGAAGAGATCGACGCCGACACGCGCCAGCAGGTCGTCTACCAGTGCGCGAACCAGAAGCAGCCGGTGCGCGTGTCGTACTGGCTCGCGGGCAACGGCCAGAGCTTCGCGCTCGTGCCGGTCGACGGCAAGCGGTTGCTGTTCGTCGACACGGTGTCGGCGTCGGGCGCGCGCTACCAGGCCGGCCGCTATACGTGGTGGACGAAGGGCAAGGAAGCGACGCTGCGCGACGAGATCGCCGACCCGAAGTCGCCGCCGCTGCTGGGCGACTGCGTGCAGGTCGAGAAGAAAAAGAAGCAGGGCTGAGCGGCGGGCGCGGTTGCGGCACGCATTCGCGTATTCGCGCGTCGTGACGGCTGTCAGGCTGAAGGCCCGGTACGCGGATGGGCGGCGGACCGACTGGTGCGAGGCTTCGGCATCGAACCCCCATTCTTGTTTACTGCCCGATACGGATAACCCGAGCGGGCGACCGCTCGCCCGCACGGGCTGGGGCAGTCCCGCCGCGCGAACCGCCGCCGCGGCCGTTCGCGGCGTTGTCGCGGACAGATTCCCGCACGGTGCTACAATACGGCCCTTTCCGCCGGCATTCGCGCCGAACGGAGTCCGCACGGCCTGGCGTCCAGCGTTCGCATTGAACCGGTCCCAAGCGCCAGAGCGGCGCCGCGCGGCGCGCCGCGGCTCCGTCTATTTCCGAATTGTGATGAGCGCAGGCCCGGCCGGCCTGACGCACGATGTCCCCGCCGCGCCTTTTGAGCGAAACGCCACCATGTCCGATTCTGTCGCCAAGCCCGTCGACGCAACCTTCGATCAATTCGGCCTTGCCGCCGATATCCTGAAAGCCATTGCGGAGCAGGGTTATACGACGCCGACGCCGATCCAGGCGCAGGCCATTCCGGTCGTGCTCGCCGGCCGCGACGTCATGGGCGCCGCGCAAACGGGCACCGGCAAGACCGCGAGCTTCTCGCTGCCGATCATCCAGCGCCTGCTGCCGCAGGCCAACACGAGCGCGTCGCCGGCGCGCCACCCCGTGCGTGCGCTGATCCTCACGCCGACCCGCGAACTCGCCGACCAGGTCGCCGCGAACGTGCACGCGTATGCGAAGCACACGCCGCTGCGCAGCGCGGTGGTGTTCGGCGGCGTCGACATGAACCCGCAATCGGCCGAACTGCGTCGCGGCGTCGAGATCCTGATCGCGACGCCGGGCCGTCTGCTCGATCACGTGCAGCAGAAGACGGCGAACCTCGGCCAGGTGCAGATCCTCGTGCTCGACGAAGCCGACCGGATGCTCGACATGGGCTTCCTGCCCGATCTGCAGCGCATCCTGAACCTGCTGCCGAAGGAGCGTCAGACGCTGCTGTTCTCGGCCACCTTCTCGGGCGAAATCAAGAAGCTCGCGTCGACCTACCTGCGCAATCCGCAGACGATCGAGGTCGCGCGCAGCAACTCGACGAACGCGAACGTCACGCAGATCGTCTACGACGTCGCCGAAGGCGACAAGCAGGCGGCCGTCGTGCAGTTGCTGCGCGATCGCGGGCTCAAGCAGGTGATCGTGTTCTGCAACAGCAAGATCGGCGCGAGCCGCCTCGCGCGCAATCTCGAGCGCGACGGCGTGGTCGCGTCGGCGATTCACGGCGACAAGACGCAGATCGAGCGGATGCAGGCGCTGGACGCGTTCAAGCGCGGCGAGATCGAGGCGCTGGTCGCGACCGACGTGGCCGCGCGCGGCCTCGACATCGCCGAGCTGCCGGCCGTGATCAACTTCGACCTGCCGTTCAGCGCGGAAGACTACGTGCACCGGATCGGCCGTACCGGCCGCGCGGGCGCGACGGGCGACGCGCTGTCGCTGTGCAGCCCGAACGAGCGCAAGCAGCTCGCCGACATCGAGAAGCTGATCAAGCGTCCGCTCGAAGTGCAGACGCTCAAGCTCGACAAGCCGGCGCGCCATCGTCACGACGATCGTGGCGGCGAGCGCGGTGGTGAACGCACCAGCGAGCGCGGTGGCGAGCGCGGTGGCGAGCGGGGCGGCCGGCGCGATCGCGACGAGCATCGCGGCGCATCGGCTCGCCGGTCGGGCAGCGCCGAGCGCGGCGGCCATCATCGCCGCCACGAAGCGCCGGTCGACGACTTCTTCCTGAAGCCGTACGAGCCGCAGGCGTCGGCGAAGCAGCCCGACGACGCGCAGCCCGTGCAGCAGCCCGAGAAGAAAGGGCCGAAGCGGCAGGTCGCCGCGCTGCTCGGCGGGTTCGGGATGCCGCGCAAGCCGTCGGCGTAAGCCGGGCGGAGCGGCGGGGGCGGCGCGTGAGCGCTGCCGGCAAGCGGGCACATGCGACGAGCATGTGCCCGTTTTTCATTGGGTGACGCGATCGGGGCGGGGGGAGCGTGCGAGGCGGGGCTATTGCTTGCCGCGCGGGGCGGATCTTTTGATGCCGTGTCGCCGCCAGGCGTGACGGTCACGCTTCCGTCACGTCGTCACGCGATCGGATTAGCGGCCGACGGACGCACGAGCGTAGTCGGGCACGCGCCGGTGTCCCGCAGGCGACTCAACCCGCGCGCGGGCCGAAGCGACGCGCCCACGCATCGGTCGCGGCCGCGTAGAAGGACGCCATCGTATTGCCCGGTAGATCGCCATCGTCCGCCAAACCGAGATGCGCGGCCGCGGCCCGCAGCGCCGGAAGCGGATCGTTGCGTTCGAGCGCCGTCGCGCCTGTCTGCTTGCTGAGCTTTTCGCCGTTCGCATCGACCACGACGGGCACGTGCAGATACGCGGGAGTCGGCACGCCGAGGCAGCGCTGCAGGTAGATCTGGCGCGCGGTCGAATCGAGCAGATCGGCGCCGCGCACGACATGCGTGATGCCGGCATCGGCATCGTCGACGACGACCGCGAGTTGATACGCCCATTGGCCGTCCGCGCGTTTGAGCACGAAATCGCCGACGTCGGTCGCGAGGTTCTGCGCTTGCGTGTGCTGCCAGCGATCGTCGAACGTGACGAGCGCGTCGCTGCCGTCGGGCACGCGCAGCCGCCATGCGCGCGCGGGCTTGCCGTGCAGGCCGGTGCGGCAGGTGCCCGGATAGGCGAGCGTCGTGTGGCGTTCGTGGGCCGCGCGCAGCGAATCGGCGATCTCCTTGCGCGTGCAGCCGCACGGATAGACGAGCCCCGCCGCGACGAGCCGCTCGAGCGCGGCCGTGTAGGCCGCATCGCGCGTGCTCTGCCAGACGGGCGGCGCGTCAGGCGTCATGCCGAAATGGGCGAGGGTCGCGAGGATGTCGTCGGCCGCGCCGGGCACCGTGCGCGGGCCGTCGAGATCCTCGATGCGCACGAGCCACGTGCCGCCGTGCGCGCGCGCGTCGAGCCAGCTCGCGAGCGCGCCGACCAGCGAGCCGAAGTGCAGCGGGCCGGTGGGCGACGGCGCGAAGCGGCCGCGATAGCCGTGATTCATCGGCGGGGCGCGACGAGACGTGGCGAGGCGAGGCGCGCCGTTACGCGGCGCTGGCTGCCTGCACGCAGGCCGGGCACGACTTGCCGGGCACGTAGCTCGGCGACTGTTGCGCTTGCGGCGTGACGACCGCGCGGCACGCGAAGCACGTGACGTTCGCGGTGGGCTGGAGCTGCGGATTCAGCGCGGTGCGGTAGTCGAACACGAAGCAGTCGCCGTGATAGTGCGCGCCGCCGACTTCCTCGAAGTACTTCAGGATCCCGCCTTCGAGCTGGTACACGTTCTCGATGCCGATTTCCTTCATGTGGATCGCGGCCTTCTCGCAGCGGATGCCGCCGGTGCAGAACGACACGACCGTCTTGCCTTCGAGGTCGGCGCGGTTCGCGTCGATCACTTCCGGGAATTCGCTGAACTTGTCGATCCGGTAGTCGAGCGCGTTGTCGAACGTGCCGACGTCGACTTCGAACGCGTTGCGCGTGTCGAGCATCACGACCGGGCGGCCCGCATCATCGTGGCCGCGGTCGAGCCACGCCTTGAGCGTGCGCGCGTCGACGAACGGCGCGCGGCCGAGTTCCGGCTTGATCGCGGGCTTCTTCATCGTGATGATCTCGCGCTTCAGGCGCACGAGCATGCGGCGAAACGGCTGCGAGTCGGACAGGCTTTCCTTGAACTGCAGCGTCGCGAACTTGCCTTCGAACAGCGGATCGTGGCGAATGTATGCGATGAATGCGTCGGTGGCTTCGCGCGTGCCGGCGATGAACAGGTTGATGCCTTCCGGCGCGAGCAGGATCGTGCCGCGCAGGCCCAGTTCGTTGCAGCGCGCGGTGACGAGCGGGCGCCATTGCTCGTTCGCGTCGAGCGATACGAAGTGGTAGGCGGCGAGGTTGACGATGGTCATGATGGTCCGACGGGAAAACGGCCGCACGCGGCCCGCAAAAAAGGGTGCGAAGCCGGGGCGTTGATTCGAAAAGCCGTATTATCCCGCAAACGACGCCGGCATCGGTATCTGGCCGAACGGCCGGCCGCGCGACGCGTCGCCGCGTGCATCGGCCGAACGGCCAACGCGGGCATTTTTTGGGCAGCCCGCGCGGCGGGGCGGCTACAATAGCGCCCATGTCAGATCCTCGCTTCGTCCATCTTCGCGTTCACTCCGAGTTCTCGATCGCCGACGGCATCGTGCGCATTGACGACATCGTCAAGGCGGCGGCCGCGGACGGTCAGGGCGCGCTCGCGCTCACCGATCTCGGCAACGCATTCGGTCTCGTCCGTTTCTACCAGGAAGCCCGCGGCAAGGGCATCAAGCCGATCGCCGGCTGCGACGTCTGGATTGCCAATCCGGACGACCGCGACAAGCCGTCGCGGCTGCTGCTGCTGGTCAAGGACAAGGTCGGTTACCTGAATCTCTGCGAGCTGCTGTCGAAGGCGTGGCTCACGAACCAGTACCGCGGCCGCGCGGAACTCGACGCGAGCTGGCTCGACGGCGAGTTCGCGCAGGGGCTGCTCGCGCTGTCGGGCGCGCAGCAGGGCGACATCGGGCTCGCGCTGGCCGCCGGCAACGAAGAAGCCGCGCGCCGTCACGCCGCGCGCTGGGCGAGCGTATTCCCGGGCGCTTTCTACATCGAGCTGCAGCGTTACGGCCAGCCGGGCGCCGAGGCGTACATCCAGCAGGCCGCGACGCTCGCCGCGTCGCTGAAGCTGCCGGTCGTCGCGACGCACCCGACGCAGTTCATGACCGACGACGATTTCACCGCGCACGAGGCGCGCGTGTGCATCTCGGAAGGCGACATCCTCGCGAACCCGCGGCGGCAGAAGCGTTTCACGACCGACCAGTATTTCCGCACGCAGGACGACATGGTCGCGCTGTTCGCTGACCTCCCGTCGGCGATCGCGAACACGGTCGAGATCGCGAAGCGCTGCAACCTGAAGCTCGAGCTCGGCAAGCCGAAACTGCCGCTGTTCCCGACGCCGGACGGCATGTCGCTCGACGACTACCTGGTCCAGCTGTCGAAGGAAGGGCTCGAGACCCGCCTCGCGCAGTTGTATCCGGTCGAAGCCGAGCGCGACGCGCAGCGCGACACGTACTACAAGCGCCTCGAATTCGAGTGCGGGACCATCACGAAGATGGGCTTCCCCGGCTACTTCCTGATCGTTGCGGACTTCATCAACTGGGCGAAGAACAACGGCGTGCCGGTGGGGCCGGGCCGCGGCTCGGGCGCCGGCTCGCTGGTCGCGTACGCGCTCGGCATCACCGACCTCGATCCGCTGCGCTACAACCTGCTGTTCGAGCGCTTCCTGAACCCGGAGCGCGTGTCGATGCCCGACTTCGACATCGACTTCTGCCAGCACGGCCGCGATCGCGTGATCCAGTACGTGAAGGAGAAATACGGCGCGGACGCCGTGTCGCAGATCGCCACGTTCGGCACGATGGCCGCGAAGGCGGCCGTGCGCGACATCGGCCGCGTGCTCGACCTCGGCTACATGTTCACCGACGGTGTCGCGAAGCTGATTCCGTTCAAGCCCGGCAAGCACGTGACGATTGCCGACGCGATGAAGGAAGAGCCGCAACTGCAGGAGCGCTACGACCACGAGGACGAAGTCCATCAGTTGCTCGATCTCGCGCAGCGCGTCGAGGGCCTCACGCGTAACGTCGGGATGCACGCGGGCGGCGTGCTGATCGCGCCCGGCAAGCTGACCGATTTCTGCCCGCTGTACACGCAGGGCGACGACGGCGGCGTGGTCAGCCAGTACGACAAGGACGACGTCGAAGCCGTCGGCCTCGTGAAGTTCGACTTTCTGGGGCTCACGACGCTGACGATCCTCGACTGGGCCGAGCGCTACATCCGCCGCCTCGATCCGTCGAAGGCCGACTGGTCGCTCGCGCAGGTACCGCTCGACGATCCGGCCTCGTTCCAGATCCTGAAGAAGGCCAACACGGTCGCGGTGTTCCAGCTGGAAAGCCGCGGGATGCAGGGCATGCTGAAGGATGCGCAGCCCGACCGCTTCGAGGACATCATCGCGCTCGTGTCGTTGTACCGTCCGGGCCCGATGGACCTGATCCCGAGCTTCTGCGCACGGAAGCACGGGCGCGAGAAGGTCGACTATCCGGATCCGCGCGTCGAACCCGTCCTGAAAGAGACCTACGGCATCATGGTCTATCAGGAGCAAGTGATGCAGATGGCGCAGATCATCGGCGGCTACTCGCTCGGTGGCGCCGACTTGCTGCGTCGCGCGATGGGCAAGAAGAAGCCCGAGGAGATGGCCAAGCATCGCGAGATCTTCGCCGAGGGTGCGGCGAAGAACGGCCTCACGCGCGAGAAGTCCGACGAGATCTTCGACTTGATGGAGAAGTTCGCGGGCTACGGCTTCAACAAGTCGCACGCGGCCGCGTATGCGCTGCTCGCGTATTACACCGCGTGGCTGAAGGCGCACCATCCGGCCGAATTCATGGCGGCCAACATGACGCTCGCGATGGACGACACCGACAAGGTGAAGATCCTGTTCGACGATTGCGTGTTGAACAACCTCGTCGTGCTGCCGCCGGACATCAACGCATCGCATTACCGGTTCGAGCCGGTCGCGGAAGCCGACGGCAAGCGCTCGCGCACGATCCGCTACGGCCTTGGCGCGGTGAAGGGCAGCGGCCAGAACGCGATCGAGGAAATCCTGCGGGCCCGCGAGGAAAAGGCGTTTACCGACCTGTTCGACTTCTGCGAACGGATCGACCGGCGCGTCGTCAACCGCCGCACGGTCGAGGCGCTGATCCGCGCCGGCGCGTTCGATTCGCTGAACCCGAACCGAGCGCAATTGATCGCGTCGGTGCCGCTCGCGATGGAAGCGGCCGACCAGGCCGAGGCGAACGCGATGCAGGCCGGCCTGTTCGACATGGGCGCCGAGTCGCCGCATGCGCACGCGCTCGTCGACGAACCCGCGTGGGACGACAAGCGCCGTCTGCAGGAAGAAAAGGGCGCGCTCGGCTTCTACCTGTCCGGCCACCTGTTCGACGCGTATCGCGACGAAGTGCGCCGCTTCGTGCGGCAGAAGGTCGGCGACCTGAAGGAAGGTCGCGACAAGCTCGTCGCGGGCATCATCGCGTCGCTGCGCACGCAGATGACGCAGCGCGGCAAGATGCTGATCGCGCTGCTCGACGACGGCTCGGGCCAATGCGAGATCACGATCTTCAACGAACAGTTCGAGGCGAACAAGGCGCTGTTCAAGGAAGACGAGCTGCTGATCGTGCAGGGGCAGGCGCGCAACGACGCGTTCACCGGCGGCATTCGCTTCACGGCCGATACCGTGATGGATCTCGAGCGCGCGCGCAGCCGCTATGCGCAGGCCGTGCGGCTGACGATGAACGGCAACGCCGACGCGCTTGCGCTGCGCCGCGTGCTCGAGCCGCATGTGGCGAAGGACGAGCCGGCTGCCGCGAACGCGGTCGAAGCGCCCGCGCCGCGCGGTGGCGGACGCGATGGCGGTCGCCGCCCGCAGGCGCCGCTGCCGAACGGGCTGGCGGTGCAGATTCACTACAGCAATGCGCGCGCGCAAGGCGAAATGCGTCTGGGCGACGCATGGCGCGTGAAGCCGAGCGACGTGCTGCTGGCGGAGTTGCGAGCGGCGTTCGACGGCAGCGTCGTCGAAATCACGTACTGATCGCGTTCCACTTCGACGGCTGTCGCCTATGCACGGCCCGTCGCATCGCCATCGTGCGGTGCGGCGGGCCGTTTTGACGAGCGCGGGCAGGCGGGTCTTGGGCTGCCCATCCGGACGCTATACAATCCCGCGCTGACCGGATGAACTCGGCGCTGGCGCAGGTGTGCGCGGCGGCGAAGCCGGCAGCATGCGCGCAAACGGGGGCGAATTCACGCGCCGTGCGGCAGTGCGCGACAGGGCCGCTCTGGGCAGGATGCCGGGGCAGGGCTCGTCGCGACGATAAAAACTGATTGTCACCACCACAAGACCATGGCCAATGGGAACCCGATGCAGCGGATCCTCGTGATCCGGATTGATTTTCTGGGCGACATGCTGTGCACGACGGCGTTTCTCCGCGCGCTGAAGGCGCGCTGGCCGGGCGCGGAGCTGCATGTGGTCGCGAACCGATACAACGCGGCCGCGCTGGCCGGCAACCCGGACGTGCACGCCATCCACACCTACGTGTACAGCCGCCAGTGCGAGCGCAACGACCGTCCCGGACGGATGCGCGCATTCTTCGACCGGCTGCGCCTCGTGCGCCGTCTGCGCCGCTTGCGGTTCGACCTCGTGATCGTGCCGAACGGCGGCATGCACCGCAGCAGCATGCAGTTCGCGCGCCAGCTTCGCGCGAAGGATTGCCGCTGGCACGATGCCGAGACGGAATTCGACGATCGCAAGCCCGAGCATGTCGCGCAGCGGCCGATGTGCCACGAGGCGTTGTCGGGTTTTCGCCTGGTGCCCGAACTCGGCTGCGCCGATCTCGACCGTCTCGAGCTGTCGGTTCATCCCGACCGCGCGCTGCAGGAAGTGTGGCATCGCCTGCTCGGCGCGCGCACGAAGCCGCGCGTCGGGCTATTCGTGTCGAACAAGGCGGTCGAGCGCCGCTGGCCCGCCGAGCGCTGGCGCGACCTCGGCGAGCGGCTCGCCCCCGTCGCGGATGTCATCGTGTTTCGCGATCCGGCCATCGGCCATGCTGCCGAAGGCGACCTGTGGCGCGACGTGAATGCACGGCATGTCGCGCCGGCCTCGGTCGCCGAGCTGGTGGCGGCCGCGAGCCTGCTCGATGCGATCGTCTCGGCCGACAGCGCGCCCGTCCACCTTGCGTCGGCGCTCGGCGTACCGGTGGCTGCCCTGTTCGAGGACCGTCCCGAGAAATACCTGCGCTGGCATCCGCTCGGTGTGCCGCACGTGGTCCTGCGCGCGGGCCCGACCGTCGATGCGATCGGCGTCGATGCGGTCGAGCGCGCGGTGCGCCACCTGCTGCCGCAGGCGAGCCACCGCGACGAAGCGCCGGCCGGCACGGCGCGCGCGCGGCCGGCCGCGGCGGCGCCTGCGACCGTGACGATCGCTTCGTAGCGCCCGGCGGGCCGTACCAGCCGCACATACTGCCATGCCCGGCTGCGCAGGGACGTATCGCGGCCGCCCGCACGACCGGTGTGCGGCGCCGCGCCGGCGGCTGGAAAATCCTGTACATTGCCAGCCTTGTTCAGCCAGCCAGACGATTGCCGTGGCCCTGTTTTCTTCCGCCCGTCCGCCCAGAACCATCCTCGTCGCCGCGCCTCGCCGTATCGGCGATGTACTGTTGACGACACCGCTCGTACGGTCGCTGAAGGCCCGCTGGCCGGACGCGCAGATCGACATGCTGGTGTTTCGCGGCACCGAGGGCGTGCTCGAGCACAATCCGGACGTGCGGCGCGTGATCGTCGTCGCGCAGCGCGCGGGATTGGGCGAGCGGCTGCGCGACGCGCTGTCGATATGGCGTCGCTACGATCTCGCGTGCGCGGCGCTGAGTTCCGACCGGCCGCGTTTCTATAGCTGGTTCGCCGGCCGCAAGCGGGTCGGTCTCGTCGATCCGGATCGCGTCACGTGGCTCACGCGGATGATGCTGCACGGAATCGCGATCAATCACCACGAATCGGCGCATACGGTCGTCAGTACGCTGGCGCTCGCGCCGGTGATCGGCATCGAGCCGGTGTCCGAGGTCGTCGCGCCCGGCATCGGCGACGATCCCGCGCGGCGCGCGCGTTTCGACGCGTGCCTCGCCGAGTCGCCGGCGATCCGCGCCGGCAAGCCACTGGTCGTGCTGCATCCGTATCCGATGTTCCGTTACAAGCAATGGCGGCTCGACGGTTGGGTCGAAATGATCGGCTGGCTGCGCGAGCAGGGCTTCGCGGTGGCGTTGTCGGGCGGCCCGGCCGACCGCGAGCGCGAATATGCGGAGCAGGTCGCGACCGAGGCGGGCGGTGACGTGCTGAACCTGGTCGGCCGCCTGACGTTCGGCGAGAGCGCGGAACTCGTGCGGCGCGCGCGGCTCTTCATCGGCCCCGACACCGGCGCGACCCACGTCGCGGCCGCGACGGGCACCGACACGATCGCACTGTTCGGGCCGTCCGACCCCGTGCGCTGGGGGCCGTGGCCGCAGCACTGGCCGGCGACCGAGAATCCGTGGGCGCTGCGCGGCTCGGGCCGGCATGGGAACGTGTGGCTGTTGCAGGGGGACGGGGATTGCGTGCCGTGCCGGCACGAAGGCTGCGAGCGTCACGTCGACAGCCGCAGCGACTGCCTCGCCCATCTTGGCGCGCAGCGCGTGAAGGCCGCGGCGGCCGAGATGCTCGGGCTGACTCCGCCGGGCCCGGCCGACATCGTCGTCGACACGTCACGGCTGCGCCGCACCGGATCCGACTGAGGCGTGCCTTTTTTCGTTCGCGGAAGGGTTGTTTCGCGAAGCGCCACGCGGCGCGACCGCATCGATGGCGGACATCCGCTGCCGCCGTCGCTGGTCGGCAGGGCAGCGGAACGTATGCCGGCGTGCGTTACACGCTGCGTCGGATCGCCGACGTTTCGCGCGGCAGCGCTTCGCTGCGTTCGCCGCAGCCGAGCAGAATGCCGGCCAGCAGCACGATCAGGTGCCCTTCGGCGAAATCCAGCAGCAGCGAATTCGCGAGACTGCCGATCGCGAAGATCGCGAGCCACGCGAGCAGCAGGTGCCGCGAGCGCGGATCGAGCGCACGGCTGCCGCGCGCGATCTGCACGATCAGGTTGACGAACAGCAGCAGGCCGAGCGTGCCGAGCTGCACGGCCATCAGCAGATATTCGTTGTGCGGATTCGACGTGAGCTGGCCTTCGGCGGCCGTCTTGCCGGCCGTGAGCTTCTCGAATTCGGATTCGAGGCCGCCCGCGCCGTAGCCGATCACAGGGCGCTGGCGATACAGCTCGAGCCCCTTCTTGTACCACTCGAGGCGCAGCCCGGTCGACGTGGCTGCATCGCTCTGCCGATATTGCTGCACTTCCGTCACGACCTTCGTCAGACGGCCGTTGTGAACCGTGCATGCAGCGACCACGAGCGCGACGCCCGCCAATACGAGCACGCCGGCGGCGAGCCCCGCGCGCAGCGCGGACTGCCGGCGCAGCAACAGCACGAAACGCACCGCGACGACGAGGATCAGCAACAGCGCGATGACCTGCCCGGTGCGCCCCTGCAGCATCACGAACACGTTGACGAGCGCCAATGCCGCGACGAACGCATAGGCGGCGCGCGACAGCGTCGTGCGGGCCGCCAGCGCGAGATCGGCCGCCTGGTAGAAGAGCAGTGCGCCGAACATGCCGGCGGCGATGTGGTTCTTGAACACCCACGCGCGCGACAGCGGCAACTGGGTCGCATACGCCGGCCCAATTGAGGTCAACCCGAGATAGTTGGTCGTCGACAGCAGCAGGACCACGCACAGCGTGCCGAACCAGCAGCGCCGCACGATCGGCGCCCAGTTCGAATGACGGAACGCGAGCACGGCGAACGGCAGCAGCAGCAGCTTGTCGTACTTCGCGACCCAGTTCCACGCCTTGTTGTGCGGCGCGACCGTATAGGCGACGCTCGCGGCCAGCGCGGCCAGGATCAGCAACGCCGCGAGCGAAGCCGGATCGGTGACGAACGAGCGCAGGTCACGCCAGAATTCGGGGGAGATCACGAGCGCGGCGGCGAACAGCCCGCAGAACACGTTGGTCAGCGCGGTCGAGACGGGCACCATGCACAGCGCGGCGACGGCGAATGCACGGGCGGCGGTCAGGCGCCGCGTGGCGGGAGTGGAAAACGAAAGCATTGGAACCTGTCGTATGGACGAATGCGGCTCGCGGACATCGCGCCCCGCGCCGCGTATCCCGGCGAGCGATCCGGGACGAACGGCGCAGTATACGCGAAGCACGACAGGTTTCTGCGCGGTTTTCGGGGTCCGATCAGCTGAACGCGCGCTTGATTCGCGAGCGCAACAGCGCGCGCTTGAGGCGACCTTCCACGACCGGCGTGTCTAGCGCGATCTGCGTGCCGACCGGCTCGCCGCGATGCAGGTAGTAGCGGTCGAACGTCGCCTGGGTCATGCCCCATTTGTTCAGGAACTGGCGACGGCCGTCGTTCTTGACGATCTTGCCGGTGCTCTTTTGCTGGAAGTGGTACACGAGGCTGTCGCCGACGCCGATGAAGATCCGGCAGCCCGCATCCCAGAATTTCATCGAGAAGTCGTTGTCGCTGCTCATGCCCGGCGACAACTCGCTGCTGTAGCCGCCGATGCGGTTCCACCAGTCGCGGTGCACGAGCGTCGGCGGCCACGTCGAGCCGAGCCAGTCCGCGCGCGCGAGCTTCGGCGACGCGGCGATCAGGGCGGCGGCGTCGAACTGTTCGGCGTCGCGGCCGAAATTGCTGACGACGACGCACGGGTTGCGCGTGTCGACCGGCTCGATCATCGTGCCCGACAGCATGAACAGGTCGGTCGGCATCCGTTCGATGCGGCGCACGAGCGCCGTATCCCAGCCCGGGCAGCAGAACATGTCGTCGTTCATGTAGACGACGTAGTCGCGCGTGGCGCGCGCGGCGGCCAGGTTGACCGCATGGCAGATGCCGATGTTGGCCGGCGACGCGGTGTGCTCGATCCCTTCGTTGCGCACCCAGTCGAGCGTGCCGTCCGAGCCGTCGTTCACGTGCACGATGATCTGGTGGTCGTACGCGGAATGCCGGCGCAGGCTGTCGACGACGAGCTTGAGGTACGGCAGATTGTTCCAGGTCGGGATGATGATGGAGAACATGGCGGTCGGATTCGGTAGTCGTCGTGGCGGGCGGCGCGTGGCGCCGCCGGTCGGACGGGCACGCGCGGCGCGGGCAGGCCGGCATTGTAACGCCGGGCCGGCTGCATGCCGGGCGGGCGCTCAGCGGGCCCGTTCGTGACCGAGCTTCAGGAAGCGGTAATACACGGTTTCCGCGTTGAACACGGCGATCATGAAGCCCGCGCGACCGTCGAGGAAGCCGCGCCGCAGCACGTAGGTGCGCACGAACGCCCACGCGCCGCGGCCGAGCGCCTTGCCGAAGCCGCCGCGCTGGCCAGCCGCGCGGCGCTGGCGCGCGCCGGCCGTCGAATACGCGTCGAGCTTGCGCACGACCGTTTCGAAATCCTCGTACGAGTAGTGCATCAGCTTGCCGGCCAGGCGCTGTGCGGCGGTATCGAATACGAGGCGCTCGTGCACGAGATCGTCCGAGAACCGCGCGGCGCCGCGCCGGAACAGCCGCGGCACCCAGTCCGGATACCAGCCGCTGTGATGGATCCACTGGCCGCAGAAGCTGGACAGCCGGTCGAGCGCATAGACCTGCGCGGCCGGCGCGCGGATTGCGTCGCGGATCGACCGCGCGAGTTCCGGCGTGACGATTTCGTCGGTATCGAGCGACAGGATCCAGTCGGTGTCGAGCGCGTCGACCGCACGATTCTTCTGCGGGCCGAAGCCCGGCCAGTCGCGCTCGACGAGCACGCGCGCGCCGTGCGCCTGCGCGATCGCGACGGTATCGTCGGTGCTGCCGCCGTCGATCACGACGACGTCGTCGGCGAACGACAGCGCATCGAGGCACTGCGCGAGCCGCGCGGATGCGTTGAGGGCGATGAGGGCGACGCCGAGGGTGGGTTCTGCCATGAAATCGTCGAAAAGGCGGAGAAAACGGTGAGCGGCAGTATACCCGCGCGCCGGTCGGCGGCCGCTGCGGCCACGGCCGTGCCGGCGGGGGCGGTACGGCTATAATGTTGGGCCTTTTTCGGCACCCGCCGGACGGGGGCGAATCCCGGGCAGCCACGCTCCGGGCGCCGCGTCGCGGCTCAAGAAGGATTGCCTTGGAAACCCAGAACACTCTTCGCAAACCGATGGACGGCACCGGTACGTCGCCGATCACGGTTCTCAAACGCCTGTGGCCGTACATCCGGCCGCTCATCGGCATCGTGGTGCTCGCGGTGATGACGATGGGCGTCGTCGCGGCTACCGAGGCCGGGATTCCGGCGCTGCTCAAGCCGCTGCTCGACCACGGCTTCGGCGCGCACGGCAGCGACCGCGCGAAATGGTACGTGCCGATCGCGGTGATCGGCCTCGCGCTCGTGCGCGGCGTGTCGCAGTACACGTCCAACTACCTGCTCAACTACGTATCGAACCGCATCCTGCTGCAACTGCGGCTCGAGATGTTCCAGCGGATGATCCATACCGGCGCGTCGTTCTTCCAGCGCGAAACCGCGAGCACGGTGATCAACGCGATCGTGTTCGAGGTCAACCAGATCCTGTCGGTGCTGACGGGCGTGATGGTCACGCTCGTGCGCGATTCGCTGACGGTGATCTTCCTGCTCGGCTACCTGTTCTACCTGAACTGGCGGCTCACGCTGATCGTCGCGGTGATCCTGCCGGGCATCGGCTGGCTCGTCAGCAAGATCAATCGCCGGCTGCGTCGCCTGAACCGCGAACACCAGACGCTCACCAACGAGCTGTCGTACATCGTCGAGGAGACGGTCGGCGGCTACAAGGTCGTCAAGGTGCACAACGGCGAAGCGTACGAGATGGACCGCTTCACGACGATGAGCAAGCGCCTGCGCGGCTACGCGATGCGCATGACGATCTCGGGCGGCCTCGCGCAGCCGCTCACGCAGTTTCTCGCGTCGATCGCGCTCGCGGTCGTGATCACGATCGCGGTCGTGCAGTCGTCGAACGACCAGACGACGGTCGGCGGGTTCGTCGCGTTCGTCACGTCGATGCTGCTCGTGATCTCGCCGCTCAAGCACCTGATCGACGTCAACCAGCCGCTGCAGCGGGGGATGACGGCCGCCGAGCTGATCTTCGGGCTGATCGACGAGCCGGCCGAGCCGCAGGGCGGCGGGCGGCCGCTGTCGCAGGCGCGCGGCGAGATCGAGTTCCGCGCCGTGTCGTTCGACTACGGCGCGGCCGAGCGGCCGACGCTCGACCGCATCTCGTTCAAGGTCGCGCCGGGCGAAATGATCGCGCTGGCCGGCCCGTCCGGCAGCGGCAAGACGACGCTCGTGAACCTGCTGCCGCGCTTCTTCGACCCGACGGACGGCACGATCCTGGTCGACGGCGTGTCGGTATCCGACTACGACCTCCACGCACTGCGCAGCCAGATGGCGATGGTCAGCCAGGACGTCGTGCTGTTCAACGACACGATCGCCGCGAACGTCGCCTACGGGCAGACGCCCGACCGTGCGCGCGTGCAGGCCGCGCTCGAGGCCGCGAACCTCGCCGACGCGGTCGCCGCGATGCCCGACGGGCTCGACACGCTGGTCGGCGGCAACGGGATGCGGCTGTCCGGCGGCCAGCGCCAGCGGCTCGCGATTGCGCGCGCGATCTACAAGGACGCGCCGATCCTGATCCTCGACGAAGCGACGTCGGCGCTCGATTCCGAGTCGGAGCGCCACGTGCAGGCCGCGCTCGAACGGCTGATGGAAGGTCGTACGACGCTGGTGATCGCGCACCGGCTGTCGACGATCGAGCGCGCGGACCGCATCCTCGTGCTCGAGGCCGGCAAGATCGTCGAAGAGGGCAGCCACGACGAACTGCTGCGCCACGGCGGCCTCTACGCGCATCTGCACCGGATCCAGTACCAGCAGCAGGCGGCGTGACCCAGGGTCATGCGGCCACGCGATGCCGTGTGCTATCTTCATCGGGCAGTCCTGGTCGTTTCTTGTTCGACGTGACACCACGGAGGGAAGGACAATGAAGAGGATGCACGGCATGATGCTGGCCGCACTGATCGCGGCGGGCTGCGCCGCGACGGCGGCGATGGCGCAGGATCACGGCAACCACGGCGATCGCGATGACCGCGGCGGCCCCGGCATGCATCGCGGGCATGGCCCGAAACACGTGCCGCCCGGCCACGCGATGCATCGCGACGACGTACCGCCGCGCTGGGCCGACGGGCCGCGCCGCGACTGGCACAAGGGCGACCGGCTGCCGGACGAATTCCGCGATCGTCAGTACGTGGTCGACGACTGGCGCGGCTACCACCTGAGCGCGCCGCCGCGCGGCTATCACTGGGTCGGTGTCGGCGGCGACTACCTGCTCGTGCAGATCGGCTCGGGCATCGTGCTGCGGGTCGGTCCGTAACCACCCGGTCCGTCACCCGTCACCGTCACGCAGCGTTCCGATCGTTCATCCGGCTGCCGGGCGCGTCGCCCGGCGCCGCATCACCTTGCCGCCGCGCGGCGGAACCAGCGCCGCTCGATTCTCGACATCACCCAGCACACGCCGAGCGCGCACACCGTGCCGAGCGTCACTTCGCCGAGCCGGATCAGCGGAACGTCCCACAGCGGGCCGTTGCCCGGGAACAGCAGCACGATCGTCGCGGTCACGCCGCCGAGCCGTGCCGCGCTGCCGATGTTCAGGCACCAGCAGCAGACGATCACGACCGCGACCGTGATCGCGTACGCGACGAGGCGATCGCCGCCCAGCGCCGCACCGGCGAAACCGAGTACGCCGCCGACCATCGCGCCGATGAACTGGTCGCGCGACAGCGACATCGTGTCCGAGTAGTTGTGCTGCGTGACCGCGATCGCGGTGATCGCCGCCCATACGGCCTGCTCGGTATGCATCGCGCGGCCGATCGCATACGCGAGGCACGCGCCGCACACCGCCTGCAGCGCCATCAGTCCGCCTTGCGCGAGCCGCTCGCTGAATGACAGCCCCTTGAACAGATCGAAGATCGACTGCTGGATCTGCTGACGGGCTTCGTTGAGTGTCCTGATCGTATCCATCGTGCGTCGGTCAAGAAGCGGGTAGCGGCGGTGCGCCGCCGTCAATGCGCCTGTTCGGGCGACGCGGCCGCCGGTTCGTCGGCCGTCGCATCGCCGTTCCCGACGCGCGTTTCGGGCATCACGAGCCACACCAGCAGCACCGCGAGCGCGCCGGCGGCCGCGAGCCCGAAGAAGCTGACCGCGTTGCCGAAGTGATCGGCGACGTAGCCGGCCACCGCCGTGCTGAGCGTCGCGCCGATCCCGGCCGCGAGCCCGAACAGCCCGATACACAGGTTGTAGCGGCCCTTGCCGCCCGCGACGTCGGCCGCGATCAGCGGCAGCATCACGCCGAACACGGCCGCGCTGATGCCGTCGAGCATCTGCACCGGCACGAGCAGGTACGGACTGCTGACGCCGGCGAACAGCAGCGCGCGCACCGGCAGCGCGGAGAAGCCGAGCAGCAGGATCGGCCGGCGCCCCCAGCGCTGCGCGGAGCGGCCGACCCATGGCGACAGCATCGCGACGATCGCCTGCGGCACGATGATGCACGCGGCGATCACGAGCTGCACGTTCTCGCCCATCCCGGCCGTGACTTCGCCGGCCGCGAGGTTCAGCATCGCGGCGTTCGACAGATGGAACAGCACGACGCAGGCCGCGAAGATCAGCATCCGGCGATCGCGCAGCAGTTCGAGCAGCGTTTCGCGCTCGCCGGCTTCGTCGACGTCGTCAGGCTTCGACGACTGCGGAATCACCTGATGCGTCGGCTGGATCATCGCGAGCGCGAACAGCGCGGGCAGCGCCAGCACGGCGGTCAGCCAGAACACCGCGCGCGCGGAGAAGTATTCGCCGGTCAGCCCCATCAGGCCGGCCGCGACCGCGCTGCCGATCGACGCCCAGCGCGCGTTGCGGCCGAGCCGGTCGCCGAGGTCGGCGCGGCCGACGAGCGAGAACGAGATCGCGGCCATCGCCGGCACCAGCATGCAGCTGGCAAAACCGTGGAACACCTCGGCGGCGATCACCGGCACGATCGTCGGGCTCGACGCGAGCAGCACCGCAGACAGGATGATGGCCGCGATCGCCCACGCGGCCGCGCCTTTCTTGTTTTTCAGCGCATCGACGGCGGCGCCGCCCGGCACCTGGCTGACCATCGCGCTGATCGTGCCGATCGACAGCACCATGCCGATCTCGCCCTGCGTCCACTTGTGCGACGCGAGGTAGGACGCAATGAACGGACCGAACCCGGTTTGAACGTTTGCAACGAAAAAGTTGAGCCAGTCGAGGGCCCGGAGACTGCGAACGCTGACGGAATGCTTGATCGTCATCGGGTGGCACTCGCAGACGAAGCCGGCGCCGCCGGGGCAACGGGCGGGAAGACGGCGACGATCGGTTTGTCGGCCGCGTACGGCGGCGACGCCTTGATCTGCGCGTCGTTCAGGTCGAGTTGCGCGCGCAGCGCCTTGTCGCGCGTGACGAAGCGCAGCGCGCCCCAGCTCGCGGCGATCGAACGCCGGTCGGTATTGACGAGCCCGCCGAGGTCGAGCACGACGGCCTGCGGCTGGGCGCCGCGGTCGATCAGCACGTCGACGATCCGGCCGATCTTCGTGCCGTTCGGGCGCTCGACGTCGCTGTCGAGCATCGGCAGGCGCGTCGCCGGCGACGCCGCGGCCGAGCCGGACAGCGGCACGGCCTTCGGCCGCGCGGCCGGCGGCAGGTCGCCCGACGGCACGTCGAGCACGATCGGCTCCTGCTTGCCGCCCGGCGTGAAGCGGAACACGTTCCACGGGAAGATGACCTTGCGGTCGCCGATGCCCATGAAGCCCTGCAGGTTGACGATCATCTCGCGCGGCTTGCCGCTCGCGTCGACCACCATGTCGACCGCGCGGCCGACCACCTTGCCGTTGCGGCGCGCGACCTCGCTGTCGAGCAGCGCATGGATCTGGGTACGGTCGAGCGGGCGCGTCGCGACGATCGGCGGGGGCGGAGGCGGCGGCGGGGTCGGCGATTCGGGGCGCTGCACGGGCTTCGGCCGAGCGACCTCGCGGTGCGGCTTCTTCGGCGCTTCCGGCGTCTCCGGTTGCGTCGGCGCGGGCACGGGCGGCATCGTCAGCGGCTCGCCGGCTGTCTCCTCGACCGGCTCGACGAGCGCCTCGCTGATCGGTGCGGGCGGGTTCTGGACCGGCAGCAGTCCGCAGCCGGACAGCAGCGCGGCGGCGGCGAGAATCAGGAAGACCGTCGACGACGGCAACGACTTGCGGGATGCGGGAAACGGGAGTCCGCCGCTCATTGACACTCACTCCATGGGTCGGGGGCGGCCCGAGGGCACGCGGCTGGCGATGGATGGCGGGTGCGGGCGGCGCACCACGCGAGGTGAGAGTTTAACGTGTCTTGCTTTCAGGACCGATTTCGATGGCGGGTTGCAGGCCGGCCGTCGGGAAAAGGAAGGGATCGAAGGCCGGCCGGCGGTTCGGCGGCGGCGCCGGATCGTCGACAACGACGCGGGCGCCGCCGGTGCGTCGGCTCGGTGAGCCGAGCCGACGCCCGCGGACAGCGACTTCAGCGTCGCAACGCCCGCCGCGATCATGACCATTCGGAAAAGCGACGCCAGCGTGGCCGGCCGTCGTGGCGGGACGGCGCGAGCGCCGTCTTAAGCCGCGTGAAATCCCGAAATCAGGCGTCCGGATACCACGCGTCGGTGAATTCGCTGACCTTGACGTCGGTCAGTTCCGGGCGGGCGGCCAGCCACCCGCGCACGCGTTCGCGGTCGGCGTCGGTCGTCGTGCCGCGCGGCGCGCCGGAGATCACGTACGCGCCGATGCCTTCGTCCGCGGACGCGACGGTCAGCAGCCCGTTCGCTTCGACGAAGTCGATGAACGCATCGATCAACTGGCCGCGCTCGAGGTCGGTCATGTCGTTGCGGTAATGCGCGGTCGCGTTGAACGCGAGTTCCTGGAATTCGCCGATGTGGAGTTTCTTGCGCTGGCGGCGGTTGTGGCCTTGGCTCATGGTGTGTGGTGAATGCGAAAAGGGTCAATGAAAGGGCGGCGGCGGGGCCGGCGCGGCATGCGCGAACAGCCCGGACGCCGCATCGGGGCACCGCCCGGCAATGCTGGCGGCGGATGGGCGAAAGGTTACATCAGCACGATGTCGTACTGCTCCTGGCTCAGGTTCGATTCCACTTGCAGCGACACCGGCTTGCCGATGAAATCGATCAGCATCGCCAGATGCTGCGACTCCTCGTCGAGGAACAGGTCGATCACCTGCTGCGCGGCGATCACGCGGAACTCGCGCGGGTTGAACTGCCGCGATTCGCGCAGGATCTCGCGCAGGATGTCGTAGCACACGGTGCGCGACGTCTTCACCTGGCCCTTGCCCTGGCAGGTCGGGCACGGTTCGCACAGCACGTGCGCGAGCGATTCGCGCGTGCGCTTGCGTGTCATCTCGACGAGGCCGAGCTGCGAGAAGCCATTGACCGTCACGCGGGTGCGGTCGCGCGACAGCGCCTTCTTCAGCTCGGACAGCACCGCGTCGCGATGCTCGGCGTTTTCCATGTCGATGAAGTCGATGATGATGATGCCGCCGAGGTTGCGCAGCCGCAGTTGCCGCGCGATCGTGTGCGCGGCCTCGAGGTTGGTCTTGAAGATCGTGTCGTCGAAGTTGCGCGCGCCGACGTAGCCGCCCGTGTTCACGTCGATCGTCGTCATCGCCTCCGTCTGGTCGATCATCAGGTAACCGCCCGACTTCAGGTCGACGCGGCGCGATAGCGCGCGCTGGATCTCCGTCTCGATGTTGTACAGATCGAAGAGCGGCCGCTCGCCCGTGTAGTGATGCAGCTTCGGGCTCACGGCTGGCGTGAACTCGCCCGCGAATTCCGCGAGACGCGTGTACGTCTCGCGCGAATCGACCTGGATGCGCGTCGTGTCGTCGTTCGCGAAATCGCGCAGCACGCGCTGCGCGAGATCGAGATCCTGGTACAGCAGGCTCGTCGCCGGCAGCCGCTGCGCTTGCGCGACGATCGTCGCCCACGTCTTGCGCAGGTACGTGACGTCGCCGGCCAGCTCCTCGGAGGTCGCATCCTCGGCGATCGTGCGCACGATGTAGCCGCCTTTCTCGTCCGGCGGGATCACGGCCGTCAGGCGCGCGCGCACGGCCTCGCGCTCGGCCTCGCTCTCGATCTTCTGCGAGATCCCGATGTGCGGTTCCTGTGGCAGATACACGAGCGTGCGGCCCGCGATGCTGACTTGCGTCGACAGCCGCGCGCCCTTCGTGCCGATTGGATCCTTGATCACCTGGACCATCAGTGTCTGGCCTTCGAACACGATCTTCTCGATCGGCTGGTGCGGCGCGCCCGACTGCGGCTCGCCGGCGAGGCGCGGATGCCAGATGTCGGCGACGTGCAGGAACGCCGCGCGCTCGAGGCCGATGTCGATGAACGCCGACTGCATGCCGGGCAGCACGCGCACGACCTTGCCCAGATAGATGTTGCCGACCCGCCCGCGCGACAGCGTGCGCTCGACGTGAAGCTCCTGCACCGCGCCTTGCTGGACGAGTGCGACCCGCGTTTCCTGGGGCGTGAGGTTGATCAGGATTTCTTCGTTCATGGTGGGATTCAGAAGGCGAGGCGCGCGGTGCGCAGCAACGCGGCAGTCTCAAAAAGGGGCAGACCCATGATACCCGAATGGGAACCGTCGATTCGCTCGATGAATTCAGCGGCGCGCCCCTGGATCGCATACGCGCCCGCCTTGCCGAACGGCTCGCCGGTTTCGACGTAGCGCGCGAAGGCGTCGCGCGGGGCAGCCGCAAAGCGCACCGACGAGCGCGACAGCGCGGGCTGCAGCAGTTCGCCGTCGGCGCCGATCACGGCAACCGCGGTGAGCACCTCGTGTTCGCGGCCCGCGAGGCGGGTCAGCATCGCGAGCGCATCGTCGGCGTCGGCCGGCTTGCCGAGGATCGCACCGTCGATCGTCACGGTGGTGTCGGCGACGAGCACCGGCGCGGCCGGCTTGCCGCTCGCGACGAGGCGCGTCCGCGCGGCCTCGGCCTTCGCGACGGTCACGCGCCGCACGTAAGCGTCGGCGGCTTCGCCGGGAAGCTCGGCTTCGAGCGCCTCGGCGTCCTCGTCGGGGCGCGGCAGCAGCAGCTCGAAGCGTACGCCGATCTGCCGCAGCAGTTCCTGGCGGCGCGGGCTTTGCGAAGCGAGGTAGAGCGTCTGGAAAAGCGGGGTCGGGGAAAGTGCGGGGGGCGTGCTGGACGGCATGGTGTCGTTATCTCGTTGAGCGCGCGCGGCGCGCGTCTCGAGGACGGCACGTCATGCGCGGTGGTAGGGGTGATTCTGCGTGATGCTCCACGCCCGGTAAAGCTGTTCGGCGAGCAGCACGCGCACCATGCCGTGCGGCAGCGTCATGCTCGAGATGCGCAGCAGCACGTCGGCGCGCGCTTTCAGCTCCGGATCGAGCCCGTCGGCGCCGCCGATCACGAACGCGACGTCGCGGCCGTCCTGCTGCCAGCCGGGCAGCGCCTGCGCGAGCTGCATCGTGGTCCAGTCGCGGCCGCGCTCGTCGAGCGCGACGAGCCGCGCGCCCTTCGGCAGCGCGGCCTCGATCTTCTGCCGCTCGGCCGCCATCACGCTGTCGGCGCTGCGGCCGCCCGAGCGCAGTTCAGGCTTGATTTCGCGCAACTCGATGCGCAGCTCGGGCGGCATCCGCTTCGTGTATTCGTCGAAGCCGGATGCGATCCAGCCCGGCATCTTGTGGCCGACCGCGAGGATGAAAAGCTTCATCGGGGAGACGCGCCGCGACTCAGCGGCGGCGGGCGGCCGTCTTGCGCGCCGGGCGGGCGGGCGCTTCTTCCTCTTCCTCGTCGTCTTCGCTCGCCGTCGCGAAGCCGTTGCCCTTGCCGCCGCCGAGCTTCATCCGCACGGGCTTGTCGCCCCAGATTTCCTCGAGGTTGTAGTACTGGCGCAGCGCCGGTTGCAGGATGTGCACGACCGCGTCGCCGCAGTCGACCAGTACCCATTCGCCGGTGTCCTCGCCTTCGGAGCTGACGACGTCGCCGCCGGCTTCCTTGACCTTGTCGCGCACGTTCGACGCGAGGGCCTTGGTCTGGCGGTTGGAAGTGCCCGAGGCGACGACCACGCGGTCGAACAGTTCGGTCAGGTGGCTGGTGTTGAACACCTTGATGTCTTGCGCCTTGACGTCTTCGAGGGCGTCGACGATCACGCGCTGCAGTTTGCGAATATCCATGGGTTCAGGAATGGTAGAGGCGATGTTGAAGAATATAGGCCCATACGGCGGCCGGCACATGTTCGGCCGACGCGTCGGGCATTTGCGCATGGCGTGCGATGCATTCGCGCAGGTGCGCGCGGATGTCGGTCGCGGCGATGTCGAACGAAAGGGTCGTATCGATCAGCAGGCGGCCTGCCGGCGTGGCCTTGAGCACGTCGGCGCCGGCTTGCCGCGCGGCGATTTCCCGCGCGACGTCCGGCGGCGCGGCGCCGAGCTCGAAGCCCGGGCGCGTCGACACGCCGATGTGCGCGTAGTCGAACAGCGTGCGCCAGTCGCGCCACGTATCGAGGCGCACGAGCTGGTCGGCGCCGATCAGCAGCGACAGCGACGCATCCGGGCCGATCCGCTCGCGCCAGCGCGCGAGCGTCTCGACGGTGTAGGTCGGGCCGGTGTGCTCGATCTCGTCGGTGGCGACGGTCACGGTCACGCCCGGCACGGACAGCGTGCCGGCGGCCGCGCGCGTCATCGCGAGCCGGTGCTCGGCGGCCGACACGTCGCGTTTCTGGTACGGCTGCCCGGCGGGCAGCAACACGAGTTCGGTCAGGTCGAGCAGTTCGGCGAACCGGCGCGCGAGTGCGAGATGGCCGTCGTGGATCGGGTCGAAGGTGCCGCCCAGCAAGCCGATACGGCGCGGCAGCGGGGCGGGGCGGGTGGTGGTGTCCAGAGAAACGCGTCCTTTCGTTGGGGCAGCGGGGCGGGCGGGTTCAGACCCAGTCGCGCGGCACGAGGAAGTCGCTATACAGGCGCGCTTCCGGCGAGCCCGGCTCGGGCTGCCAGTTGTAGCGCCAGTTCGCGACCGGCGGCATCGACATCAGGATCGACTCGGTCCGGCCGCCGCTTTGCAGCCCGAACAGCGTGCCGCGGTCGAACACGAGGTTGAATTCGACGTAGCGGCCGCGCCGGTATGCCTGGAAGTCGCGCTCGCGCTCGCCGTACGGCAACTCGGCGCGGCGCTCGACGATCGGCAGATACGCGTGCAGGAACGCATCGCCGACGCTTTGCATCAGGTCAAACGAGCGTTCGAAACCGGGCTCCGAGAAATCGTCGAAGAAGATCCCGCCGATGCCGCGCGTTTCGTTGCGGTGCTTCAGGAAGAAATATTCGTCGCACCATTGCTTGAAGCGCGGGTAGAGCTCGAGGCCGAACGGGTCGAGCGCATCCTTGCAGGTCTGGTGGAAATGCCGCGCATCGTCCTCGAAACCGTAAACCGGTGTCAGATCCATGCCGCCGCCGAACCAGAACACGGGCGCCTCGCCCGGTTTCGTCGCGATCAGCATCCGCACGTTCATGTGCACGGTCGGGCAGTACGGATTGCGCGGGTGCAGCACGAGCGACACGCCGAGCGCCTCGAAGCCGCGGCCCGCGAGCTGCGGGCGCGCCGCGCTCGCCGACGGCGGCAGCGCGTCGCCCGCGACGTCGGAAAAGCCGATTCCCGCGCGTTCGAACACGCGGCCGCCTTCGAGAATCCGCGTGCAGCCGCCGCCGCGCAGGCGTTCGGCGGGCCCGCGCTGCCACGTGTCGGTCGCGAGCGGCGTGCCGTCGAGCGCGCCGAGCGCGTCGGCGATCCGTGTCTGCAGGCCCTGGAGGTACGTGCGCACGCGCACCACGTCGTAGGTCGAATCGGTCATGTCTGGACTGGCTGCCCCCGCCTGACGCGGGGGCCGTAAAAAAAGCGTCTGCCGGGCATTCTATCGAACCCCGGCAGAGGGGCCGCCGCCGCGAGCGCGCGGGGCGGCGACGGCGACGTCACGCGCTCTTGCGGTTGAGCGCGCGAAAGCCGATGTCCCGGCGGTACTGCATGCCTTCGAAGTTGATCTGGTTGATCGTGTCGTATGCATGCTGCTGCGCTTCGCGCACCGAATCGGCGAGGCCGACCACGCACAGCACGCGTCCGCCGGACGTCACGAGCTTGTCGCCGTCGGCGAGCGTCGTGCCCGCATGGAACGTCACGGCCTGTTCGGTTTCGGCCGGGATGCCGTTGATGCGGTCGCCCTTGCGCGGCGCGTCCGGGTAGCCGTGCGCGGCCAGCACGACGCCCAGCGCGGTGCGGCGATCCCAGTCGAGCTCGACGGTGTCGAGCGTGCCCGCGATCGCCTGCTCGACGACCTTCGAGAAATCGCTCTTCAGGCGCGCCATGATCGGCTGCGTTTCCGGGTCGCCCATCCGGCAGTTGAACTCGAGCGTGCGCGGATTGCCGTCCTTGTCGATCATCAGGCCCGCGTACAGGAAGCCCGTGAAGCGGATGCCGTCCTTCTCCATCCCGCGCACGGTCGGCATGATGATCTCGCGCATCACGCGTGCGTGCATCTGCGGCGTGACGATCGGCGCGGGCGAATACGCGCCCATGCCGCCGGTGTTCGGGCCGCGATCCTCGTCGAGCAGGCGCTTGTGGTCCTGGCTCGAAGCCAGTGCCAGCGCATGCTTGCCGTCGACCATCACGATGAAGCTGGCTTCCTCGCCATCGAGGAATTCCTCGATCACGACGCGCGCGCCGGCATCGCCGAGCTTGTTGCCCGACAGCATCATGTCGACGGCCGCATGCGCTTCTTCCAGCGTCATCGCGACGACGACGCCCTTGCCGGCCGCGAGGCCGTCGGCCTTCACGACGATCGGCGCGCCCTTCGCGTCGATGTACGCATGGGCGGCGGCCGCGTCGGCGAAGGTTTCGTAGTCGGCGGTCGGGATGCCGTGGCGCTTCATGAACGCCTTCGCGAAATCCTTCGAGCTTTCGAGCTGCGCGGCTTCGCGGGTCGGGCCGAATACCTTCAGGCCGCGTGCGCGGAACAGGTTGACGATGCCGGCCGCGAGCGGCGCTTCCGGCCCGACGAGCGTGAACGCGACGCCTTCGCGTTCCGCGAAATCGGCGAGTTCGTCGAGCGCCGTGATGTCGACGTTCTTCAGACGCTCGTCCCGCGCCGTGCCGCCATTGCCGGGCGCGACGTAGACCATCTGGACGCGCGGCGACTGCGCGAGCTTCCACGCCAGCGCATGTTCGCGGCCGCCGGAACCGACGACGAGTAGTTTCATGGGATTCCCCGCAGACTAGAAAACAGGGCGGCCGGCACGCTCAGGCGCGCCGGCCGCGGAATCGGTCGGGCCGCCGCCGCGACAGGTGCGCGGCGGCCGGCATCTCATTCCTCGACGATGACGGCGTTCGTGTACACGTCCTGCACGTCGTCGAGGTTCTCGAGCGCGTCCAGCAGCTTCTGCATCTTCGCCGCGTCGTCGCCGGTGAATTCGACTTCGTTCTGCGGCTTCATCGTCACTTCGGCGAGTTCGGCCTTGAAGCCCGCGGCTTCGAGCGCGTCCTTCACCGCCGAGAATGCCTGCCAGTCGCACAGCACTTCAATCGAGCCGTCGTCGTTCGTGTTGACGTCGTTCGCGCCGGCTTCGAGCGCGGCTTCCATCAGCGCGTCTTCCGACGTGCCGGGCGCGAACAGGAACTGGCCGACGTGATCGAACATGAACGCGACCGAGCCGTCGGTGCCCATGTTGCCGCCGAACTTCGAGAATGCGTGGCGCACTTCCGCGACCGTGCGCGTGCGGTTGTCGGTCAGCGTGTCGACGATGATCGCCGCGCCGCCGATGCCGTAGCCTTCGTAACGGATCTCTTCGTAGTTCGCGCCGTCCGCGCCGCCGACGCCGCGATCGATCGCGCGCTTGACGTTGTCCTTCGGCATGTTCGCGTCGGCTGCCTTGTCGACCGCGAGACGCAGGCGCGGGTTCGAGTTGACGTCGCCGCCGCCGAGGCGCGCCGCCACCTGGATTTCCTTGATCAGGCGGGTCCAGATCTTGCCGCGCTTCGCGTCGGCCGCTGCCTTCTTATGCTTGATGTTGGCCCATTTCGAATGACCAGCCATACCTTTCTCCGTGCCCGGGCGCGCGGCGCGGGCGATTGTTTCAGTGTGTCGTTGAATCGGCGGCCGTGTCGGCGGGCATGAAGCCGCGGGGCCGCGCGTGTCGAGTGGAGCGTGATTTTATCACGCGGCGACCGCCGGTTCGGGGCCGCCGCGCATGGCCGAACGGCCGGGCGGCCGTCGCGGCGCGCCGGGCCGCGCGGCACGGCGGCGCCGGACGCCTGGTGCGGTCAGTTCTTGGTGCCGAACAGGCGGTCGCCGGCGTCGCCCAGGCCCGGCACGATGTACGCGTGCTCGTTCAGGTGCGAGTCGAGCGACGCGACGAACAGCTTCACGTCGGGGTGCGCGTCCTGGAACACCTGCACGCCCTCGGGCGCGGCGACGAGCGCGACGAACATGATGTTCGCGGCCGGCACGTTGCGGCGCTTGAGCACGTCGACCGCGTGCACGGCCGAATAGCCGGTCGCGACCATCGGGTCGCACAGGATGAAGATGCGATCTTCCAGGTCCGGCAGGCGCACCAGGTATTCGACCGGGCGATGGTCGTCGGCGCGGTACACGCCGATGTGGCCGACGCGCGCGGACGGCACCAGGTCGAGCAGGCCGTCCGACATCCCGATGCCCGCGCGCAGCACGGGCACGATCGCGAGCTTCTTGCCCGCGATCACCGGCGCGTCGACCGCCACCAGCGGGGTTTCGACCCGCTTGGTCGTGATCGGCAGGTTGCGGGTGATCTCATAGCCCATCAGCAGCGTGATCTCGCGCAGCAGTTCGCGGAACGTGCGCGTGGACGTGTCCTTGTCGCGCATGTGCGTGAGCTTGTGCTGGATCAGCGGGTGATCGGTGATGAAGAGGTTCGGGAAACGGCTGTCCTGTTTCATGACGGGGTGCCTTGACGGCAAAAGGGGATCGGGGGCGGCGGCGGGCGTGGGCCGACCGTCGCTCATGGCCGCAATTTTACCAAGGCGCGCCGCGCGATCCGGATATTATCGACGTCTCACGACAATCCGCGTGCCGCGCCCGCCCGTTCGCCCGCCTGCCGGCGGCAACGCGGGGCCGCGCCGGCACGCGCGCCACCAGGGAAACGACGATGGATCTCGGCATCGAAGGAAAGACCGCGCTCGTGTGCGCGGCCAGCAAGGGCCTCGGGCGCGGCTGCGCGGAAGCGCTGGCCGCCGAGGGCGTGAACCTCGTGATCGTCGCGCGCACGCGCGACACGCTGGAAGAAACCGCGGAAGAGATCCGCGCCGGCGCGAACGTGTCGGTCACGGCGGTCGCGTGCGACATCACGACGCCGGACGGCCGCGCGGCCGCGCTCGCCGCGTGCCCGCAGCCGGACATTCTCGTGACGAATGCCGGCGGCCCGCCGCCCGGCGACTTCCGCGATTTCTCCCACGACGACTGGATCCGCGCGCTCGACGCGAACATGCTGACGCCGATCGAGCTGATCCGCGCGACCATCGACGGGATGATCGGCCGCGGCTTCGGCCGGATCGTCAACATCACGAGTTCGGCGGTGAAGGCGCCGATCGACGTGCTGGCGTTGTCGAACGGCGCGCGCTCGGGGCTGACCGGCTTCGTCGCGGGGCTGTCGCGCAAGGTCGCGGGGCAGGGCGTGACGATCAACAACCTGCTGCCGGGGCTGTTCGATACCGACCGGATCGCGACGACGCTCGCCGCGTCGGCGAAGGCGCAGGGCGTGACGGTCGACGAGATGCGCGCGCGCCGCACGAAGGACATCCCGGCCGGGCGCCTCGGCACGCGTGCCGAATTCGGCGCGGCCTGCGCGTTCCTGTGCAGCGTGCACGCGGGCTACATCACCGGGCAGAACTGGCTGCTCGACGGCGGCGCGTATCCGGGCACGTTCTGACCCGCGCTTTTCGATTCACGACGACGACAACCGAACGACGAAGGAACTGGAGATGAGCAAACCCCGTATCGCACTGATCGCCCATGACGCGAAGAAGGACGAGATCGTCGCGCTCGCGGGTCAGTTTCGCGAGACGCTCGCGCAATGCCGGCTGGTCGCGACGGGCACGACGGGCGGCCGCATCGCGGCCGCGCACGGGCTCGAGGTCGAGCGCAAGCTGTCGGGGCCGCTCGGCGGCGACTTGCAGATCGGCGCGGAACTGGCCGACGGCCGCGTCGACCTCGTCGTGTTCCTGCGCGACCCGATGACCGCGCAGCCGCACGACCCCGACATCACCGCGCTGGTGCGCGCATGCGACGTGCACGACGTGCCGGTCGCGACCAACGTCGCGACCGCGCGGATGCTGCTCGACGATCTGGCGAGGAGCATGCAGGACGTGTGCTGACGAGCTGTTCTGGAGTGCTCCGCATTAACGGTCGGGTTCTGTCTGAAAGGGTGCCGTATCCGATCGGCGGTTGTGCCGCGTGCTTCGCTGTCGTGCGAGCCGGTCGGTGCGTTGTCACGCAACGACCGGCTCGGTGCTTCAGCGCGCCGCGCCTGTCGGCACAGCGTGTTGGCGCGATCACGCGACACGCAATCGAGCGGACGAGCGCGCTTGCGCGTTCGTCGAAGCCGTCGCGGGACAGGTCACGGCGCCGGCCAACTCGCGGACCTCGCGCGATAGCGCCTGGACTATGGCGAACTGCCCGTTCCGGCGAACGATAGAAGGGATTCAACTCCTTGAAGCAGTTCGGGCAAGAAGGACTGATCCAGTCCGCAATGCCCTGTAATGCACGCGCCGTCGGGAGGAGTTGGCTGAAAGCGCCAGTCGCCCACGATTGCGCCTCGATCAAGTGTTCGCAATGTCAGCTCAAACCCCGGCTCAACGCCTGTTAACTCCGCTCGTTGCCCGGCTTGAAGCAGCATTTGAACAGATCGAATCTGTTGCCGAAATTGTTGCAACTCGTCGGGCATGACACTCCATTGCCCTTCCGCCTGGATACCCGGTACCGTCAATTGGATTCGTACATCGATCCATTCAAGATACGGCCCTCCCGGTTCGTCGCGTCGCGCAGCAACGGGCTCCATCTGAAGTCGAAAGTCATTTGTGTCGATGATCAGCATGGGTTCAACGCTAAAAACGCAACCTTCCGAGACGTGATGAACAATTGCCCACCTAGCCGTTCGTTTCGTTCCGGTGAGAGGCAATGTCCGGTATTTCAGGCGCTGCTAACGGCACGGGTATTTTTGTCGCAAGACGTATGTGACCAGGACTGCCGCATTCGCCTTCAGCGCATCTCTTGGCCGTTTCCCGAGATCGTGGAGCACTTCCGAATCGATTTCCCCCGGTTTGACGCGACCGTTGTCGCACCAGTCCTTGCCTTCGGTCGCATCGGCGACGCCCGCCAGATATCCGGCCATCGCGTGGCGCTCCGCGCCGCCATACGGCGTGTTGTCGAAACGGCTCAGGCCGTCGAGCAAACGGACGCCGTCCGCACGCGGTACCGGGGCCGCGGTTGCGCTGCCGATACTTGCGGACAACGACGCGAAAACAAACACGTTCCGGGCAAGAGCGAGCTTCATGGCGTGGACTGGGCGAATTGGGCAGCAGGCAAATTAGCACGGTCGTCATCTCGTAAACGACCTTGGCGACAACCGGTTTCCGGCCCGATCGACGTCGGCATTCGCCGGTGCGGGAAAAGCGCGTCGACGCCGCGCGGCAGATCCTTTGCGCACGGGGCGCGAGGCGAGAAATGGCCGACCGGCCGGGTCCGGCCATCGCGGCGCGAGCGACGTGACGTCAACGTTACGAAGTGTGCCGAATATCATTGACTGCGCAAGCGGGGGAAACGAACGGCAGCGACCGGTCTCATACCGCACCGTCTTCCGCACGCGCGGCTCATGCGATCCGTTTCCCGCGAAAACCCTACCGATATGAAGGATTTGCGACGACGCGCTGCACGACCGCGCACGACGCGCGAGAATCGTCCGCCATGACCCGCGTTCACACGCATCGCCGTTGGGACGACGTCGATGCATTCGCCGAACCGGATTTCCAGATTCCAGACAAACGAGGAGCGAAACGATGCCGAAAGCAATCCGATACGACCAGCCGGGTGGCCCGGACGTGATGAAGTGGGTCGACGTCGAGGTCGGCGCGCCGAAGGCGGGCGAAGTCCGCATCCGGCAGCACGCGGTCGGGCTCAACTACATCGACGTGTATTTCCGCACGGGCCTGTATCCGCAGCCGCTGCCCGGCGGCCTCGGGATGGAGGCGGCGGGCGAGGTGACGGCCGTCGGCGATGGCGTGACCGCGTTCAAGACCGGCGACCGCGTCGCCTATGTCGGGCAGCCGCCCGGCGCATATGCGCAAGAACGCGTGATGCCGGCCGAGCGGCTCGTGAAGCTGCCTGACGGGATCAGCTACGACGACGCGGCGTCGGTGATGCTGCAGGGGCTGACCGCGCACTACCTGCTGCGCCGCACGTACCCGGTGAAGGCCGGCGACACGATCCTGATCCACGCGGTGGCCGGCGGCGTCGGCCTGCTCGTGTGCCAGTGGGCGAAGGCGCTCGGCGCGACCGTGATCGGCACGGTCGGCTCCGACGAAAAGGCCGAACTCGCGAAGGCGCACGGTTGCGATCATCCGATCGTCTATACGCGCGAGAACTTCACGCAGCGCGTGAAGGAGATCACGAGCGGCGCGGGCGTACCGGTCGTCTACGATTCGATCGGCAAGGACACCTACGTCGGCTCGCTCGACAGCCTCGCGCCGCTCGGCTACTTCGTCAGCTTCGGCAACGCGTCGGGCCCGCTGCCGCCGATCGACTCGAAGGAATTCTCGTCGCGCGGCTCGCTGTTCTTCACGCGGCCGACGCTGTTCTCGTACATCGCGAAGCGCGCCGATCTCGAAGCCGCGGCCGCCGAGCTGTTCGACGTGATCCTGTCGGGCAAGGTGAAGACGAGCATCAACCAGCGCTATCCGCTCGCCGAAGTCGGTCGCGCGCATGCCGATCTGGAAGCACGCAAGACCACCGGTTCGACGATCCTCGTTCCCTGATCCGCTCCCGCGTGCCGGCGCCGCGCCGGTACGCGCCTGTCGCGGGCGGCGCCGCCGCGCCGTCCGTCCCGCCTCGATTCGCTCCGGTCCCGCCCCGCGCGTTTACGCGTTTTTTACACCCGCCCCGATAGCTTTGACCCGCCCTTTACGCGCGTTCCCATAAGGTTCTAGTCGTCCGATTTCGACGACGGAGAACATAAAAATGGATGGGGTTTTCATCGGCGCACTGGTGCTCTTCACCGCGCTGATCCTCGGTTTGCTTGCCGGTTGCGACAAGCTCGTGCAATACGGTCGCGGGGGGCGCGCATGACCTGGATGCTTTGGCTGGCGGGCGCCTCGACGGCCCTGCTGTTCGCGTATCTCGTCTTTGCGCTGCTGCGCGCGGAGGACATCGAATGAACGCGAACAACCTGTTGCAGACGCTGCTGTTCATCGTCGTGCTGCTGGCGGCGGCCGTGCCGGTCGCGCGCTACCTGAGCGCCGTGATGGACGGCAGTTCGCGCATCGTGCGCGTGTTCGCGCCGCTCGAACGCGTGCTGTACCGCATCGCCGGCGTCGATGCGGGCACGGAAATGAACTGGAAGCAGTACACGATCGCGACGATCGCGTTCAACGCGCTCGGCGTGCTGTTCCTTTACGCGCTGCTGCGCGTGCAGGGCTTCCTGCCCGGCAACCCGCAGCAGTTCGGCGCGATGACGCCCGACGGCGCGTTCAACACGGCCGTCAGCTTCGTCGCCAACACGAACTGGCAGGACTACGCGCCCGAGCAGACCGTCAGCTATCTGTCGCAGATGCTCGGCCTGACCGTGCAGAACTTCCTGTCGGCGGCGACCGGCATCGTCGTCGTGATCGCGCTGATCCGCGGCTTCGCGCGCCACACCGCGCAGACGATCGGCAACTTCTGGGTCGACCTCACGCGCGTGACGCTGTACGTGCTCGTGCCGATGGCGGCGCTCGTCGCCGCGCTGCTGATGAGCCAGGGCGTGCTGCAGAACATGAAGGCGTACCAGGACGTGCCGGTGTTGCAGGCGAGCACCTACGCGGCGCCGAAGCTCGACGCGCAGGGCAACCCGGTGAAGGACGACAAGGGCAACCCGGTCACGGTGACGACGCCGCTCACGAAGCAGACGCTCGCGATGGGCCCGGTTGCCTCGCAGGAAGCGATCAAGATGCTCGGCACCAACGGCGGCGGCTTCTTCAACGCGAACTCCGCGCACCCGTTCGAGAACCCGACGCCGTTCGCGAACTTTCTGCAGATCTTCTCGATCCTGATCATCCCGGCCGCGCTGTGTCTCGTGTTCGGCCGCATGATCGGCGACCGCCGGCAGGGCGTCGCGGTGCTCGCGGCGATGACGGTCGCGTTCGTCATCGCGATCGGCGTCGAGGTGAGCGCCGAGCAGGCCGGCAACCCGACGCTCGCCGCGCTGCGCGTCGACCAGTCGGCCGGCGCGCTGCAGCCGGGCGGCAACATGGAAGGCAAGGAAACGCGCTTCGGGATCGCGCAGACCGGCATCTTCACGGTCGCGACCACGGCCGCGTCGTGCGGCGCGGTCGACGCGATGCACGATTCGCTGACCCCGCTCGGCGGCCTCGTGCCGATGCTGCTGATGCAGCTCGGCGAGGTGGTCTACGGCGGGGTCGGCTCGGGCCTCTACGGGATGCTCGTGTTCGCGCTGCTCGCGGTGTTCGTCGCCGGCCTGATGATCGGCCGCACGCCGGAATACGTCGGCAAGAAGATCGAGTCGTACGAGATGAAGATGGTGTCGATCGTCGTGCTGCTCACGCCGCTGCTCGTGCTGGTCGGCACGTCGATCGCCGTGCTCGCCGACGCGGGCAAGGCCGGCATCGCGAACCCCGGCCCGCACGGCTTCTCGGAAATCCTCTATGCGTTCAGCTCCGCCGCGAACAACAACGGCAGCGCGTTCGCGGGCCTGACGGTCGGCACGCCGTTCTACAACTGGATGACCGCGATCGCGATGTGGTTCGGCCGTTTCGGCACGATCGTGCCGGTGCTGGCGATCGCAGGTTCCCTCGCCGCGAAGAAGCGCATCGCGGTGACGAGCGGCACGCTGCCGACCCACGGCCCGCTGTTCGTCGTGCTGCTGCTCGGCACGGTGATGCTGGTGGGCGCGCTGACGTACGTGCCGGCGCTCGCGCTGGGCCCGGGCGTCGAGCACCTGATGATGTGGCTGGGCGCGTGATCCACCCGTGACGCGCCCGCATGGCGACACATAAAAGACTGAAGAGCTTGAAGAGATCGCAATGACTCAACATTCCGCAACACGGTCCATGTTCGATCCGGCGCTGCTGCGCCCGGCGATCGTGGATTCGTTCAAGAAACTCACGCCGCGCACGCAGTTCCGCAACCCGGTGATGTTCTGCGTGTACGTCGGCAGCATCCTCACCACGATCCTGTGGATCGCGGCGCTCGCCGGCCAGGCCGAGGCGCCCGCGGGCTTCATCCTCGCGATCGCGCTGTGGCTGTGGTTCACGGTGCTGTTCGCGAACTTCGCCGAAGCGCTCGCCGAAGGGCGCTCGAAGGCGCAGGCCGCGTCGCTGCGCAGCGCGAAGAAGGACGTGATGGCGAAGAAGCTGAACGAGCCGCATCCGAAGTCGCCGATCCGCATCACCACCGCGTCCGATCTGCGCAAAGGCGACGTCGTGCTGGTCGAGACGGGCGACGTGATCCCGGCCGACGGCGAGGTCGTCGACGGCGTCGCGTCGGTCGACGAGTCGGCGATCACCGGCGAATCCGCGCCGGTGATCCGCGAATCGGGCGGCGACTTCTCGTCGGTGACGGGCGGCACGCGCGTGCTGTCCGACTGGATCGTCGTCAAGGTCACCGCGAACCCCGGCGAGGCGTTCCTCGACCGGATGATCGCGATGGTCGAAGGCGCGAAGCGCAAGAAAACGCCGAACGAGGTCGCGCTGACGATCCTGCTCGTCGCATTGACGATCGTGATGCTGCTCGCGACCGCGACGCTGCTGCCGTTCTCGATGTTCTCGGTCGAAGCGATGAAGGCCGGCCACGTGGTGACGATCACCGCGCTCGTCGCGCTGCTCGTGTGCCTGATCCCGACGACGATCGGCGGGTTGCTGTCCGCGATCGGCGTGGCCGGGATGAGCCGGATGATGCAGGCGAACGTGATCGCGACGTCGGGCCGCGCGGTGGAAGCGGCCGGCGACGTCGACGTGCTGCTGCTCGACAAGACCGGCACGATCACGCTCGGCAACCGTCAGGCGTCCGCGTTCGTGCCGGCGCCGGGCGTGACCGAGGAAGCGCTGGCCGATGCCGCGCAATTGTCGTCGCTCGCCGACGAAACGCCGGAAGGCCGCAGCATCGTCGTGCTCGCGAAGGAGCGCTTCAACATTCGCCAGCGCGACATGGCGCAACTGCACGCGACGTTCCTCGGCTTTTCCGCGCAGACGCGGATGAGCGGCGTCGACCTGCCGGGCCGCGAGATCCGCAAGGGCGCGGCCGACGCGATCCGCCGCTACGTCGAGACGCACGGCAGCCGCTTTCCGGACGAAGTGCGCCGCGCGGTGGACGACGTCGCGCGCCGCGGCAGCACGCCGCTCGTCGTGGCCGACCTGCAGGACGGGGTGGCGCGCGTGCTCGGCGTGATCGAGCTGAAGGACATCGTGAAGGGCGGCATCAAGGAGCGCTTCGCGGAGCTGCGCAAGATGGGCATCAAGACCGTGATGGTGACGGGCGACAACCGGCTGACGGCCGCGGCGATCGCGGCGGAAGCGGGCGTCGACGATTTCCTCGCGGAAGCGACGCCGGAAACCAAGCTCGCGACGATTCGCGAGCATCAGGCGGCCGGGCGTCTCGTCGCGATGACGGGCGACGGCACCAACGACGCGCCGGCGCTCGCGCAAGCCGACGTCGCAGTGGCGATGAACACCGGCACGCAGGCGGCGAAGGAAGCCGGCAACATGGTCGACCTCGACTCGAACCCGACGAAGCTGATCGAGATCGTCGAGATCGGCAAGCAGATGCTGATGACGCGCGGCTCGCTGACGACGTTCTCGATCGCGAACGACATCGCGAAGTACTTCGCGATCATCCCGGCCGCGTTCGTGACGACCTACCCGCAACTGCGCGTGCTCGACATCATGCACCTGACGTCGCCGGCGTCCGCGATCCTGTCCGCGGTGATCTTCAACGCACTGATCATCGTCGCGCTGATTCCGCTCGCGCTGAAGGGCGTGACCTACCGGCCGCTCGGCGCCGCGTCGCTCTTGCGCCGCAACCTGCTGGTCTACGGCCTCGGCGGCGTGCTGCTGCCGTTCCCGTTCATCAAGCTGATCGACATGACGCTCGCCGCGCTCGGCTGGGCCTGAGCCCGCCGCACTTGAAGGAACCATCATGAAATCGTTGATTCGCCCGCTCGTCGTGCTGTTCGTCATCCTGACCGCCGTGACGGGGCTCGCTTACCCGGCCGTGATGACCGTGTTCGGTCAGGCCGTGTTTCCGTCGCAGGCCAACGGCAGCCTGATCGAGCAGAACGGCAAGGTCGTCGGCTCCGCGCTGATCGGCCAGCCGTTCGACGCGCCGAAGTATTTCTGGGGCCGGCTGTCGGCCACCGCGCCGATGCCGTACAACGCGGCCGGCTCAGGCGGCTCGAACCTCGGCCCGCTGAACCCGTCGCTCGCCGATCAGGTGAAGGCGCGCATCGCCGCGCTGCGCGATGCCGGCACCGCCCTGTCGAAGCCGGTGCCGGTCGACCTCGTGACGGCGTCGGCGAGCGGCCTCGATCCGGAGATCACGCCGGCCGCCGCCGCGTACCAGGTCGAGCGCGTCGCGAAGGCGCGCAATCTGGCGCCGGACGCGGTCGCGCAACTCGTCGCCGCGAACACGACGGGCCGCCAGTTCGGCGTGCTCGGCGAGCCGCGCGTGAACGTGCTGAAGCTGAACCTCGCGCTCGACGCGGCGCAGGCCGCGCACTGATCGGTCGCGCGGGCTGACCGGCATCCGGCGCGGCCTGAACCGTGCCGGATGCGCTTTTCCCGACGGCGCGCGCGCCGTCTTTGCCTTTTGCGGCGATTTGGAACCACAATGCTCGTACCCGCGCGCATCCGGGCGCTCCGCTTTCCTCACGCATGAATCGTCCCGATCCCGACCAACTCCTCGACAAGCTGCAGCGAGACGAAGAAAAGCAGCGGCGCGGCCAGCTCAAGATCTTCTTCGGCGCGTCCGCCGGCGTGGGCAAGACCTACGCGATGCTGCAGGCCGCGCGTCAGCGCGTGCAGGAAGGCGTCGACGTCGTCGTCGGCATCGTCGAGACCCACGGCCGCGCCGAGACGGCCGCGCTGCTCGACGGCCTCGACGTGCTGCCGTCCGCCCGCATCGACTATCGCGGCCGCACGCTCGCCGAATTCGATCTCGACGGCGCGCTCGCGCGGGCGCCGCAACTGATCCTCGTCGACGAACTCGCGCATTCGAACGTGCAGGGCGCGCGGCACCTGAAGCGCTGGCAGGACGTCTACGAGCTGCTCGACGCGGGCATCGACGTATATACGACCGTCAACGTCCAGCACCTCGAAAGCCTGAACGACGTGGTCGGCGCGATCACCGGCATCCGCGTGTGGGAGACCGTGCCCGATCGCGTGTTCGACGCGGCCGACGAAGTCACGCTCGTCGACCTGCCGGCCGAGGAGCTGCTCGAGCGGATGCGCGACGGCAAGGTCTATCTCGCGCAGCAGGCCGAGCGCGCGGTGCGCAACTTCTTCCGCAAGGGCAACCTGATCGCGCTGCGCGAGCTGGCGCTGCGGCGCACGGCCGATCGCGTCGACGCGCAGATGCGCGAGTACCGTGCCGACCGTTCGATCCAGCGCATCTGGCAGGCGCGCGAGCGGCTGCTCGTGTGCGTCGGCCCGGGCGCCGAGGCGCCGACGCTCGTGCGTGCGGCCGCGCGCCTCGCCGCGAGCCTGAAGGCCGACTGGATCGCCGTGTACGTCGAGACGCCGCGCCTGCAGCGGCTGCCCGACGCGCGGCGGCAGCGCACGCTCGACGCGCTGAAGCTCGCGGCCGAGCTCGGCGCGGAGACGGCCACGCTCGCCGGCGCCGACGCGGTCGCCGCGCTGATCGGCTATGCGAAGGTGCGCAACGTGTCGAAGCTCGTCGCGGGCGGCTCGCCGAAGGTCGGGCTCGCGCGCCGCTTCGCGCGGCCGTTCGGCGAGCGACTGGCGGAACGCGCGGGCGACGTCGACCTGATGCTGATTCGCGCGTCCGCGAGCGACGAGGCACGCGCCGCGCCGCTCGACGCGCGGGCGCGCGACTGGCGCGATGCATTCGCGCAGTTCGGCACGCACCGCTCGCCGCCGCGCCACTACGCGTATGCGGCCGCGATCTGCGCGGCGATCACCGTCGTCGCGAGCGTCGTGTCCGCGCGGCTCGACCTCACGAACCTCGTGATGCTGTACCTGCTCGGCGTGGTGTTTTCGGCCGTCCGGCTCGGGCGCGGCCCGGGCGTGCTGCAGTCGTTCCTGTCGGTGGCCGCGTTCGATTTCTTCTTCGTGCCGCCGCGCATGTCGTTCTCGGTCAGCGACACGCAATACCTGCTGACCTTCTTCGGGATGCTGCTGACGTCGCTCGTGATCAGCCACCTGACGTCGACGCTCACGCGCCAGGCGAGCGTCGCGCAGCGCCGCGAGCGCCGCACCGGCGCGATCTACGCGATGGCGCGCGAGCTCGGCGCGGCGCTGACGACCGAGCAGATCGTCGAAATCGGCAGCCGCCACGTCGGCGAGGTGTTCCGCGCGCGCGTCGCGATCCTGCTGCCCGACAGTGCCGACCAGGTGCGCCAGAAGATCGAGGAGCCCGATGCGGCCGTCACGCTGACGGGCGCGGAGCTCGACAGCGACGTCGGCCAGTGGGTGTACGACCAGCAGAAGCCGGCCGGGCGCGGCACCGATACCTTGCCGGCGACGGCGGCACTGTACCTGCCGCTGAAGGCGCCGATGCGCACGCGCGGCGTGCTCGCGGTCGCATCGCGCGAGCCGCGCGAACTCGAGGTGCCCGAGCAGCAGCGGATGCTCGACGCATTCGCCGCGCAGATCGCGCTCGCGCTGGAGCGCGTGCACTACGTCGAGATCGCGCGCGACGCGCTCGTCAACATGGAATCCGAGCGGCTGCGCAACTCGCTGCTGTCGGCGATCTCGCATGACCTGCGCACGCCGCTCACGACGATCGTCGGCTTTTCGTCGATGCTCGCGAACGGGCGCGCGGCCGCGCAGGCCGGCGACGCCGCGGCGGCCGCGCGCCTCGCGCAGCGCGAGGGGGAGCTCGTCGACGCGATTCACGACGAGGCGCTGCGCATGACGGGCATCGTCACGAACCTGCTCGACATGGCGCGGCTGCAGGCCGGCAGCCTGCAGCTCAAGCGCCAGTGGTCGCTGCTCGAGGAAACCGTCGGCGCCGCGCTTGCCGCCTGCCGGCGCGTGCTCGCGCGCCATCCCGTGCGCGTCGCGCTGCCGGCCGACCTGCCGCTGCTGCAGATGGACGCGGTGCTGATGGAGCGGCTGTTCACCAACCTGTTCGAGAACGCGGCGAAGTACACGCCGCCCGATACGTCGCTCGACATCGGCGCGGAGCGCGTGACCGACGACGGGAGCCCGTTCGTGCGCGTGCACGTCGACGATCACGGCCCGGGCCTTCCGGCCGGCATGGAGGCGCGGATCTTCGACAAGTTCACGCGCGGCGAGAAGGAATCGGCGACGCCGGGCATCGGGCTCGGCCTCGCGATCTGCCGTGCGATCGTCGAGGCGCACGGCGGTAAAATCGGCGCACTCAACCGCACCGCGCCCGACGGCCGCGTGACGGGTGCGCGCTTCTGGTTCACGCTGCCGGTCGACACGCCGCCGGCCGCACCCGCCGTGCCCGACGACGAGTCCGACGTGCCGGACGCATCGCCCCCATCCGAGTCATTGCCCGACCATGAGTGAACCGACCCTGACCGTCGTCCTGATCGAGGACGAAAAGCAGATCCGCCGCTTCGTGCGCGCCGCGCTCGAAGAGGAGGACATCGCGGTGTTCGAAGCCGAGACGGGCAAGCAGGGGTTGATCGACGCGGCGACGCGCAAGCCCGACCTCGTGATCGTCGACCTCGGGCTGCCGGACACCGACGGCCTCGACGTGATCCGCGAGCTGCGCGGCTGGTCCGAGGTGCCGGTGATCGTGCTGTCGGCCCGCACGCAGGAAGAGGAGAAGGTCGCGGCGCTCGATGCGGGCGCCGACGATTACCTGACCAAGCCGTTCGGCGTGTCCGAACTGCGCGCGCGGATTCGCGCGCAACTGCGCCGGCGCAACCAGGGCGGTGCGAACGAGTCGCCGAAGGTGACCTTCGGCGCCGTGAGCGTCGATCTCGCGCTGCGCCAGGTGTGGCGCGACGACGCGATCGTGCACCTGACGCCGCTCGAATACCGGCTGCTCGCGACGCTCGTGCGCCACGCGGGGCGCGTGCTCACGCATCGCCAGCTGCTGCGCGACGTGTGGGGGCCGTCGCACGTCGAGAGCCATCACTACCTGCGCATCTACATGGCGCACCTGCGCCAGAAGCTCGAGGCCGACCCCGCGCAGCCCGAGCACATCGTCACCGAGACGGGCGTCGGCTACCGGCTCGTCGGCGCCGTGTGACGGGCGGTGCGCGGCCGCGCGCCGGCAGGGTTGCGCCGGCGCGACAGTTTCGCGACCGCGGCCGGCCTTGCACACCGGCCGCGCAATCCCCGCTATCCTGACCGTTCCCCGAACGAAAACGAGGAGCGTGCAATGTCCGTCCGTCTGGTCGTCATCTGTGCGCTGGCGCTGGCTGCGCCCGGCGCGTTCGCCCAGCCGCTGCCGCCCGGGCAGCAGCCGCCCGCGCGGGCGGCGCTGGCCAATCCCGCGTCGGTCAACTGCGAGAAGCTCGGCGGTCGCCATGTGATCCGTAACCTGTCGAGCGGGCAGGTCGGCATGTGCGTGTTCAAGGACGGCCGCGTGTGCGAGGAGTGGGCGCTGTACCGCGACGACCGCTGCGTCGGCGGGGGCGCGCCCAAGCGCGTGGCGAACTGACCGTGCGGCCCGCTGCGCCCCCGCACCGGCCGCCGGCAAGCCTGTAAGCCGCTTGTTATACTCGGCGCCGCCCGGGGACGACCCCGGGTCATTCGCTTCAACGGGGACGGCCCCATCCGGTACGGAGTACGTCGAGATGGCGTGGGTATGGTTGTTGATCGCCGGTTTGCTGGAAGTGGCCTGGGCGGCCGGCTTGAAATCGTCGGACGGCTTCACGAAGCTCGGTCCGTCGGTGTTCACGATCGTGACGGCGCTGGCCAGCTTCGGGCTGCTCGCGGTCGCGATGCGCCAGTTGCCGCTCGGCACCGCGTACGCGGTGTGGACGGGCATCGGCGCGGTCGGCGCGTTCGTGTTCGGCATCGTGATGATGGGCGAGGCGCTGACCGCCGCGCGCGTCGCGAGCGCGGCGCTGATCGTCGCGGGGCTGGTCGGCCTGAAGTTGTCGTCGGCCGCCTGACGACGGTATCCCCGGCGCGCCTGTGTCCGGGCGCCGCGCCGCCTCGCGCAATTGCGCCGGTTGCCCGTCCAGCCTGTCTATAATGGAACGTATTCGGGCCTGAATACCGTCGTGCCTGTCGCGGCACGCGGTGCCGGTCGCCACGCGCCGCGCGGCCAGTCTGTCCGACCCGATGCGGTCAATCGGCAAAACGCACGGAAAGTGCAAGGAGAGGGCCATGATCGAAGCCATTTCCCTCGGCGCGGGGCTCGCGTGGGCGAGCGGCCTGCGCCTGTACCTGACGGTGCTGATCGCCGGCGTGCTGGCGCGGTTCGGCTGGCTCCATCTGCCCGACACGCTGGCCGTGCTGATGTCGCCGTGGGTCATCGGCGCCGCTGCCGTGCTCGCCGTGACCGAATTCCTTGCCGACAAGATCCCCGCGTTCGACTCGCTGTGGGATGCCGTGCATACCTTCATTCGCATTCCGGCCGGCGCCGTGCTCGCGGCCGGCGCGCTCGGCCATGCCGATCCGACCATGCTGGCGGTCGCGGGGCTGGCCGGCGGCTCGCTCGCCGGCGCCGCGCACGTGGCGAAGGCCGGCACGCGCGCGCTGATCAACCTGTCTCCCGAACCGATTTCGAACTGGTTCGCGTCGTCGACCGAGGACGGTCTCGTGGTCGGCGGGCTCGCGCTCGCCTTCTTCGTTCCACTCGCGTTCCTCGTGCTGCTTGCCGCGTTCATCGCGGCGTCGGCGTGGGCGCTGCCACGCCTGTGGCGCGGCGTGTCCGGCGGCTTCCGCGGAATGGCGAACCACATGGTGTCGCGGCTCAATTCGATCGGAGGGAAACGCGATTGAAGGGGCCGCAACACGCGGCACAGCCGCCGGCCGGGCCCTCCGGCCATGACGGGCGCGTGCATGGCGGCCGTTTCGGCCTGCGCGACCTGATCCACCAGGCTGCCCGGATGACCGCGCGCGACTGGCGCGCGGGCGAACTGACGCTGCTGGTCCTCGCACTGGTGCTCGCGGTCGCGGCGCTGACGAGCGTCGGCTTTCTCGCCGACCGCCTGCGCCAGGGGCTCGAGCGCGACGCGCGCCAGATGCTCGGCGCCGATTTCGTCGTGCGCGCCGATCGTCCCGTCGATCCGTCGTTCGACCGGCAGGCCCGCGCGCTCGGTCTGCGTACCGCGACGACCGCCATCTTCCCGAGCATGATCGCGTCCGCCGCGGGCGGGCAGGCCGCCGATGCCGCGCCGTCGCGCCTTGCGGCCGTGAAGGCCGTGTCGCCCGGCTATCCGCTGCGCGGCGCGGTCGAGATCCTGCCGGCCGGCGCGGCCGTCGCGCACAAGGCGGCCGCGATTCCCGCGCCCGGCACCGTCTGGGCCGATCCGGCGCTGCTCGACGCGCTGCACCTGAAGGCGGGCGATACGGTGCGCGTCGGGCTGCGCACGTTCACGGTCGCCGCGGCGATCACCCGCGAACTCGATCGCGGCTTTTCGTTCGTCAATTTTTCGCCGCGGCTGATGATGCGTGCGGACGAGCTCGCCGCGACGGGGCTCACGGGCTACGGCAGCCGCGTCACGTACCGGCTGCTGGTCGCCGGCGACGCACCGGCCGTCGCGCGCTTCGAAACCTATGCGCATGCGCGCGTCGACGGCGGGAAGCTGCGCGGCGTCGGGCTCGAATCGTTGCAGGAAGGGCAGCCGCAGGTGCGGCAGACGCTGGATCGCGCACGTCATTTCCTGACGCTCGTCGCGTTGCTGACCGCGCTGCTCGCGGCGGTCGCGATCGCGATGGCCGCGCAGCGCTACATGCGGCGCCATCTCGACGGATGCGCGACGATGCGCTGCCTCGGCGTGAGCCGCCGCACGCTCGGCGCGCTGTTCGCGCTCGAATTCGCGGGCGTCGGCATCGTGTCGGGCGCCGCGGGCGCGGTGCTCGGCTATGGCGGGCACTGGGCGTTGCTGGCCGCGCTCGGCAGCCTGATCGACGTCGTGCTGCCGCCGCCGACCTTGTGGCCGGCGCTGATCGGCATGGGCGCGGCGCTCGTGCTGTTGCTCGGTTTCGCGCTGCCGCCGCTCGTGCCGCTCACGCGCGTGCCGCCGGTGCGCGTGCTGCGGCGCGAGTGGGGCGACGCGTCGCGCACCGCATGGGCTGCGTATGCGGTCGGCGTCGTGCTGTTCGCGGCGCTGCTGATCGTGGCCGCCGGCAACCTGAAGCTCGGCCTGATCGTCGCGGGCGGCTTTGCCGGCGCGCTGGTCGGGTTCGCGCTGATCACCCGGCTCGTGCTGTTCGCCGCCGCGCGCGCGGTGCGTAACGCACGCGTGGCCGCGGGCGTCGGCTGGCGTTACGCGCTGGCGTCGCTGCACCGGCGCGGCACGGCCAGCGCGCTGCAGATCACCGCGCTCGCGCTCGGCCTGATGTGCCTGCTGCTGATCGCGATCACGCGCAACGACCTCGTGGCGGGCTGGCGGCAGTCGACGCCGCCCGATGCGCCGAACCAGTTCCTGATCGACATCCAGCCCGACCAGCGCGCCGATGTCGCCGCCTATCTGGCCGCGCACGGCGTGCGCGACGCGGTGCCCGCGCCGATGGTGCGCGGCCGCCTCGTCGCGATCAACGGCAAGCCGGTGAATCCGGACGCGTACCCGTCCGAAGAGGCGCGCCGGCTCGTCGATCGCGAATTCAACCTGTCGTACACGACCGAGTTGCCGTCCGACAACCGGATCGTCGAAGGCGACTGGTTCGGCACCGCGGCCACGCCGCAGATCTCGATCGAAGCCGGCCTCGCGAAGACGCTGCACGTGAAACCGGGCGACACGCTGCGCTTCGACGTGACGGGGCTGACGGTCGACGCGCCGATCACCAGCGTGCGCAAGCTCGACTGGGGCTCGTTCCGCGTCAACTTCTTCGTGCTGATGCCGCCGCCGGTGCTGAAGGATTTCCCGGCCGTCTACCTGACGAGCTTCCATCTGCCCGCATCGAATGCCGCGCTGCTCGATCCGTTGATCGCGCGCTACCCGAACCTGACCGCGATCGACGTCGCGCCGATCCTCGCGCAGTTGCAGCGCATGATGCTGCAGGTGGTCGGCGCGGTGCAGTTCCTGTTCGCGTTCACGCTCGCGGCCGGCGTACTGGTGCTGTACACGGCGCTTGCCGGCTCGCGCGACGAGCGCGTGCGCGAGGCCGCGCTGCTGCGCGCGCTCGGCGCGTCGCGCGCGCAGGTCAATGCGGTGCAGCGCGCCGAATTCGTCGTGGTCGGCACGCTGGCCGGCGCACTCGCGTCGGCGGGCGCGATCGCGGTCGGCTGGGTGCTCGCGTCGCGCGTGTTCGACTTCCAGCTCGCCGTCGATCCATGGCTCGTGCCGGCCGGCGTCGCGGCCGGTGTCGTCTGCGCGGCTGCGGCCGGCTGGCTGAGCCTGCATAATGTGTTGCGGCGCCCCGCGCTGCAGTCGCTGCGCGACGCCTGAGCGTCGTCCGCGGCCCCGAAGATTCCGTTTCCCGACTATCCGTATGACCGATGTGAATGACGACGCGCCGTCGCAGCCGACGGCGTTCGAGCTCGTGGGCGGCGAAGCCCGCGTGCGCGAAATGGTGGACCGCTTCTACGACCTGATGGACCTCGAGCCCGAGTTCGCGCAGATTCGCGCGCTGCACCCGCCGTCGCTCGATGGGTCGCGCGACAAGCTGTTCTGGTTCCTGTGCGGCTGGCTCGGCGGCCCCGACCACTACATCGGCCGGTTCGGCCATCCGCGGCTGCGCGCGCGGCACCTGCCGTTCCCGATCGCATCGGTCGAGCGCGACCAGTGGCTGCGCTGCATGGCGTGGGCGATGGAGGACGTCGGGCTGGCGGAGCCGCTGCGCGAGCGGCTCATGCACTCGTTCTACGACACGGCGGACTGGATGCGCAACCGGCCCGGTTGATCGACCGGTACGCCGCTGCCCGCGCGCGGGACGATCTGCGTCTGGGCGCCCGTGCGGCCCGGCGCGACACTGGCCGTTTCCCCCATCGATTCGAGGCTCGCCCGATGACGACACAAGCGCTGTTTCGCGAAGACGCGTACCTCACACAATGCGAGGCGATCGTCCAGGCCGTCGGCGACGACGGCATCCGGCTCGACCGCACGGTGTTCTATCCGCTCGGCGGCGGCCAGGCCGGCGACGCCGGTACGCTCACGCTGCCCGACGGCAGCACGCTCGCGATCGCCGATACGCGCAAGGCGAAGTTCGACGGCGCGACGCCCGACGACGCCGTCCATGTGCCGGCACCGGGCCAGGCGGCGAGCGTCGCGACGCTCGCTCCCGGCACGCGCGTGGTCGCGCAGATCGACTGGCTGCGCCGCTACCGGCACATGCGCCTGCATACGGCCGCGCATCTGATGTGCGCGGTGCTGCCGTACGCGGTCGACGGCTGCAGCGTGACGGCCGACTACGTGCGGCTCGATTTCGCGACGTCCGAGTCGATCGACCGCGACGACGTCGAGCGGCGCCTCGCGGGCTTCGTCGCCGGTGCGCATCCGGTCACGACCGAATGGATCACCGACGACGAGATGGCCCAACGGCCCGAACTCGTGCGCACGATGAGCGTGAAGCCGCCGATGGGCCTCGGCCGCGTGCGGCTGCTGCGCATCGAAAACGTCGACCTGCAGCCGTGCGGCGGCACGCATGTGCGCAACACGTCCGAAATCGGCGGGCTGCGGGTCGCGAAACTGGAAAAGAAGAGCGCGCGCACACGGCGCCTCGTACTGGAGTTTGCATGACGATCGATACCGGGAAGGCGGGCGCGGCGGCGCTCGATCCGCAGGCACGGGAGATTCTCGATTTCTGGTTCGGCGAGCCGGGCTCGGCCGAATTCGGGCAGAACCGCAAGATCTGGTTCAACGGCGGCGCGGCGTTCGACGAGGTGCTGCGCACGCGTTACGGCGCGCTGCTCGACGCCGCGTGCGACGGCGCCTGCGATCACTGGGCCGATTCGCCGTCGGGCGCGCTGGCGTTGATCGTCGTGCTCGACCAGTTCTCGCGCAACATCCATCGCGGCACGCCGCGCGCGTTTGCCGCCGATCCGAAGGCGCTCGCGCTCGCCCGCCGCGTCGTCGCGGCCGGCTGGGACGTGCGGTTGCCCAGCGGGCATCACCGTGCGTTCGCGTATCTGCCGTTCGAGCACGACGAGTCGCTCGAGAGCCAGCGCGAGGCCGTGCGCCTGTGCGCGGGCATCCGCGACGAGGCCGGGTGCGAGAGTTATCACCGCTTCGCGTTGCTGCATGCGGCCGTCGTCGAGCGCTTCGGCCGCTTTCCGCACCGGAACGCGATTCTCGGTCGCGCGTCGACCGACGAGGAAACGGCGTTTCTGCGGGAGCCCGGCTCGTCGTTCTGACGATCCGGAGGTTGGCGGGATGAGGAGAGGGCGCGGCGAACCCTGGGACGCATGCGGGTTCGTGCCGGCGCCGGTGTCGCAAAAGGCTGCGCACCGGCCGGACGGCTGAGCGCGGCGCGCGCCGAAGAGGAAAGTGAAGGCGGGCAGGACGGCGCATCGCGCCGCCCTGTGTCACTGCGGATGCTGTTCGGGCGTGCGCACGTAGACGCGCAGCAGCTCCTCGTTGTCGCCCGGGCGGGCGCCGGCCCAGAACAGCTTCCATTCGCTGCCGGGCGCCGGATCGACGGCCCGCACGCCCTGCACGATCATCCACGTGCAGCGCGTCGTCTTCGCGTCGTCGATCGGCGTGTGCTGGATGCCGGAGAAGTAGTACAGCATCGGCGCTTCCGATTCGCCGAGCCCATGCAGGCTCGCCATGCAGTCGCCGTCGTTCCATTCGAGCGCGAGATGCGCGTTCAGGTCGTCGAACACCGAGCGGTAGCTCTTCGCGACATCGAGCCACGGCAGCAGCAGCGTATAGATGAGCCCCCACGCGACGAGCGCGCCGGCGCCCCACGACAGCGCGCCGCGCCACAGGCCGGTCGTGCGCAGCTTCGGCAACAGCGTCAGCCAGCCGACCGTCAGCGCGAGCGCGCCGGTCACGAGCGCGGGCTGGATCGGCATCGTCCAGTCGAGCGGCAGCCAGCGGCCGAGCAGCGCGAGATCGGCGCGCGACGCGGCCGGATCGGCCATCACCGCCCAGATCGCCCATGCCAGCGCGACGATCGTGCCGAACAGGATGCGGCTCAGGTAGTCCCACGCGAAATGCACGCGGCGCGGCAGGCGGTCGATCGCCTGCGCGGCGACCAGCGCGAGCGGCGCGAAGAACGGCAGGATGTAAAGCTGGCGCGACGTCGCGGACACCTGCAGCACGACGAGCCCGATGCCGGCGAACAGCACGGGCAGCGCGATGCGCGGCGCACGCCAGTCGCGCCATGCGCCGCGCGCGAGCGCGACGATCGCGAGCGGTGCGACCGGGAAGCCGACCAGCAGGAACGCGCGCAGGATAAAGAACGGCTTGTCGTTTTCCGCGCCGAGTTCGGGGACGGAGAAACCGAAGAAGCGCCCGACGTTGTTGTCCCAGAACCACGTCATGAACAGCGTTTCCGAGCGCAGGAACAGCGCGGTCGGCCAGATCAGCGCGAACGGCGCGAACACGAGCGCGGCGACGCCGAGCGCGCGTGCGAACGCGCGGGTGCGACAGGCCGGGTAGAGCGCCAGCGTGCAGACGAGCGTGGCCGCGAACACGAGCGGCACGAACAGCCCCTTCGCCATCAGCGCGATGCCGACGCCCGCGCCGAAGATCGGCGCGGCCCAGCGGCCGGCCGGATGCGGCGGCAGCCCGTGCCGCATCTGCTGCGCGCGCGCGACGTGCTGCATCACGAGTTCGAGCAGCCCGCAGAATCCCATCGCCGTGCCGGCAAACAGCGCGACGTCCGTCATCATGTCGTGCACGTGCTTGATGACGACGAGCGTGCTCGCGCTCAGCACGACCGGGCCGAGCACGCGCAGGTCGAACCACGTGTCCGACCGGCTGGCCACGCGGGCCGCGCGCGCGATGAAACCGAACGCGAGCGCGGCGAACAGGGCGCTCGCCAGGCGTGCCGCGTCGTGCAGCGGCATCACGCGCTGCAGCAGCCACGCGAGGCTCGTCGCGACCCATGCGTAGAGCGGCGGCTTTTCCATGAACGGCAGGCCGGCATTGGTCGGCACGACGAAGTCGCCGGTCTCGAGCATGTGCTGGATGATGCCGAACGTGTAGGTTTCATCCTGTTTCCACGGATCGTGCCCGAGCACGCCGGGCAGCGTGTACGCGCACACCAGGGCGACGACGAACAGCCAGGCGCGCCAGTCGAGCAGCAGCGAGCGCTCGCGTGGCGGGCTGATCGCGGCGGTCGAGGCGGCGACGGGCGTGCCGGCGGCGTCCAGCGTCGCGATGGCGTCGGTATCGGCGGTCGAGCGGGTGTGCGCGGCCGAGGCGGGCACGGGCGTGCGTCGCCGGCCGGGCGCTGCGGTTCCAGGCATGGAAAAGATCTCGGGTCGAGTCGAGCCGGTCCGGCGACATGGGCTGGACCGATTAGCGGCTACATTCGGGTAACGGACAGCGTGTTCAGGACACCTGTCTGGATGTCCGCTAGTAGAGCACGGAATTGTTACGAATGTTTACTGAAACTGTCACGGAATTGTGGAGATTTGTGGCGCCGTGACCGAGTGCGTTATCGACGGCCGTATTGTTGCGCCGCGCGTCAGCTCAGCGGCCGCCGCCGACGTCGAGCAGCGCGCCCGTCGTGTAGGACGCCGCATCGCCGAGCAGCCAGACGATCGCCTCGGCGATCTCCTGCGCTTCGCCGGCGCGGCCGAGCGGCGTCTGCGCGCCGAGGCGGGCCGCACGGCCCGGCTGGCCGCCGCTGGCGTGAATGTCGGTCTCGATCAGGCCGGGGCGCACCGCGTTGACGCGTACGCCGTGCGGGCCCAGTTCCTTGGCCAGGCCGATCGTCAGCGAATCGACCGCGCCTTTCGAGCCCGCGTAGTCGACGTACTCGTTCGGCGACCCGAGCCGCGACGCGATCGACGACACGTTGACGATCGCGCCGCCGCGTCCGCCGCGGTTGGTGGACAGCCGGCGCGCGGCTTCGCGCGCGCACAGGTACGCGCCGAGCACGTTGGTATCGAACATCCGCCGCAGCCGGTCGACCGGCATGTCGGCGAGCGGCATCGACGGCGCGACGATGCCCGCATTGTTGACGAGCGCGTCGAGCCGCCCGAACGCCCCCGCGACGGTATCGAACATCGCGACGACGTCCGCCTCGTTCGCGACGTCGCCCGCGACGATGCACGCGCGGCCGCCCGCGTCGCGCACGGCCTGCGCGGTCAGTTCGGCCGCCGCCGCGTCGCGCGCGTAGTTGATGCCGACGTCCCAGCCGCGCTTGGCGGCGAGCACGGCGGTCGCGCGGCCGATGCCGCGGCTCGCGCCGGTGATGAGGACGGCCTTGCGGTCGGACGGTGCGGTCATCGCGTGCGGTTTCCGGTGAAGGTTACTTCGCTGCGTCGGGCGCCCACTTGTCGCGGGCGGGCGGCTGGTAGCGGCGCAGCCGCTCGATCAGCGCGACGGGCTCCGATTCGACGCACAGCGCGTCGAAATAGGCCGGCCGCATGAAGCCTTCGTCGACCGTATGGCGCAACAGCGCGATCAGCGGATCGTAGAACGAATCGATGTTGTAGAGCGCGACGGGCTTGCGGTGATAGCCGAGCTGCGCCCACGTGTAGACCTCGAAGAGCTCCTCGAGCGTGCCGGCGCCGCCGGGCATCGCGACGAACGCGTCGGAGAGGTCGGCCATCATTTTCTTGCGATGATGCATGTCGGGCACGACGTGCAGCTCCGACAGCCCCGTATGGCCGACTTCCTTGTCGACGAGCAGCTCGGGGATCACGCCGACCGCACGGCCGCCGGCCGCCATCACTTCGTCGGCGATCACACCCATCAGGCCGACGCGCCCGCCGCCGTATACGAGCGTGAGACCTGCGTCGACGAGCGCGCGGCCGAACGCGCGCGCGGCATCGGCGTAGACGGGGCGCACGCCGGACGACGAGCCGCAGTAAACGCAGACCGCCTTCATTGCTTCGCGTCCTTGGCGGGGGCCTGGCCGGTGGCGACGGGGCTGCCGGGCGGGCGCGGCGAACCGTCGCGCGGGGGCAGGTAGTCGGTGAACTGGCGCTTGGGCAGCTTGCCGGAGACGAGATCGTCGAACAGCTGGCGCGAACGGCCGCGCAGGTACGGCGCCATGATCGAGATCACGTGCATGCTCACCTGGTGCAGCTCTTCGCGGATCGCGTCCTGGTCGTTGTACTTGCGCGGATGCATCACGTACTGGTACGACAGCCAGTACGTCGAGATCACCGCCATGTTGGTGGCGATGACTTCGATCTCGGCGGGCGTCGCGACCATTTCGGCATCGGAGACGAGCAGTTCGCACATGTCGTGCGCGAAGCGCACCTTGTGGCTGATGATCTGCTTGAAGTGCGTCTCGAGCGTGCGGTTGCGGGCGAGCAGGTCGTTGAGGTCGCGATACAGGAACCGGTAGGTCCACATGAAATCGGCCATGTACTGCAGGTACGACCAGGTTTCGTCGATCGTCGGACGGTGATCTTCGGGGAAGCGCAGCCGCCGTTCGATCTGCTGCTCGAACTGCGCGAAGATGCTGTTGATGATGTCGTCCTTGTTGCGGAAATGGTAGTACAGGTTGCCTGGACTGATTTCCATTTCCTCGGCGATCGTCGTGGTGGTGACGTTCGGTTCGCCGATCTCGTTGAAGAGTTTCAACGACAACTCGAGAATCCGTTCGCGGGTGCGGCGGGGAGGTTTCGCTTCCATGTCGTCCGGCCCTGTGTGTGCCGGACTGGCGGGCGCTGCAATCGATGCTGCGTGATTCGTCCGGCGCGGGTTGCTGTTCTATGTCTGGCCGACGATTATAAACCGGGGTTTCGCCCCATCGGGGCATTTCGTGAGCGCGGCCGCCGCGCGGCGCATGGTGCAGCGCCGCACGCGGGCGGCGGGAAAGAGGCCCGCCGGTTGCTAGAAGCCGAGCCAGCGTGCGACGACCGGTCCGAGCACGAAGCCCCACGTCGTCACGCATGCGAACAGCGCGACCGTCACGGCCGCGCTGCCGAGGTCCTTCGCGCGCTTCGAGAGTTCGTGACGCTCGAGCGAGATGCGGTCGATCGCGGCTTCGACGCTCGAGTTCAGCAGCTCGACGATCAGCACCAGCAGCACCGAGCCGATCAGCAGCGCGCGCGACGCGGCCGGCACCGGCGCGAACGCGCCGATCGGCAGCATCAGCGCGGCGAGCGTGAGCTCCTGGCGAAACGCGCTCTCCTCGCGGATCGCGACGCGAAAGCCATTCAGTGAATGCTTGAGCGCGAACCACGCGCGCGTGATGCCGCGGTGGCGCTTGTACGGGTTCGGCGGCAGCGGCGCGAGTCGATCGTCGGGGCCGAGCGGCTCGTGCGTGTGCGCGTCGGCGTCGGCGTGCGGCTCTTCCTCGTCGAACGGGCGGTGCCGTGGCGGCGTCGCGGCGGGGGGCGGAATCTTGTCGTTCAGGTCTCGTTTCAAACGGCGGCACCTTCGGCTGGCGAGTACGCGGTCTTCGGCAGCGGCTTCAGATGCGACGCGAACTGCTCGGATGCCGCGCGCCACGAGAAGCGTTCGGCCCACGCGCGCGCAGTCGTGCGTTCGATCTTCAGCGCCTCGAGGCAGGCTTCCTGCAGGTCCTCGTGCATCGCGCCGGCATGGCCTTCGCCGAGCACGTCGATCGGGCCCGTGACGGGATACGCGGCCACCGGCGTGCCGCAGGCGAGGGCTTCGAGCAGCACGAGGCCGAACGTGTCGGTGCGACTCGGAAACACGAACACGTCGGCCGCAGCATACACCTTCGCGAGCTCCGTCTGTGACAGCACGCCGAGATAGTTCGCTTCCGGGTAGCGCGACTTGAGCTCCGCGAGCGCGGGGCCTTCGCCCGCGACCCATTTCGAGCCTGGCAGGTCGAGGCGCAGGAACGCCTCGACGTTCTTCTCGATCGCGACGCGGCCCACGTACAGGAAGATCGGCCGCGCGGTGTTGAGCACCTTCGACTCCATCGGCCGGAAGATGTCGAGATCGACGCCGCGGGTCCACAGCACCACGTTCGTGAAGCCGAATTTCTCGAGGTCCTGCTTGACGACCGGCGTCGGCGCCATCACCGCGAGCGACGGGCCGTGGAACCAGTGCAGGAAGCGGTAGGTCGCGGCGAGCGGAATGCCGAAGCGCGCCTGCACGTATTCCGGAAAGCGCGTGTGGTACGCGGTCGTATACGGCAGCTTGCGGGCGCGCGCATAGCGCCGTGCGGCGAGGCCGAGCGGGCCTTCGGTCGCGATGTGCAGCGCGTCGGGCGCGAACGCATCGATCCGTGCGCGCAGCTTGCGGTACGGCAGGATCGACAGGCGGATCTCGGGGTAGGTCGGGCAGGGCACCGTGCGGAATTCCAGCGGCGTGAGCAGTTCGACGCGGTGGCCGAGCGCCGTGAGTTCGCGTGACGTGCTCTTCAGCGTGCGCACGACGCCGTTGACCTGCGGTTCCCACGCGTCGGTGACGATCATGATCTTCATCGCGGCATGTCCTGTAAGTTGGGTTGTGTCAGGCAGCGGCCTTGGCCTTGCGCGACGTGGCTTCCGACGGCGCGGTGCGCATCACCGTCCAGTAGACGATCTTCAGTTCGCCTTCCATCGTTTCGACGAGCGCGGACAGGCTTTCGACCCAGTCGCCGTCGTTGCAGTACAGCACGCCGTCGATGTCGCGGATCTCCGCCTTGTGGATATGGCCGCACACGACGCCGTCGCAGCCGCGGCGGCGCGCCTCGTCGGTCATCACGGTCTCGAACTGCGAGATGAAGTTGACCGCGTTCTTGACCTGGTGCTTCAGGTACTGCGACAGCGACCAGTACTGGAAACCGAGCCGGCTGCGGATCCGGTTGAACCAGCGGTTCAGCACGAGGATCAGCGTGTAGAGCGTGTCGCCGAGGTAGGCCAGCCATTTCGCGTGCTGGATCACGCCGTCGAACAGGTCGCCGTGCACGATCCACAAACGTTTGCCCGCGAGCGTCGTGTGGAACGCCTCGCCGCGCACCTGGATGTCGCCGAACGCGAGATCGCAGAACTGCCGCGCGCCTTCGTCGTGGTTGCCGGGGATGTAGACGACCTGCGTGCCCTTGCGCGCCTTGCGCAGGATCTTCTGCACGACGTCGTTGTGCGCCTGCGGCCAGTACCAGCCTTTCTTCAACTGCCAGCCGTCGATGATGTCGCCGACGAGGTACAGGTATTCCGAGTCGTTGTGACGCAGGAAATCCAGCAGGTAGGGCGCCTGGCAGCCGCTCGAGCCGAGGTGGATGTCGGACAGCCAGATGGTGCGGTAGCGGTGGGCGGACGGCTCGGGATCCTCGTGTTGCGTGGTGTGCGCGACGGGCGGTTTTTGGGACGCCACGCCGTCGGTTGCCCCCGTGCCGGACAGGAACGCAGTGGCGGCGCGGGCGCCGATGGGGTGGCGAAACAGTGAGGTCGCGGACGTTTTCTGGCCCATGCATGACTCGCGCCGGTTGACATTACCGGCATTCCGCCATGCGGGCGTGACTGTGCCGTGACAGTCACGAGACGTTCTTATTACGACCGTCGACGGGTGTTTAGCCGTGAATGAACGGACGTTGCGTGATCTGCCGCACTGAACGGCTGAGGCTTGTCCGGTCAGGCCGGCCCGGGTGCCGGACGAACGGCTTTCGTCTGCTGAATGCGGCGCGTCAGCGCGGCAGGGCGACGACGCGCGTGCGGGCGATGCGGTCGTGCGGGAACTGGCGGCCAGCGTGCAGCCGCGCGGCGCCGGCCCACACGACGATCCACGCGGCGGTGAGCGCGAGCGTGACGGGTACCGACAGGCCGAGGAGCGGGTGCAGCGCGAGCGGCGGCAGGAACCACAGCCAGCCGAGCACGTAGCGGACGAGCGCGTGGCCGGTGCTCAGCGGCCGGCCGCTCGACGATTCGAGCCGCAGCCGCCAGGTTTTCATCGGCAGCGTCTGGCCGCCGTGCGTCCAGAACCACACGAAATACGCGCCGACGACGAGCGCGATCCAGGCGGCAAGCAGGTTGTGATGGACGAGGCCGTTGCGTTGCTGCGTCGCGAGGCTGAACGCGAGCCCGGCGAAGAATACGACGCCGAACAGCAGCACGCCTTCGTAGAGCAGCGCGGCGAGGCGCCGCCGTACGGACGGCGCGGCGGCCGGGGGCTCGGGCGCGCGGACCTTCGCCACGGCCGCTCAGGAGCCCTTGAACAGCGACGGCGCATCGGCCGGCGACACGGGCGCCACGGCAGGCGGTGCGGATGCGGCGCCGGACGTCGACGATGCAGGCGCCGGCAGCGCGACCGCGCTGGCCGAGGCGGGCGCCGGGGCGGCGGCCGCGCCGCTGGCCGGATGTTCGTGCGCATTGACGAGGCGGCGGACGTCGCGGTCGGCGACGGTCGGCGGCGCGCTGACGACACTCGGCCTGCGGCGGCGCTCGGCGGCGGCCAGCCGTTCCTTCTGCTCCTCGGGGAGCTGCTGGTAGGCCTTCCACGCGCGCTCGCGCGCCTGCGCCGACAACTCCTTCGCGCTCTGGTAGTTCTCGCGCGCGACGCGGCGTTGCTCGGGCGTCATCTTCGCCCATTCGGTCATCCGTTCCTGCAGGCGCTTCTGGTCATCCGGCGACAACTTCGCGAAACGTGATGCGATCTTCAGCCATTTTCGTTTGCGGGCGTCGCTGAAGCCGTCCCACTGGTCGGCGAACGGGGCGAGGGCCGCGTGCTGGGCCGGCGTGAGGCGCGCCCACGACAGCGGGCCGGCGGCGGCCGGCAGCGGCAGGGGCAGCGGGGGGAGGTCGGTGGTCAGCCCGGTCGCGGCCGACGCCGGCGCGGCGGGGCTGGTGGTCGCGACGGGCGCCGTCGCCGGGGCCGGGTGGAATCGGGAATACGTGGCGACGTAGGAAACGGCGATCGCGATCACGCATCCGAAAAATACGGCCAGGCCGCGCTTCTGACTCACCCGTGCGATCCCCTCGTTATTGTCTGTCAGTGAGCGCGCGACAGATACGCGTTGAATCCGTGGTCGAGATACGCGTTGAGCGGCAGGTCGTCGCTGAGCATCGCCGCGTCGATGTCGGCGAGCTCGGCGGTGCGCTGCATGTCTTCCCAGTACGCGATGCCGACGAGCCCCGCCAGCAGCAGCGCGAGCGGCCATGCGCGCAGCAGGCGACGGGCGAACGACGTGGACGGGCGGCCGGCCGGCGGGCGGTTCGCGGGCGTCGAGCCGTAGGCGCCGGCCGCGCCGGCGAAGGCCGGCACGAACACCGGCGCGCTCGCGGCTTCGGGCTTCTTGCGCGCGAGCGCCGCCCGACGGGCGACGGCCAGCCGATCGGTGGTCGCGGCAGGCAGCGCGGCCGCGCGCTCGTCCAGCGCGCGGCGCACCTTCAGCGCGAATTCGTGTTCTCGGTTTGCGGAGCTCATAGCGTGATTCCTTTGGCCTTGAGCGCTTGCGCCAGGGTGTGAGTGGCCCGCGAGCAGTGCGTCTTGACGCTGCCCTCGGAGCACCCCATTGCGGCGGCAGTCTCGGCGACATCCATATCTTCCCAATAACGCATCAGGAACGCTTCCCGTTGACGCGCCGGAAGCTTCTGGATTTCTTCGTCGATCAGGGCCAGAACCTGCTCTCGTTCGAGGCGGTGCTCGCTGCTCTCGACGCCCGCGTTGTCGTCCGCGGATTCGAGCGTTTCGAGCGGGTCGAAGTCTTCGTCGTCGGTGCTGTTCAGCGACGAGAACAGCGTGACCCACGTGTTGCGGACCTTCTGCCGCCGGAACCAGTCGTGGATCGCGTTCTGCAGGATCCGCTGAAAGAGCAGCGGCAGCTCGGCCGCCGGCCGGTCGCCGTACTTTTCCGCGAGCTTGATCATCGCGTCCTGCACGATGTCGAGCGATGCATCGTCGTCACGCACGGCGTACGCAGCCTGCTTGAACGCGCGCCTTTCGACGCCCGCCAGAAAGTCGGCGAGTTCCTTGTCTGATGCCATTCCGTGAAGGTATGCGCTGCGGCCCGCTGCGTGGTGAAAAAGGTCGAAAAATTTCGTAAAACCCGCGGATGCTATCAAATTTTCATGCGACTTGGCACCGGATCGGGCGCCGCACGTTGCGCGCCAACCGCGCCGGTCGGGCGCCGGGCGGCGCGCATGATGCGCTGCGGGATATTTTTCTTGACGAGCCAATCACGACCCGCTATCGTCAGCGATTCGCAACATGAAGTGATGGTCTCATTTGAGGCTGGCCCAAGAAGCCCGCCCTTCAAACTGGACGCGCCGCTTGAACCCGAGCCACAAGCCCGGCAGAGAGCACCCGATCAATTTTTTGCCGAAAATTCGAAAGGTCGAAATGAACATGCCCAGCGCGGAATTCTCCACGTCGGAACCCCTTTCCCCTCCCGATAGCGACTCCATCGGCGGCACCGTGCTCATGAAGGCACTGGCCGACGAAAACGTCGAATTCATCTGGGGCTACCCCGGCGGCTCGGTTCTCTATATCTACGACGAGCTGTACAAGCAGGACAAGATTCAGCACGTGCTGGTGCGCCATGAACAGGCGGCCGTGCACGCAGCCGATGCGTATGCGCGCTCCACCGGCAATGTCGGCGTCTGTCTCGTGACGTCGGGCCCCGGTGTCACCAACGCGGTGACCGGCATCGCGACGGCCTACATGGATTCGATCCCGATGGTCGTGATCAGCGGCCAGGTGCCGACGGCCGCGATCGGCCAGGATGCCTTCCAGGAATGCGACACCGTCGGTATCACGCGTCCGTGCGTGAAGCACAACTTCCTCGTGAAGGACGTGCGCGACCTCGCGGAAACCGTCAAGAAGGCGTTCTATATCGCCCGCACCGGCCGTCCGGGCCCCGTGCTGATCGACATCCCGAAGGACATCTCGAAGACGCCGTGCCAGTACGAGCCGATCAAGAGCGTGTCGCTGCGTTCGTACAACCCCGTCACGAAGGGCCATTCGGGCCAGATCCGCAAGGCCGTGTCGCTGCTGCTGTCGGCCAAGCGTCCGTACATCTACACGGGTGGCGGCATCATCCTCGCCGACGCGTCGCGTGAGCTGAACCAGTTCGCGGACCTGCTCGGCTACCCGGTCACGAACACGCTGATGGGCCTCGGCGGCTATCGCGCGTCGGACAGGAAATTCCTCGGCATGCTCGGCATGCACGGCACCTACGAAGCGAACATGGCGATGCAGCACTGCGACGTGCTGATCGCGATCGGCGCCCGCTTCGACGACCGCGTGATCGGCGACCCGGCGCACTTCGCGTCGCGCCCGCGCAAGATCATTCACATCGACATCGACCCGTCGTCGATCTCGAAGCGCGTGAAGGTCGACATCCCGATCGTCGGCGACGTGAAGGAAGTGCTGAAGGAACTGATCGAGCAACTGCAGACGGCCGAGCACGGCCCCGACACCGAGGCGCTCGCGCAATGGTGGAAGGACATCGAGGGCTGGCGCGCGAAGGACTGCCTGAAGTACGACCGCGAAAGCGAGATCATCAAGCCGCAGTACGTGGTCGAGAAGGCGTGGGAGCTGACGGACGGCAATGCGTTCGTGTGCTCGGACGTCGGCCAGCACCAGATGTGGGCCGCGCAGTTCTACCGTTTCAACAAGCCGCGTCGCTGGATCAACTCCGGCGGCCTCGGCACGATGGGCTTCGGCCTGCCGGCGGCGATGGGCGTGAAGATGGCCCATCCGGACGACGACGTGCTGTGCATCACGGGCGAAGGCTCGATCCAGATGTGCATCCAGGAACTGTCGACCTGCCTGCAGTACGACACGCCCGTGAAGATCATTTCGCTGAACAACCGCTACCTCGGCATGGTCCGCCAGTGGCAGCAGATCGAATACAGCAAGCGCTATTCGCATTCGTACATGGATGCGCTGCCCGATTTCGTGAAGCTCGCCGAAGCGTACGGCCACGTCGGCATGCGGATCGAAAAGACTTCGGATGTGGAGCCGGCGCTGAAGGAAGCGCTGCGCCTGAAGGACCGCACCGTGTTTCTCGACTTCCAGACCGATCCGACCGAAAACGTCTGGCCGATGGTACAGGCCGGCAAGGGCATCACCGAGATGCTGCTCGGATCGGAAGATCTGTAACGGCGCGACGCGCGCTCGGGCCCGATGCGGCCGCCTTCACGAAGGGCGGTGCGGCACGCGGCGGCGCGCGGCGCGAGTGAATCGACACGGCACATTCTGGAAGAAGCGAACATGAGACACATTATTTCCGTCCTGCTGGAGAACGAACCGGGCGCGCTGTCGCGCGTGGTCGGCCTGTTTTCCGCACGCGGCTACAACATTGAAACCTTGACGGTGGCGCCGACCGAAGACCAATCGCTGTCGCGGCTCACCATCGTTTCCATCGGCTCCGACGACGTGATCGAACAGATCACGAAGCATCTGAACCGCCTGATCGAGGTGGTGAAAGTGGTGGACCTGACCGACGGTGCACACATCGAACGCGAGCTGATGCTGATCAAGGTACGTGCAGTGGGCAAGGAGCGCGAAGAAATGAAGCGGATGTCGGACATTTTCCGCGGCCGCATCATCGACGTGACCGAGAAGACCTACACGATCGAATTGACGGGCGCGAGCGACAAGCTCGACGCATTCATCCAGGGGCTGGACGCGGGCGCGATCCTCGAGACCGTGCGCACCGGCAGCTCAGGCATCGGGCGCGGCGAGCGCATCCTCAAGGTGTGATGCCGACGCCGGGTGCGCCGTCATGTCCCGGCCCGCAGTACTCCATCCGAACGAATTGTTGAATTTTTGAATTAGCGAAGGAACCATCATGAACGTTTTCTACGACAAAGACGCCGACCTCTCCCTCATCAAGGGCAAGCAAGTCACGATCATCGGCTACGGCTCGCAAGGCCATGCACACGCGCTGAACCTGAAGGACAGCGGCGTGAACGTGACGGTCGGCCTGCGCAAGGGCGGCGCGTCGTGGAGCAAGGCCGAGAACGCCGGCCTGTCGGTCAAGGAAGTCGCCGAAGCGGTGAAGGGCGCGGACGTCGTCATGATGCTGCTGCCGGACGAGCAGATCGCCGACGTGTACGCGAAGGAAGTGCACGAGAACATCAAGCAGGGCGCGGCGCTCGCGTTCGCGCACGGCTTCAACGTCCACTACGGCCAGGTGATCCCGCGCGCCGACCTCGACGTGATCATGATCGCGCCGAAGGCGCCGGGCCACACCGTGCGCGGCACGTACTCGCAAGGTGGCGGCGTGCCGCACCTGATCGCGGTGGCGCAGAACAAGTCGGGCGCGGCGCGCGACATCGCGCTGTCGTATGCGGCGGCGAACGGCGGCGGCCGTGCCGGCATCATCGAGACGAACTTCCGTGAAGAAACCGAAACTGACCTGTTCGGCGAGCAGGCCGTGCTGTGCGGCGGTACCGTCGAGCTGATCAAGGCCGGTTTCGAGACGCTGGTCGAAGCCGGCTACGCGCCGGAAATGGCGTACTTCGAGTGCCTGCACGAACTGAAGCTGATCGTCGACCTGATCTACGAAGGCGGCATCGCGAACATGAACTACTCGATCTCGAACAACGCCGAATACGGCGAGTACGTGACGGGCCCGCGCGTCGTCACGGAAGAGACGAAGAAGGCGATGAAGCAGTGCCTGACCGACATCCAGACGGGCGAGTACGCGAAGAGCTTCATTCTCGAGAACAAGGCAGGCGCGCCGACGCTGCAGTCGCGCCGCCGCCTGACGGCCGAGCACCAGATCGAGCAGGTCGGTGCGAAGCTGCGCGCGATGATGCCGTGGATCGCGAAGAACAAGCTCGTCGATCAGACGAAGAACTAAGCGCGCCGTGCCGTTCCGGCCCTTCGAATGGAGGGTCGGCATCAAAAAGCCGTCCGAAGGCAGCAGTGCCCCGGGCGGCTTTTGCTATGCTACGTGCTTTGCAATTCACCGAACACAGAACGAATCCATGAACTATCCTCATCCGATCATCGCGCGCGAAGGCTGGCCGTTCATCGCGATTGCAGCCGTCATCGCGCTGTTGATCCATGCCGTCGGGGGCTTCGGCTTCGCGTGGCCGTTCTGGCTGCTGCTCGTCTTCGTCATCCAGTTCTTCCGCGATCCGCAGCGCCCGATCCCGGCGCAGCCGAACGCGGTGCTGTGTCCGGCGGACGGCCGCATCGTCGCGGTCGAGACCGCGCAGGATCCGTACGCGAACCGCGAAGCGCTGAAGATCAGCGTGTTCATGAATGTCTTCAATGTTCATTCGCAGCGTTCGCCCGTCGATGGCGCGATCAGCAAGGTCGAATACTTCCCGGGCGCGTTCCTGAACGCGGCGATCGACAAGGCGTCGACCGAGAACGAGCGCAATGCGGTCGTGATCCAGACGGCGAGCGGCAAGACGGTCACCTCGGTGCAGATCGCCGGCCTGATCGCCCGCCGGATTCTCTGCTACGTCCGTGCCGGCGAGCCGCTGTCGCGCGGCCAGCGCTACGGGTTCATCCGCTTCGGTTCGCGCGTCGACGTGTACCTGCCGCTCGGCAGCCGCGCGAAGGTGTCGATCGGCGAGAAGGTCTACGCGTCGTCGACGATCCTCGCCGAGCTCGAACAGTAAGCGGCGGGGCGCACGATGGCCGCATTCAAACCGCGTCGGCCGCGCAACGGCGCCGGCCAGACGCCACGCCCGTTCCGCCGCAACAAGGTGATGGCGCCGGATTCGGCGCCCATCGAGAGCCGCCGCGCCGCGCGCCAGCGGTTCCTGAAGACGCGCGGCATCTACCTGCTGCCGAATGCATTCACGACCGCCGCGCTGTTCTGCGGCTTCTTCGCGGTCGTGCAGGCAATGAACGTGCGCTTCGAGATCGCCGCGATCGCGATTTTCGTCGCGATGGTGCTCGACGGGATGGACGGGCGCGTCGCGCGCATGACGCATACGCAGAGCGCGTTCGGCGAACAATTCGACAGTCTGTCGGACATGGTGTCGTTCGGCGTCGCGCCCGCGCTCGTGATGTACGAGTGGGTGCTGAAGGATCTCGGCCGCTGGGGCTGGCTCGCCGCGTTCGTCTATTGCTCGGGCGCCGCGCTGCGCCTTGCGCGCTTTAATACGAACATCGGCGTGGTCGACAAGCGCTTCTTCCAGGGGCTGCCGAGCCCGGCCGCGGCCGCGCTGATCGCGGGCTTCGTGTGGCTCGCGACAGACAACCGCGTGCCGATGAAGCTCGGCTGGCTGCCGTGGGTCGCGTTCGTGCTGACGATCTACGCGGGCGTGACGATGGTGTCGAACGCGCCGTTCTACAGCGGCAAGGCGCTCGACGTGCGCCACCGCGTGCCGTTCGCGGCGATCCTGCTGGTCGTCGTCGCGTTCGTGCTCGTGTCCTCCGATCCGCCGCTGATGCTGTTCTGCCTGTTCGTGCTGTACGGGCTGTCCGGCTACGTGTTTTGGGCCTACATGGCCGTGCGCGGGCGGGCGAACCCGGCGCGCTCGTCGCAGCGCGAGCACTGACGCCGCGCACGATCTGCGATTTGCCCGGAAACGGCGGCCTCGGGGCCGCCGTTTCCATTTGCCCCTTTTTCTAGTCGGGCCGCGCCGATTCCCGGGTGCCGTCCGATTGCGCGGTCAACGGAATGTCGCTATAGTCTTTGGCATGACTGCATTTCCCCGCCTCTCCCTCCTTCTAGCCGGTGCGCCGCTACGCGCGCTAGCTTCGGCGCGCCTGCCGCGCTGACCGTTCTCGCCCTCCGTCAAGCCTCGTCTGTTGTTGAGCGTCGCCAGCGGTGGCGCGATCTCGTTACGTTTGACTTCCGTATAAAAGAGCCCTGGAGCCCCCCATGACAGACAAGCTGATCATTTTCGATACGACGTTGCGTGACGGCGAGCAATCGCCCGGCGCGTCGATGACGAAAGAAGAGAAAATCCGCATCGCGAAGCACCTCGAGCGGATGAAGGTCGACGTGATCGAGGCCGGCTTCGCCGCGAGCTCGAACGGCGATTTCGACGCGATCCACACGATCGCCGGTCTCGTGAAGGACAGCACGATCTGCTCGCTGGCGCGGGCCAACGACAAGGACATCCAGCGCGCGGCCGACGCGCTGAAGCCGGCCAACAGCTCGCGGATCCACACGTTCATCGCGACGTCGCCGCTGCACATGGAGAAGAAGCTGCGGATGACGCCGGACCAGGTGTTCGAGCAGGCGCGTCTCGCGGTGCGTTTCGCGCGCAAGTTCACCGACAACGTCGAATTCTCGCCGGAAGACGGCAGCCGTTCGGATCTCGATTTCCTGTGCCGCGTGCTGGAAGCCGTGATCGCGGAAGGCGCGACGACGATCAACATTGCCGACACGGTCGGCTACGGCGTGCCGGAGCTGTACGGCAACCTCGTGAAGACGCTGCGCGAGCGCATTCCGAACTCGGACAAGGCGATCTTCTCGGTGCATTGCCACAACGACCTCGGGATGGCGGTGGCGAACTCGCTCGCCGGCGTGAAGATCGGCGGTGCGCGCCAGATCGAGTGCACGATCAACGGCCTCGGCGAGCGCGCAGGCAACACGTCGCTCGAAGAAATCGTGATGGCCGTGAAGACGCGCAAGGACTACTTCGGTCTCGACGTCGGCATCGACACGACGCAGATCGTACCGACGTCGAAGCTCGTGTCGCAGATCACCGGTTTCGTCGTGCAGCCGAACAAGGCGGTGGTCGGCGCGAACGCGTTCGCGCACGCGTCGGGCATTCACCAGGACGGCGTGCTGAAGGCGCGCGACACCTACGAGATCATGCGCGCGGAAGACGTGGGCTGGACCGCGAACAAGATCGTGCTCGGCAAGCTGTCGGGCCGCAACGCGTTCAAGCAGCGTCTGCAGGAGCTGGGCGTCTCGCTCGACAGCGAAGCCGAACTGAATGCCGCGTTCATGCGCTTCAAGGATCTGGCCGACCGCAAGGCGGAGATCTTCGACGAGGACATCATCGCGATCGTGTCCGAGGAATCGGCGCTCGCGCACGAGCAGGAGCACTTCAAGTTCGTGTCGCTGTCGCAGCGTTCGGAGACGGGCGAGCAACCGCAGGCGAAAATCGTGTTCGCGGTCGAAGGCAAGGAAGTGACCGGTGAAGCGCGCGGCAACGGCCCGGTCGACGCGACGTTCAATGCGATCGAGGGCGAAGTCGGCAGCGGGTCCGAGCTGCTGCTGTACTCGGTGAACGCGATCACGACCGGCACGCAGGCGCAGGGCGAAGTGACGGTTCGGCTGTCGAAGAGCGGGCGGATCGTCAACGGCGTCGGCACCGATCCGGATATCGTCGCCGCGTCCGCGAAGGCGTACATTTCCGCGCTGAACAAGCTGCACTCGAAGGACGACAAGGTCAATCCGCAGCGCTCGTAAGCGCCGCGCAGGACGCAGCCTCGAAACGCCCCGTGCGGCCCTGCGCCGCCGGGGCGTTCGTTTTCATTGGCCGCTCATTCGGCGGCCGGCGCGCGGAACAGCCAGCGGCGGGCGGCCGCGCGCGGCGCGGGGTTGCGCCGGCGGAACTCCACCGCGATCCCGCGCCGCGGCGCATCGGCGACGAACGCGTCGAGTAGCTCGAGCACGTCGTGGTCGATGTAGTCGGCGCGGGTTGCGTCGATGATCACGGCCGCCCGGTCCGGAATGTGTCGCAGGTGGTGCTTGACCTGCACCTTGCCCAGAAACGACACGTCCTTGCGGAACGACAGCAGGAAGTGGTCGTCGTGCTGCGCGAGCGTGACGGGGCTCTTCAGGTTCGCGACGGCCACGGCCAGCACGCTGCACGCGAGGCCGAGCGCGATGCCGAACAGCAGGTCGACCGCCAGCACGCCGACGATCGTCGCCGCGAACGGCGCGAACGCGGCCGGGCCTTGCTTCATGACCGAGCGGAACAGCGCCGGTTTCGCGAGCTTCATGCCGGTGTGGATCAGGATCGCGGCCAGGCTCGCGAGCGGGATCAGGTTGATCAGGCCGGTGAGCGCGAACACGCTCGCGAGCAGCAGGATCCCGTGCACGATCGCGGACATCCGGCTTTGCGCGCCGGCGTTGACGTTGGCCGAACTACGCACGATCACCGACGTGATCGGCAGGCCGCCGACGGCGCCCGCGACAAGGTTGCCGACGCCCTGTGCCTTCAGCTCGCGATCGGGCTGCGTCGGACGTCGCTTCGGATCGATCTGTTCGACCGCCTCGAGGCACAGCAGCGTCTCGAGGCTCGCGACGACCGCAAGCGTGATCGCCACGCGCCATACGTCCGGATTGAGCAGTTGCGCGAAGTTCGGGCCGAGTTCCGCATGCTTGAGCGATGCCGCGAGCGCCGCAAACGAGTCGAACTCGGGCAGCGTGACGCGATGGGCGGCGCCCGGTGCGGCTGCCGGAGCGACCATACCGAGCACGAGCGTCGCGCCGATGCCGAGCACGACGACCGCGAGCGGGGCGGGTACCGAGCGTACCCACGCGAAGCGCTTGAGCGCCGGCGTGTCCCACGCGATCAGCAGCGCCAGCGACACGAGCGCGATCGCCGTGGCGGCCCATGCGGTCGGCAAATGCAGCCAGTTCGCAAACGATTGCGCGGCCGGGCCGCCGATGCCGAATGCGAACGGAAGCTGCTTCACGATCAGCAGCAGGCCGATCGCGGCGAGCATGCCCTTGATGACGGGCGACGGCACGTAGGCGGCGAAGCGGCCGGCGCGCAGCATGCCGAACCCGAACTGCAGGACGCCGGACAGCAGCACCGCGAGCAGGAACGCGGAGAAGCTGCCGAGCTGCGCGATCCCTTCGACGACGATCACGACGAGGCCGGCCGCCGGCCCGCTGACGGACAGGGACGAGCCGCTCAGCAGCGCGACGACGATGCCGCCGACGATGCCCGATACGAGCCCGGCGAACGGTTCGACGCCGGAGGCGTTGGCGATGCCGAGGCAGAGCGGCAGCGCGACGAGAAAAACGACGATGCCGGCGACGATGTCGCGCGGCAAGGTGGACAGGCGCTCGTTCAGTTTCATGATTGGGGTGATTTCGTTGACATGGAGGGCAGGGCGCGGGTCAACCGAGCGCGACGGCGGTCGCGGCAGGCTCGGGCTCGGCTTCGGCTTCGGCTTCGGCCGGCGATGGCGCATAGCCGGAATCGAGTTCCTTCAGGTGGCCGTCGGCGAGCGAGAAGATCCAGCCGTGCACGAGCGGCGGCCGTTCGCGCCCGCGCACGATCGGCGACGCACGCAGCAGCCGCACCTGTTCGAGCACGTTCAGCTCGGCGAGGCGATCGGCGGCAGCCATGTCGTCGAGCCCGTCGAGCGTATCGCGATGGCGCCGCGCGAGCGCGCAGAGCGGCGCGATGCGGCGCGCGACGTGCGGCAGGTCGGCGGGCGGCGGCAGCAGCGATGCGCGCACGCCGCCGCACCCGTAGTGCCCGCACACGATCACGTGGTCGACCTTCAACACCCGCACCGCGTACTCGAGCACGCTGGCGGAATTGTCGTCGTCCGGGTGGAACAGGTTCGCGATGTTGCGATGGACGAACAGCTCGCCGGGCGCGCAGTGCGTGATGGTCTCGGCCGGCACGCGGCTGTCGGCGCAGCCGATCCACAGTACGCGCGGATTCTGGCCGCGTGCGAGCGCGTCGAAGAAGCCGGGCGTGTGTTCGCGCGTCTCGCGGGCCCAGGCAATGTTGGCAACCAGCATGCTCTTGGGGCGATTCATGAGGACTCCTTTTTGATCAAGGCAAATAAATATCGAGCGAAATGGCGCAGCCGCATTCTTTCTAAATTGAAAGGTTCGATTTCGACTGATATTAGGGGTATGCCCTAGCACTCGTCGTGGGTTGAAACAAATTGTTTCAAATTGATTGGGCGTAGTGCATTGCCTGCACCAGTGCGACGCATGACATGCACTGGCTATGCCTATTTCGGCTCAAGCGCCCGCATGACGGGGCGTTCAGCGTATTGCCATCGGAATATTAACGATCGGAAAAGTTTTCCGTCTTATTCCTGCAATTAAATAAGGCAGCGGAAAAAATGAAATGGCCATTCGGCAATCATTCGTGAATGGCCATTGCGACAATTGCGTGTCGATGCGCAATCGGTCAGAACAGGGTGCGGCGATCGGGATCGTGCAGCGGGTCCGGCGTTTTCTGCGTGGTGCGCAGGATGCCCTGCGGATCGAAGTAGAAGCTGTACATCATGTACCAGACGTTGTCCTCGAGATACCGGTACGTCCATACCTCGCGCTTCATCAGCGGGAAGTAGGAGGTCTCGACCGGGCGTCCGAAATTGACGAGGACGTCGGTTTTCGTCCACTTGCCGATCTCCGCGCGATAGAACTCGCTCGGCTGCAGCACCTGGCGCACGTTGACGATCCGGTGGGCGGCATCGACGTCGGCCGCGATCGTGATCTCGCCCATCGGCTGGGTCGGCCACATCAGGCGCTTGCCGCCGCCGGGCAGGTCGTAGATCTCGCGCGGCGGGCCCATGCGCGCGACGATCGCCGATTCGTCCTGGCCGGCCTGGTATTGCTGCCACGGTTGCGCGCAACCGGCCAGCAGCGCGGCGGCGCAGGCGGCGAGCACCGGCAGGCGCGCGGGAATGCGAATGCGCATCGGATTCTCCAGAACACGGAAACAGATCCCGTTTTATCACGGACGGCGCGCGATCGCGCATCGGCAGGAAAAAATCGATGCGGATCGGGCTCGCCGCGCTTGCGGGCGGCCGGCGCACCGGCCTATGATCCGCGCTTCTCGGGCAGATTGAAGGGCAGGTGGCCGATGCAGGGATGGAAGCGGTGGGCGCTCGCGTGGAGCGCGGGGTGGATGCTGGTGTCGTCCGCGTGTGCCGGCGGCGAGCCGGTGCGGATCGCGCTGATCGAAGGGATGTCGGGCCCGTTCGCGAACGCGGGCGCGGCGGTCGAGCGCAACCTGCGCTTCGGCGTCGAGCAGGTCAATGCGGCGGGCGGCGTGAAGCTGCGCGACGGCGCGCACCCGCTCGAACTCGTCGTGCTCGACAGCAAGGGCAGCCCGGAAGAGGCGCTCGTGCAGTTGCGCGCGGCGGCCGATCGCCATATCGGCTTCGTCGCGCAGGGCAACAGCTCGGCCGTCGCCGCCGCGCTCGTCGCGGCGCTCGACAAGCTGAACGCGCGCGATCCGGACAACCGGATGCTGTTCCTGAACTACTCGGCGGACGATCCGGCGCTGACCGGCGCGCGCTGCAGTTTCTGGCATTTCCGCTTCGATGCGCACGCCGGCATGCGAATGGCCGCGCTCGCGGACGTGATGGCGCGCGATCGCGCGCTGCGCAAGGTCTATCTGCTGAATCAGGACTACAGCTTCGGCCATGACGTCAGCACCCTCGCGCGGCAGGCGCTGGCCGCGCGGCGCCCGGACGTGACGATCGCCGGCGACGAATTCCACCCGATCGGCCGGATCAAGGATTTCTCGCCGTATATCGCGAAGATCCGGGCGAGCGGCGCGGACGCCGTCGTGACCGGCAACTGGGGCAACGACCTCACGCTGCTCGTGAAGGCGGCGCGCGAACAGGGGCTGAACGCGAAGTTCTATACGTTCTACGGCAACAGCCTCGGCGCGCCGGCGGCCCTGGGCGACGCGGGCGTCGGCCGCGTCGTGGCGGTGGCCGACTGGCATCCGAACGCCGGCGGCGCCAGATCCGACGCGTTCTACCGCGCGTTCCGCACCCGTTTCCCGGCCGCGCAGGACGACTATCCGGTGCGGCGGATGAGCCAGATGATCGAGATGCTGGCCGCCGCGATGACCCGCGCGGGTTCGGCCGACCCCGTCGCGGTCGCGCGTGCGCTCGAGGGCCTGCCGTTCGACGACGGCTTTCACGCGTCGCGGATGCGCGCGCAGGATCACCAACTGATCCAGCCCCTTTACGTGATGGAAATGGACAAGGTCGGCACGCCGGGCGTGCGCTTCGACAACGAGGGATCGGGCTATGGCTTCCGGACGGTCCTGGCGGTGCCGGCGCAACGCACGGAGATGCCGTCGGCGTGCTCGATGACGCGCCCGTGACGGGAGGCGGCAAGAACGGCGCCGAGTTGTGCTACAATGCGCGCCGGTTGTAAGTCACGGCACGGCCATTCTTCCGTGTCCGCCTGTTCAGTTAGAAAGGAAATCACATGTCTGTTGCAGATATCAAGAAGTCGGAAGTCGTTGCTCAGTTCGCCCGCGGTACCAACGACACGGGGTCGCCCGAAGTCCAGGTCGCACTGCTGACCGCACGTATCGTCGAACTGACGGGTCACTTCAAGACCCACGCGAAGGATCACCACAGCCGCCGCGGCCTGCTGCGCATGGTGAGCCGCCGCCGCAAGCTGCTCGACTACCTCAAGGGCAAGGATGCCGATCGTTACCGCGCACTGATCGAGAAGCTGGGTCTGCGTAAGTAATCGAGGCGATTGCCGCCAGCAAGATGCCTGTGTCAGTCCGCTGATACAGGCATTTTGTTTTTGCGCGGTGCGTAGCGTCACACGCATCGCAGGCTGTCCGGCACGTTCGTGCGGGGCCGCCGCCACGACCGATACCGGGGCAGGATTTGTGTCATTCCAGCGCGTCGCTGCGTGAGCGCCGCGCTGGAATGGCATAAAAAACACACCTTGCTCCGGGTGATTCGGTCGGGACGCCGCCGCGCGGGGGTCGCCGGCGCGGCGAATGAAATGCATGAATACAAAGGAGCAACCATGTCCATGTTCAACAAGGTCGTGAAGGAATTCCAGTGGGGCCAGCACAAGGTGCGCCTCGAAACCGGTGAAGTCGCTCGCCAGGCAAGCGGCGCCGTGATCGTCGACGTCGAGGATACCGTCGTGCTGGCAACCGTCGTCGGCGCGAAGTCGGCGAAGCCGGGCCAGGATTTCTTCCCGCTGACCGTCGACTACCTCGAGAAGACCTACTCGGCCGGCAAGATCCCGGGCGGCTTCTTCCGTCGCGAAGGCCGTCCGTCGGAGCACGAGACGCTGACGTCGCGCCTGATCGACCGTCCGCTGCGCCCGCTGTTCCCGGAAGGCTTCTACAACGAAGTCCAGGTCGTGATCCACGTGCTGTCCGTGAACCCGGAAATCCCGGCGGACATCCCCGCGCTGATCGGCGCATCGGCCGCGCTCGCCGTGTCGGGCCTGCCGTTCAACGGCCCGGTCGGTGCCGCGCGCGTGGCGTACATCGACAACGCGTACGTGCTGAACCCGACGCGTGACCAGCTCAAGGCATCGAGCCTCGACCTCGTCGTCGCGGGTACGGAGCGCGCCGTGCTGATGGTCGAGTCGGAAGCCGATCAGCTGTCGGAAGAAGTGATGCTGGGCGCCGTGGTGTTCGGCCACGAGCAGATGCAGGTCGCGATCGACGCGATCCACGAACTGGTGCGCGATGGCGGCAAGCCCGAGTGGGACTGGCAGCCGGCGCCGAAGAACGAGGCGCTGATCGCGCGCGTGACCGAGCTCGCGCAGAACGATCTGCTCGCCGCTTACCAGCTCCGCGACAAGCAGGCGCGCTCGGCGAAGCTGAAGGAAGTCTACGCGGCGACCTCGGCGAAGCTCGAGGAAGACGCGCTGGCGGCCGGCACGGTCGCGGCCGACAAGGCCACGGTCGGCAATATCCTGTTCGACATCGAAGCGAAGATCGTCCGTTCGCAGATCCTGAACGGCGAGCCGCGCATCGACGGTCGCGACACGCGCACCGTGCGCCCGATCGAGATCCGCACCGGCGTGCTGCCGCGCACCCACGGCTCGGCGCTGTTCACGCGCGGCGAAACGCAGGCGCTGGTCGTCGCGACGCTCGGCACGAAGGGTGACGAGCAGATCATCGACGCGCTCGAAGGCGAATACCGCGAGCGCTTCATGCTCCACTACAACATGCCCCCGTTCGCGACCGGCGAAACCGGCCGCGTCGGCTCGCCGAAGCGTCGCGAAATCGGCCACGGCCGCCTCGCGAAACGCGCGCTGGTCAAGTGCCTGCCGAGCGCCGACGAATTCGGCTACTCGATCCGCGTCGTGTCGGAAATCACCGAGTCGAACGGTTCGTCGTCGATGGCGTCGGTGTGCGGCGGCTGCCTCGCGCTGATGGACGCCGGCGTGCCGATGAAGGCGCACGTCGCCGGTATCGCGATGGGCCTGATCCTCGAAGGCAACAAGTTCGCGGTGCTGACCGACATCCTCGGCGACGAAGATCACCTCGGCGACATGGACTTCAAGGTGGCCGGCACGGAGCAAGGCGTGACGGCGCTGCAGATGGACATCAAGATCCAGGGCATCACGAAGGAAATCATGCAGGTCGCGCTCGCGCAGGCGAAGGAAGGCCGCCTGCACATCCTCGGCAAGATGACGTCGGCGGTGTCGGGTGCGAACACGCAACTGTCGGAATTCGCGCCGCGCATGATCACGATCAAGATCAACCCGGAAAAGATCCGCGACGTGATCGGCAAGGGCGGTTCGGTGATCCGCGCGCTGACGGAAGAGACGGGCACGACCATCGACATCTCGGACGACGGCGTCGTGACGATCGCGAGCACGAGCAGCGAAGGCATGGCCGAAGCGAAGAAGCGCATCGAGCAAATCACGGCCGAGATCGAAGTCGGCCAGGTGTACGAAGGCACGGTGCTCAAGCTGCTCGATTTCGGTGCGATCGTGAACCTGCTGCCCGGCAAGGACGGCCTGCTGCACATCTCGGAAATCGTCAACGAGCGCGTGAAGGACATCAACGACTACCTGAAGGAAGGTCAGCAGGTGAAGGTCAAGGTGATCCAGACGGACGAGAAGGGTCGCGTGCGTCTGTCGGCCAAGGCGCTGCTGAATGAAGCAGCGGCGGCAGCGCAGTCCGATACGCCGCCGCAGCAGTAAGCGGACAGGCGGATCAACGGCCGGCAGTGCGAAAGCGTGCCGGCCGTTTTTTCTGTAGCATCGTTGCGCGGCGCAGCAGCGCCGGCGAGGCGCTCGCGCCGTGCGCGCGCGTGCCATCCGATTCCGATCCTGGAGCGATTCTCACCATGAAAGCCATCGAAATCACCGAATTCGGCGCGCCCGACGTGCTGAAGCTCGCGGAGCGTCCGCGCCCCGAGCCGAAACGCGGCGAGGTGCTGATCAAGGTGGCGGCTTCCGGCGTGAACCGGCCCGACGTGTTCCAGCGCAAGGGCGCCTATGCGCCGCCGCCGGGTGCGTCGGATCTGCCGGGCCTCGAGGTCGCGGGCGAGATCGTCGGCGGCGATGTGTCCGATGTGGCACTGAACCCGTTCGGCCTGAAGCTCGGCGATCGCGTGTGCGCGTTGCTCGCGGGCGGCGGCTATGCCGAATATGCGGTCGCGCCGCTGCCGCAGTGTCTGCCGGTGCCGGACGGTCTCACCGATATCGAAGCCGCGTCGCTGCCCGAGACGTTCTTCACCGTGTGGAGCAACGTGTTCGACCGCGCGCGGCTCGGCGCGGGCGAGGGCGGCGAGCAGGAGACGCTGCTCGTGCAGGGCGGCTCGAGCGGCATCGGCGTGACGGCAATCCAGATCGCGCATGCGCTCGGCTTTCGCGTGTTCGCGACGGCCGGCACCGCCGACAAGTGCCGTGCGTGCGAGGCGCTCGGCGCCGAGCGCGCGATCGACTACAAGACCGAAGACTTCGTCGAAGTCGTGAAGTCGCTGACGCACGATCGCGGCGTCGACGTGATCCTCGACATGGTGGCGGGCGCGTACGTGCCGCGCGAGTTGTCCGCGCTCGCGGACGGCGGCCGCCTCGTGCTGATCGCGCTGCTCGGCGGTGCGAAGGCCGAGGTCAACCTCAACGAGATCCTGCGCCGCCGGCTGACGGTGACGGGCTCGACGCTGCGCCCGCGTCCGGTCGAGTTCAAGGCGCGCATCGCCGCGCAGTTGAAGGCGCGCGTGTGGCCGCTGCTGGCCGACGGTCGCATCAAGCCCGTGATTTATCGTGTGCTGCCGGCCGGCGAGGCCGCGCAGGCGCATGCGCTGATGGAGAGCGGCGAGCACATCGGCAAGATCGTGCTTGATTGGGGCGCGAACGCGTGACGGCCCGTGCGGCGGGCTTGACATGCGCGGTTTGACCGGTTCAAGCCGCGCGCAGTAAAATCGCGGGTTTGCTTCGCCAGATCCAACCTGACGGCCGGGTTCCGGCACGTTAATGACAAGATAGTGACGAGACAGACACGATGTCGAAACAACGAACAAAGCGAGTGATCGGCAACTGGAAGATGCACGGCCGGCTGGCCGGCAACCAGGCGCTGCTGAACGAAGTGGTGCAGGGTGCGGGCTTGGTGGCGGCTGAAACGTCGATCGGCGTGTGCGTGCCGTTCCCGTATCTGGCGCAGGTTCAGGCCCAGCTCGGCGGTGGCCGTGTCGCGTTCGGTGCGCAGGACGTGTCCGCGCACGAGCAAGGCGCGTTCACCGGTGAGGTGGCGGCCGCGATGGTGGCGGAGTTCGGCGCGCAGTATGCGATCGTCGGTCATTCGGAGCGTCGCGCGTATCACGGCGAAAGCAACGAGGCGGTCGCGGCGAAGACGCAGCGCGCACTCGCGGCCGGCCTCACGCCGGTCGTGTGCGTCGGCGAGACGCTCGACGAGCGCGAGTCGGGTGCGACCGAGCAGGTCGTCGGTGCGCAGCTCGACGCGGTGCTGGCCGTGCTGACGGCTGACGAGGCCGCTCGCATCGTCGTCGCGTACGAGCCGGTCTGGGCGATCGGCACGGGCAAGAGCGCGACGTCGGCGCAGGCGCAGGACGTACACGCGTTCCTGCGTGCGCGCCTGGCGGCAAAGGGTGCGGCGGACGTGTCCGTGCTGTACGGCGGCAGCGTGAAGCCGGACAACGCGGAAGAGTTGTTCGCGCAGCCGGACATCGACGGCGGCCTGATCGGCGGCGCGTCGCTGAAGGCGGAAGATTTCCTGGCGATCTGCCGGGCCGCGCGTTGAGCGGTCCGGGATCGAATTGAACCATGACGGCGGCCGGTCGGTCCGGTCGCCCGATCCAATCGGGTGGGTGTGATGCTGTTATTCAAGACGCTGATTATTGTGGTGCAGGTGCTGTCGGCACTCGGTGTGATTGGGCTCGTGCTGCTACAGCACGGCAAGGGTGCCGACATGGGCGCTGCCTTCGGCAGCGGCGCGTCGGGCAGCCTGTTCGGCGCGACGGGCTCGGCGAACTTCCTGTCGCGCACGACGGGCATTCTCGCGACGATCTTCTTCGTCGCGACGCTCGCGCTGACTTACCTCGGTTCGTACAAGTCGACGCCGTCGGCGGGCGTGCTCGGCACGGCCGCGACCGCGCCGGCATCGGCCCCTGCGGCATCGGCGCCGGCTGTCGCGGCGTCCGCCGCCGCCGGTTCGGCCGCGAGCGCGCCGGGCCAGGATGTCCCGAAATAAAAAGTTAATTTTTTTGCGGTTGTGCGTTGAACAAATCCAGGACTCGGGTTAGAATTTAATTCTTGAAGCGATTCGCGGGAACCAGCAGCACAACCCGAGTTGCATGCAGTGCCGACGTGGTGAAATTGGTAGACACGCTATCTTGAGGGGGTAGTGGCGAAAGCTGTGCGAGTTCGAGTCTCGCCGTCGGCACCAAAGTTACTCAATGCCAGCCGCTTCTAGTGGCTGGCATTTTTCATTTCTGGGGTGTGCTTGCGGTTGTCTTGCGATCGCCTGTACTCCGAAATGATTCCTTCCGCCGGAAGTGGTATTCTCCGGACGCTCAGAACCAACCGATAGAGGATTGCCTTGAACCTCGCAGCCTATTACCCCGTCTTGTTGTTCCTCCTCGTGGGCACTGGTTTAGGTATAGCGCTGGTCAGCATCGGCAAGCTCCTTGGTCCCAACAAGCCGGACGTCGAGAAGAACGCACCGTACGAGTGCGGCTTCGAAGCCTTTGAAGACGCCCGGATGAAATTCGACGTCCGGTACTACCTCGTCGCCATCCTGTTCATCATCTTCGATCTCGAAACCGCATTCCTGTTCCCGTGGGGCGTCGCGCTCCGGGACATCGGCTGGCCGGGTTTCATCGCAATGATGATTTTTCTGCTCGAATTCCTGCTGGGCTTTGCCTATATCTGGAAGAAAGGCGGGCTCGACTGGGAGTGATGGGTTAATCGCCGGTTTGCATGGGCGGCCGCGCTCGGTCGCTCGTCTGGAGTGGAAAGCAAATGAGTATCGAAGGGGTCTTGAAGGAAGGGTTTGTCACCACGACGGCTGACAAGCTGATCAACTGGACGCGTACCGGCTCGCTGTGGCCGATGACGTTCGGGCTCGCGTGTTGCGCCGTCGAGATGATGCATGCGGGCGCGGCCCGTTACGATCTGGACCGGTTCGGCGTCGTGTTCCGCCCGAGCCCGCGTCAGTCGGACGTGATGATCGTCGCCGGCACGCTGTGCAACAAGATGGCGCCCGCGCTGCGCCGCGTGTACGACCAGATGGCCGAGCCGCGCTGGGTGATCTCGATGGGGTCGTGCGCGAACGGCGGTGGTTACTACCACTACTCGTACTCGGTGGTCCGCGGCTGTGACCGGATCGTGCCGGTCGACGTCTACGTGCCGGGCTGCCCGCCCACGGCCGAGGCGTTGGTCTACGGCGTGATCCAGTTGCAGGCGAAGATCCGCCGCACCAATACCATCGCCCGTCAATAAAGCCCCGAGCGTCCCCTCAATATGGCAAGCAAAATCGAGACCCTGAAGGCGAACCTCGAAGCCGCGCTCGGCGCGCGCGTGGTGAGCCTCACCGAAGCGATCGGTGAACTGACGCTCGTCGTGAAGGCGAGCGATTACCTCGAAGTCGCAAAGACGCTGCGCGACGATCCGAAGCTCCGTTTCGAGCAACTGATCGACCTCTGCGGCGTCGACTACCAGACCTTCGGCGACGGCGCCTACGACGGCCCGCGCTTCGCGGCCGTGTCGCACCTGCTGTCGGTCACGAACAACTGGCGCCTGCGCCTGCGCGTGTTCGCGCCGGACGACGATCTGCCGATCGTGGCGTCGCTGGTCGACATCTGGGCTTCCGCGAACTGGTACGAGCGCGAAGCGTTCGACCTGTACGGCATCGTGTTCGAAGGCCACCCCGACCTGCGCCGGATCCTCACCGACTACGGCTTCATCGGTCACCCGTTCCGCAAGGACTTCCCGGTGTCGGGCTACGTCGAAATGCGTTACGACCCGGAAGAGAAGCGGGTCGTGTACCAGCCGGTGACGATCGAGCCGCGCGAAATCACGCCGCGCGTGATCCGCGAGGATCGCTATGGCGGTCTGAAACATTAAGGGGGCGTCATGGCAGAAATCAAGAACTACACGCTCAACTTCGGCCCGCAGCACCCGGCAGCGCACGGCGTGCTGCGCCTCGTGCTCGAGCTCGACGGCGAAGTCATCCAGCGTGCCGATCCGCACATCGGCCTGCTGCATCGCGCGACGGAAAAGCTCGCCGAATCCAAGACCTTCATCCAGTCCGTGCCGTACATGGACCGTCTCGACTACGTGTCGATGATGGTCAACGAGCACGGCTACGTGCTCGCGATCGAAAAGCTGCTCGGCATCGACGTGCCGGAGCGCGCGCAGTACATCCGCGTGCTGTTCGACGAAATCACGCGCGTGCTGAACCACCTGATGTGGATCGGCGCGCACGCGCTCGACGTCGGCGCGATGGCCGTGTTCCTGTACGCATTCCGTGAACGCGAAGACCTGATGGACGTGTACGAAGCGGTGTCCGGCGCCCGGATGCACGCGGCCTACTATCGTCCGGGCGGCGTCTACCGCGATCTGCCTGACGCAATGCCGCAATACAAGGCGTCGAAGATTCGCAACGAGAAGGCGCTCGCGAAGATGAACGAGGCGCGCAGCGGCTCGGTGCTCGACTTCATCGACGATTTCTTCACGCGCTTCCCGAAGTGCGTCGACGAATACGAAACGCTGCTGACCGACAACCGGATCTGGAAACAGCGTCTGGTCGGGATCGGCGTGGTGAGCCCGGAACGTGCGCTGCAGATGGGCCTGACGGGCCCGATGCTGCGCGGCTCGGGCATCGCGTGGGACCTGCGCAAGAAGCAGCCCTACGAAGTGTACGATCGCATGGATTTCGACGTGCCGGTCGGCGTGAACGGCGATTGCTACGACCGCTATCTGGTGCGCGTCGAAGAAATGCGCCAGTCGGTCCGCATCGCGAAACAGTGTATTGAGTGGCTCCGCAAGAATCCGGGGCCGGTGATGACGGACAATCACAAGGTTGCCCCGCCGTCGCGCGTCGGCATGAAGACCAACATGGAAGACTTGATTCACCACTTCAAGCTCTTCACCGAAGGTTTCCATGTGCCGGAAGGCGAAGCGTACGCGGCGGTCGAGCATCCGAAGGGTGAATTCGGCATCTACCTCGTGTCGGACGGCGCCAACAAGCCGTATCGCCTCAAGATTCGCGCGCCGGGTTTCGCACACCTGGCGTCGCTCGACGAAATGGCGCGCGGTCACATGATCGCCGACGCCGTCACGATCATCGGTACGCAGGACATCGTGTTCGGCGAAATCGATCGCTAATGGTTGCGCCGCCCGCGAGCGCGGGCGGCGAGCAGTCAGTCACACGCGAAGCACCATGCGGTATGCGCCGAACCGGCGCGGCTTCGCAAGCTGTCAACAGAGTGAGCGCCAGGTCTGCCGTCCATGCACCCCAGTGTGCGGCAGGTTGTTCGTTCGGTAGGAATTGAAAGAGTCGTGTCTGAAAATGATCTCAGCTGAAGGCCTGAAGGAAATCGATCGAGCGTTGACGAAGTATCCCGCCGATCAGAAACAGTCCGCCGTGATGTCGGCGTTGGCCGTGGCTCAGGAAGAGCATGGCTGGCTGTCGCCCGAACTGATGCAGTTCGTCGCGGACTATCTCGGCATGCCGGCCGTTGCCGTGCAGGAAGTCGCGACGTTCTACACGATGTACGAGCTCAAACCGGTCGGCAAGCACAAGATCACGCTCTGCACGAACCTGCCGTGCCAGCTCGGCCCGCACGGCGGCGCGGAAGCGACTGCCGACTACCTGAAACAGAAGCTGGGCATCGGCTTCGGCGAGACCACGCCCGACGGCAAGTTCACGCTGAAGGAAGGCGAATGCATGGGCTCGTGCGGCGATGCGCCGGTGCTGCTGGTGAACAATCACAGAATGTGCAGCTTCATGAGCCGCGAGAAGATCGACCAGCTGCTTGAGGAGCTCTCGAAATGACGTCCCTCCACGACCGTCACATCAAACCGCTGATCCTCGCTGGTCTGAACGGCGAGAACTGGCACCTCGAAGATTACGTTGCGCGCGGCGGCTACAAGCAGCTGCGCCGCATTCTCGAAGAAAAGATTCCGCCCGAGCAGGTGATCGCCGACGTGAAGGCGTCGGGCCTGCGCGGCCGCGGCGGTGCGGGCTTCCCGACCGGCCTGAAGTGGAGCTTCATGCCGCGCCAGTTCCCGGGGCAGAAGTACCTCGTCTGCAACTCGGACGAAGGCGAGCCGGGCACGTTCAAGGATCGCGACATCCTGCGCTGGAACCCGCACGCGCTGATCGAAGGCATGGCCATCGGCGCGTATGCGATGGGCATCACCGTCGGCTACAACTACATCCACGGCGAAATCTTCGAAGTGTATCGACGCTTCGAAGCCGCGCTCGATGAAGCGCGCGCGGCCGGGTTCCTCGGCGACAACATCATGGGCTCGGAATTCTCGTTCCAGCTGCACGCGCACCACGGCTACGGCGCGTACATCTGCGGCGAGGAAACGGCGCTGCTCGAGTCGCTCGAAGGCAAGAAGGGCCAGCCGCGCTTCAAGCCGCCGTTCCCGGCGAGCTTCGGCGTGTACGGCAAGCCGACCACGATCAACAACACCGAGACGTTCGCCGCGGTGCCGTTCCTGCTGTCCATCGGGCCGCAGAATTATCTCGAGATCGGCAAGCCGAACAACGGCGGCACGAAGATTTTCTCGGTGTCGGGCGACGTCGAGCGTCCGGGCAACTACGAAGTGCCGCTCGGCACGCCGTTCGCGACGCTGATGGAGCTCGCCGGCGGGATGCGCGGCGGCAAGAAGATCAAGGCCGTGATTCCGGGCGGTTCGTCGGCGCCGGTGATCCCGGGCGACATCATGATGCAGACCGATCTCGACTACGACTCGATCGCGAAGGCGGGCTCGATGCTCGGTTCCGGCGCGGTGATCGTGATGGACGAGACGCGCTGCATGGTGCGCTCGCTGCTGCGCCTGTCGTACTTCTACTACGAGGAATCGTGCGGCCAGTGCACGCCGTGCCGCGAAGGCACCGGCTGGCTGTATCGCGTCGTGAACCGTATCGAGCACGGCGAAGGCCGCCAGGAAGATCTGGATCTGCTGAACTCGGTGGCCGAGAACATCATGGGTCGCACGATCTGTGCACTCGGCGATGCGGCGGCGATGCCGGTACGCGGGATGCTCAAGCACTACTGGGACGAATTCGCGTACCACGTCGAGCACAAGCACTGCATGGTCGGCGGCCACGCGCACGCGGCGGCAGCCTGAGCGAACCCGGTTGCGGAATTTGAGCGCACGGTCGGGCGAACGCGCGAACGGGCGGAAATAGGTTAAGGACCATTCACCATCATGGTTGAACTTGAAATAGACGGCAAGAAGGTCGAGGTGCCCGAAGGCAGCATGGTGATCCAGGCTGCGCACAAGGCGGATACGTACATTCCTCACTTCTGCTATCACAAGAAACTGTCGGTCGCGGCCAATTGCCGGATGTGTCTCGTCGAAGTCGAGAAGATGCCGAAGGCCGTGCCTGCCTGCGCGACCCCCGTGTCGGCCGGCATGATCGTGCGCACGCAATCCGACAAGGCCGTGAAGGCGCAGCAGTCGGTGATGGAATTCCTCCTCATCAATCACCCGCTCGACTGCCCGATCTGCGATCAGGGCGGCGAATGTCAGCTGCAGGATCTGGCGGTCGGCTACGGCAAGTCGTCGTCGCGCTACTCGGAAGAAAAGCGCGTGGTGTTCCACAAGAACGTGGGCCCGCTGATCTCGATGGAAGAGATGTCGCGCTGCATCCACTGCACGCGCTGCGTCCGCTTCGGCCAGGAAATCGCCGGCGTGATGGAGTTCGGCATGCTGGGCCGCGGCGAGCACTCGGAAATCACGACGTTCGTCGGCAAGACGGTCGACTCCGAAATGTCGGGCAACATGATCGACCTGTGCCCGGTCGGCGCGCTGACCAGCAAGCCGTTCCGCTACAGCGCCCGTACGTGGGAGCTGTCGCGCCGCAAGTCGGTGAGCCCGCACGATTCCGTCGGCGCGAACCTCGTCGTGCAGGTGAAGAACAACCGCGTGATGCGCGTGCTGCCGTTCGAGAACGAAGCGATCAACGAATGCTGGATCTCGGACAAGGACCGCTTCTCGTATGAAGCCCTCAACAGCGAAGAGCGCCTGACGAAGCCGATGCTGAAGCAGGGCGGCCAGTGGATCGAAACCGACTGGCAGACCGCGCTCGAATACGTCGCGAAGGGCCTGAAGGGCATCGCCGCGGATCACGGCGCGAACGCGCTGGCGATGCTCGCGAGCGCGCACAGCACCGCGGAAGAGCTGTTCCTCGTGAAGCAGCTCGCCAACGAACTGAACACGCCGAACGTCGACTTCCGTCTGCGCCAGCAGGATTTCTCGGCGCCGGTCCAGGGCGCGCCGTGGCTCGGCATGCCGATCGCCGATCTGTCGAACGTGGACGCCGCGTTCGTCGTCGGTTCGTTCCTGCGCCGCGACCACCCGCTGTTCGCATCGCGCCTGCGTCAGGCGGCGAAGAACGGCGCGAAGCTGCACTTCCTGCACGCGACCGCCGACGATTCGCTGATCCCGACCGCGCAACGCATCGTCGCCGCGCCGTCCGCGTGGCTCGACGAGCTGGCCGGCATCGCCGCGGCCGTCGCGCAGCTGCGCGGCGTCGCGCTGCCCGACGCGCTCGCAGGCGTCACGGCGTCGCCGGCGGCCCAGGCTGTCGCGCAGTCGCTCGCGAACGGCGAACGCCGCGCGGTGCTGCTCGGCAACGTCGCGGTCCGTCATCCGCAATTCGCGAAGCTGCACGCCGTCGCGCAGTGGATCGCCGATAGCACCGGCGCCACGTTCGGTTTCCTGACGGAAGCGGCGAACACGGTCGGCGCGCACGTCGTCGGCGCGCTGCCGGGCGAAGGCGGCCTGAATGCACGCGAAGCATTCGCGCAGCCGCGCAAGGGCTACGTGCTGCTGAACGTCGAACCGGAATTCGACACCGCCGATCCGGCACAGGCATTGGCCGCGCTGAACCAGGCGGAGATGGTCGTCGTGATGTCGCCGTTCAAGCACGGCCTCGACTACGCCGACGTGCTGCTGCCGGTCGCACCGTTCACGGAAACGGCCGGTACGTTCGTCAACGCGGAAGGCACCGTGCAGAGCTTCAACGGCGTCGTGCGCCCGCTCGGCGACACGCGCCCCGCCTGGAAGGTGCTGCGCGTGCTCGGCAGCCTGCTCGGCCTGCCGAACTTCGAATACGAGACCGCGGAAGAAGTGCGTGTCGCCGCGCTCGGCGACGCCGGCGTCGCGGGCCGCCTGTCGAACCAGACGTCGGTCGCGCCGGCCCGCGCCGCGGCGAATGCCGCGAACGGCGGTTTCGAGCGCCTGGCCGACGTGCCGATCTATCATGCCGACGCGCTTGTGCGCCGCGCAGGTGCGCTGCATCTGACGGCCGCCGCGAAGGCGGCGCATGCCGCAGCCCTGCCGGCCGCGCTGTTCGACAAGCTGGGCTTGAAGGAAGGCGACGCCGTGCGCGTGCGCCAGGGCGAGCGTGCGGTGCAGTTGCCGGCCGTGCGCGACGCGAATCTTGCGGAGACGGTCGTTCGCGTGTCGGCGGCGACGCCTGCCGGCGCAGCGCTCGGCAGCCTGTCCGGTGAACTGGTGGTGGAGAAGGCGTAAATGAGCTTGTTCGATACGATCAACGCGGGCGGGGCCGAGCTTCTCGGCTTCGCGTGGCCGACGGTGTGGGCAGTCGTGCGCATCCTCGTCGTCTCCGTCGTCATCCTGCTGTGCGTCGCGTACCTGATTCTCTGGGAGCGCAAGCTGATCGGCTGGATGCACGTGCGTCTCGGCCCGAACCGCGTCGGCCCCGGCGGCCTGCTGCAGCCGATCGCCGACGTGCTGAAGCTGCTGCTGAAGGAAGTCATTCAGCCGAGCGCCGCCAGCCGCTGGCTGTACCTGATCGCGCCGGTGATGACCGTCGTGCCGGCGTTCGCCGTGTGGGCGGTGATCCCGTTCCAGGCGGAAGCCGTGCTCGCGAACGTGAACGCGGGCCTGCTGTACGCGATGGCGATCTCGTCGATCGGCGTGTACGCGGTGATTCTGGCCGGCTGGGCGTCGAACTCGAAGTACGCGTTCCTCGGCGCGATGCGCGCCGCGGCACAGATGGTGTCGTACGAAATCTCGATGGGCTTCGCGCTGGTGCTCGTGCTGATGACGGCCGGCAGCCTGAACCTGTCGGAAATCGTCGGTTCGCAGCAGCACGGCTTTTTCGCCGGCCACGGCGTGAACTTCCTGTCGTGGAACTGGCTGCCGCTGCTGCCGGCGTTCGTCGTCTACTTCATCTCGGGCATCGCCGAAACGAACCGTCACCCGTTCGACGTGGTGGAAGGGGAGTCGGAGATCGTCGCGGGTCACATGATCGATTACTCGGGCATGGCGTTCGCGCTGTTCTTCCTCGCCGAGTACATCAACATGATCGTGATCTCGGCACTGGCCGCGACGCTGTTCCTCGGCGGCTGGGACGCCCCGTTCGAATTCCTGTCGTTCATCCCGGGCATCTTCTGGCTGGTGCTGAAGGTCTTCGCGCTGCTGTCGGTGTTCATCTGGGTCCGCGCGACGTTCCCGCGCTTCCGTTACGACCAGATCATGCGTCTGGGCTGGAAGGTGTTCCTGCCCGTCACGGTGATCTGGGTGGTCGTGGTCGGCTTCTGGATGATGTCGCCGCTGAACATCTGGGTGAAGTAAAGATCGGACGAAATCATGACGGCAATCCAACACTTCTTTAAGACTTTCTTCCTGACCGAGCTGCTGAAGGGGCTCGCGCTGACCGGTCGCTACACGTTCAAGCGCAAGTTCACCGTGCAGTTCCCGGAAGAGAAGACCCCGATTTCGCCGCGTTTCCGCGGGCTGCACGCGCTGCGCCGCTATGAAAACGGTGAAGAGCGCTGCATCGCGTGCAAGCTGTGCGAGGCCGTGTGCCCCGCGCTGGCGATCACGATCGAATCGGAAACGCGCGCGGACAACACGCGCCGCACGACGCGCTACGACATCGACCTGACGAAGTGCATCTTCTGCGGTTTCTGCGAAGAGAGCTGCCCGGTCGATTCGATCGTCGAGACGCAGATTCTCGAGTACCACGGCGAAAAGCGCGGCGACCTGTATTTCACGAAGGAAATGCTGCTCGCGGTGGGCGACCGCTACGAGAAGGACATCGCCGCGGCGAAGGCTGCCGACGCGCCGTATCGTTGATTGTGTTTGCAGTGCCGGCCCGGCATGAACGATGAACGGGCCGAGCCGCCGCGACGGGTGCGGGTGTCCCGCAAGCCGCGCCTGACTATGGCCTAACGATGAACCGGTAATCATGGAATTCACGACCGTACTGTTCTACATCTTCGCGCTGCTCCTGGTGGTATCAGGGCTGAAGGTGATCACTTCGCGCAACCCGGTGGCGTCTGCGCTTTTCCTTGTGCTGGCGTTCTTCAACGCCGCTGCGATCTGGATGCTGCTGGAGGCCGAATTCCTCGCGATCCTGCTGGTTCTGGTCTACGTGGGCGCGGTGATGGTGCTGTTCCTGTTCGTCGTGATGATGCTGGACATCAACATCGACTACCTGCGCCGCGACTTCAAGCGCTTCGTCCCGATGGCAACCGTGGTCGGCGCGATCATCGTGATCGAAACCGCGCTGATCCTGTGGCGCGGCTACGGCGACACGCACACCGTGCATGCGATGGCGACGGGCGAGATGGCCAACTGGTCGAATACGCGCCTGATCGGCAAGGTGATCTACACCGACTACATCTTCGCGTTCGAAATCGCCGGCCTCGTGCTGCTGGTCGCGATCATTGCCGCGATCGGGCTGACCGAGCGCAAGGGCAAGGACAGCAAGCGCCAGCGCGTGTCGGATCAGGTTAAGGTGCGCCGCAACGACCGCGTGCGCCTCGTGAAGATGGAAGCGGACAAGCCGCAGCCGGAAACGGCGCAGAGCGAAGCCGGTTCGGGCACCAACGGCTAAGCGGAGGAAAAGAAAACCATGCTGACTCTTGCTCACTACCTTGTGCTCGGCGCGATCCTCTTTGCGATCGCGATCGTCGGGATCTTCCTGAACCGCCGCAACGTCATCATCATCCTGATGTCGATCGAACTGATGCTGCTGGCGGTGAACACCAACTTCGTCGCGTTCTCGCATTACCTCGGCGACGTACACGGCCAGATCTTCGTGTTCTTCGTGCTGACCGTCGCCGCAGCGGAAGCCGCGATCGGTCTCGCGATTCTGGTGACCCTGTTCCGTAAGCTCGACACGATCAATGTCGAGGATCTCGATCAGCTCAAAGGTTAATTTCAGGCAACGCTGTTATGTCAACGACACTCAATGAAAACCTGCTGCTGGCGATTCCGCTCGCTCCGCTGGCCGGCTCGCTGATTGCGGGGCTGTTCGGGAACGCAGTCGGGCGCAAGGGCGCACATCGGATCACGATCCTCGGCGTATTGATCGCGTTCCTCCTGTCGGCGAAAGTCTTCCTCGACGTGATGGGCGGCGCGAGTTTCAACGCGACCGTCTACGAATGGATGAACGTCGGCTCGCTGAAGCTCGAGGTCGGCTTCCTCGTCGATTCGCTGACCGCGATGATGATGGTCGTCGTGACCTTCGTCTCGCTGATGGTGCACGTGTACACGATCGGCTACATGGCGGAAGAGGACGGCTACCAGCGCTTCTTCTCGTACATCTCGCTGTTCACGTTCTCGATGCTGATGCTCGTGATGAGCAACAACTTCCTGCAGCTGTTCTTCGGCTGGGAAGCGGTGGGTCTGGTGTCGTACCTGCTGATCGGCTTCTACTTCACGCGTGAGAGCGCGATCTACGCGAACATGAAGGCGTTCCTCGTGAACCGCGTGGGCGACTTCGGCTTCCTGCTCGGCATCGGCCTGCTGCTCGCGTTCGCCGGCTCGATGAACTACGGCGAAGTGTTCGCGAAGCGCGCGGAGCTCGCGAGCCTGCACTTCCCGGGCACCGACTGGGGCCTGCTGACCGTTGCCTGTATCTGCCTGTTCATCGGCGCGATGGGTAAATCGGCCCAGTTCCCGCTGCACGTGTGGCTGCCCGATTCGATGGAAGGCCCGACCCCGATCTCGGCGCTGATTCACGCGGCGACGATGGTGACGGCCGGCATCTTCATGGTGTCGCGCATGTCGCCGCTGTTCGAGCTGTCGGATACCGCGCTGTCGTTCATCACGGTGATCGGCGCGATCACGGCGCTCTTCATGGGCTTCCTCGGCATCGTCCAGAACGACATCAAGCGCGTGGTCGCGTACTCGACGCTGTCGCAGCTCGGCTACATGACCGTCGCGCTCGGCGTGTCCGCTTACCCGGTCGCCGTGTTCCACCTGATGACGCACGCGTTCTTCAAGGCGCTGCTGTTCCTCGGCGCCGGCTCGGTCATCATGGGCATGCACCACGACCAGGACATGCGCAACATGGGCGGCCTGCGCAAGTACATGCCGATCACGTGGATCACGTCGCTCGTCGGCTCGCTCGCGCTGATCGGCACGCCGTTCTTCTCGGGCTTCTACTCGAAGGACTCGATCATCGACGCGGTGAAGCTGTCGCACCTGCCGGGCTCGGGCTTCGCGTACTTCGCGGTCGTGGCGAGCGTGTTCGTCACCGCGCTGTACTCGTTCCGCATGTACTTCCTGGTGTTCCACGGCGAAGAGCGCTTCCGCAAGCCGAAGCATCCGGAGTCGCCGATGGGCATGGCAGCCGCGCACGGCCACGACGATCACGGCCATGGCCACGGTCATGACGACCACGCGCACGAGCCGCACGAGACCCCGTGGGTCGTGTGGGTGCCGCTGGTCCTGCTGGCGATCCCGTCGGTGATCATCGGCGCGATCGCGATCAGCCCGATGCTGTTCGGCGATTTCTTCCAGCACGGCGTCGCATTCGACAAGGTGATCTTCATCGGCGAAAACCATCCGGCGCTGGCCGAGATGGCCGAGGAGTTCCACGGCTGGGTGGGCATGGGCCTGCACTCGGTGTCGGGCCTGCCGGTGTGGCTCGCGCTTGCCGGTGTCGTCGTCGCGTGGTTCCTGTACCTGAAGCGTCCGGAGCTGCCGGCGTCGATCCGCCGCGCGTTCGGCCCGATCTACACGCTGCTGGACAACAAGTACTACATGGACAAGATCAACGAAGTGGTGTTCGCCCGCGGTTCGGTGGCGATCGGCCGCGGCCTGTGGAAGGAGGGCGACGTCGTGGTGATCGACGGCCTCGTCAACGGCAGCGCCCGGTTCATCGGCTGGTTCGCCGGCGTGATCCGCTTCCTCCAATCCGGTTACATCTATCACTACGCGTTCGCCATGATCATCGGCATGCTGGGGCTCCTGACCCTGTTTGTAACGCTCGGCGGCAAATAAGGCGGGGAGACAACACTAATGCACGCTTTTCCGATTCTCAGTACCGCGATCTGGCTGCCGATCGTTTTCGGCCTCCTCGTGCTGGCGGTGGGTAACGACAAAAATCCGGGGACGGCTCGCTGGGTCGCGCTGATCGGCGCGCTGCTCGGTCTCGCGGTCACGATCCCGCTGATCACGGGCTTCGACTCCAGCACCGCTGCGCTGCAGTTCGTCGAGAAGTCGACGTGGATCCAGCGCTTCGACATCGCGTATCACCTCGGCGTCGACGGCATCTCGATGTGGTTCGTCGTGCTGACCGCGCTGATCACGGTGATCGTCGTGATCGCCGCCTGGGAAGTGATCACCGAGAACGTCGCGCAGTACCTCGCGGCGTTCCTGATCCTGTCCGGGATCATGATCGGCGTGTTCTCGGCGGCCGACGGCCTGCTGTTCTACGTGTTCTTCGAGGCGACCCTGATCCCGATGTACATCATCATCGGCGTGTGGGGCGGCCCGAACCGCGTATATGCGGCGTTCAAGTTCTTCCTGTACACGCTGGCCGGCTCGCTGCTGATGCTGGTCGCGCTGATCTACCTGTACACGGAAACGCACTCGTTCGACCTCGCGACGTGGCAGAACGCGAAGATCGCGATGACGCCGCAGATCCTGCTGTTCATTGCGTTCTTCCTCGCGTTCGCGGTGAAGGTGCCGATGTGGCCGGTGCACACGTGGCTGCCGGACGCGCACGTGGAAGCGCCGACGGGCGGCTCGGTCGTGCTGGCGGCGATCATGCTCAAGCTCGGCGCATACGGTTTCCTGCGCTTCTCGCTGCCGATCACGCCTGACGCGAGCCACTTCCTGGCGCCCGTCGTGATCACGCTGTCGCTGATCGCGGTGATCTACATCGGTCTCGTCGCGATGGTGCAGGCCGACATGAAGAAGCTGGTCGCGTATTCGTCGATCGCGCACATGGGTTTCGTCACGCTCGGCTTCTTCATCTTCAACCAGCTCGGCGTCGAAGGCGCGATCGTCCAGATGATCTCGCACGGCTTCGTGTCGGGCGCGATGTTCCTCTGCATCGGCGTGCTGTACGACCGCGTGCACTCGCGCCAGATCGCCGATTACGGCGGCGTCGTCAACGTGATGCCGAAGTTCGCGGCGTTCGCGATGCTGTTCTCGATGGCCAACTGCGGCCTGCCGGGTACGTCCGGTTTCGTCGGCGAGTTCATGGTGATTCTCGCGGCCGTCCAGTACAACTTCTGGATCGCATTCGGCGCGGCGTTCACGCTGATCCTCGGCGCGGCCTACACGCTGTGGATGTACAAGCGCGTGTATTTCGGCGCGGTCGCGAACGATCACGTCGCCAAGCTGAAGGACATCGGCCGTCGTGAATTCCTGATGCTGGCCGTGCTCGCCGCGTTCACGCTGCTGATGGGCCTGTATCCGAAGCCTTTCACCGACGTGATGCACGTTTCCGTCGAAAACCTCCTCTCCCACGTCGCGCAGTCGAAGCTGCCGCTGGCCCAGTAATCGCGAGCGGAGGAACTCAAGATCATGCAAAACGCCCCTATGAATGTTCTGTTGCCTGACGCGCTGGTGCTGGCCGCCATCGTCGTCGCATGGCTGAACGACACCTTTACCGGTGCGTCCGGCCGCCGCCTGACCTATCTGATCGCGGTCGTCTCGTCGGTCGTCGCCGGCGTGTGGTTCGCGGTCCAGGCGCTCGACCCGCAGCAGTACTACTTCTTCTCGAAGATGGTCGTCGTCGACTCGTTCGCGAGCATGATGAAGGCCGTCGTGTCGTTCGGTTTCGCGGTGTCGCTCGTCTATTCGCGCAAGTACCTCGAAGACCGCGACATGTTCCGCGGCGACGTGTTCCTGCTCGGCATGTTCTCGCTGCTCGGCCAGCTGGTCATGGTGTCGGGCAACAACTTCCTGACGCTGTACCTCGGTCTCGAACTGATGTCGCTGTCGCTCTACGCGGTCATCGCGCTGCGCCGCGACGCCGCGCAGTCGAGCGAAGCCGCGATGAAGTACTACGTGCTGGGCGCGCTCGCATCGGGCTTCGTGCTGTACGGCATCTCGATGCTCTACGGCGCGACCGGCTCGCTCGAGCTCGGCGAAGTGTACAAGGCGGTCGGCGGCAACACCGACGCGGCCGTCCTGATGTTCGGCGTGATCTTCATCGTCGCCGGTATCGCGTTCAAGCTCGGGGCCGTGCCGTTCCACATGTGGGTGCCGGACGTCTACCAGGGCGCGCCGACCGCGATGACGCTGTTCGTCGGCGGCGGTCCGAAGGTTGCCGCGTTCGCGTGGGGCCTGCGCTTCCTGGTGATGGGCCTGCTGCCGCTCGCCCAGAACTGGCAGACCGCGCTCGTGATCCTCGCCGCGCTGTCGCTGATCGTCGGTAACATCACCGGTATCGTCCAGCGCAACATCAAGCGGATGCTCGCGTACTCGGCGATCTCGAACATGGGCTTCGTGCTGCTCGGCCTGCTCGCCGGCATCGTGAAGGGCGACGCGGCGGCGCCGGCGAACGCCTACAGCTCGGCGATGTTCTACGCGATCGTCTACCTGATCACGACGCTCGGCTCGTTCGGCGTGGTGATGCTGCTCGCGCGCCGCGATTTCGAAGCCGAAACGATCGACGACTTCAAGGGCCTCAACAAGCGCAGCCCGGTGTTCGCGTTCGTGATGATGGTCATGATGTTCTCGCTGGCCGGCATTCCGCCGACCGTCGGCTTCTACGCGAAGCTCGCGGTGCTCGAGGCGACCGTCAACGCAGGCCTCACGTGGCTGGCCGTGCTGGCCGTGATCACGTCGCTGTTCGGCGCGTTCTACTACCTGCGCATCGTGAAGCTGATGTACTTCGATGCGCCGCAGGATTCGACGCCGATCTCGGGCGATTTCTGCAAGCGCACGATCCTCGTGCTGAACGGCCTGGCCGTCGTCGTGCTCGGCCTGATCCCGAGCCCGCTGCTGACCGCCTGCCTGCAGGCAATCCGCCACACGCTGCCGCTGTAATGTCGGCAGCCGGCTGGTTCATCGTGCTGTTGGCGCTCGTCTGCGCCAACCTGCCGTTCCTGAACCAACGCCTCTTCGCCGTCGTGCCGTTCGGCGCGACGAAAAAGAGTGCGTGGGTGCGGATCGGCGAGCTGATCGTGCTGTACTTCATCGTCGGCGCGCTCGGCTTCTGGCTCGAGTCGCGCGCCGGCAACCGCTTCGAACAGGGCTGGCAGTTTTACGCGATCACGTTCAGTCTCTTCGTCGTGTTCGCGTTTCCCGGCTTCACGTTCCAGTATCTCGTCAAACGACGCTGACGGCTTCGGCCGTCCGTCGTGCTCATCCAGGAGCCGCCGATGGCCGAACTACCCAATCACGACGCCGCACTGACCGAAACCTGCCTTGAGAGCGAGGCGATCTTCGAAGGCGCGTTCCTCAAGCTCAAGCGCGATACCGTCCGTCTGCCGGACGGCAAGAAAGCCACGCGCGAATACGTGCAGCATCCGGGCGCGGTGATGGTGATCCCGCTGTTCGACGACGGCCGCGTGCTGATGGAGAGCCAGTTCCGCTATCCGATCGGCAAGGTGATGGCCGAATTCCCGGCCGGCAAGCTCGATCCGAACGAAGGCACGCTCGCGTGCGCGGCGCGCGAGCTGCGCGAGGAAACCGGCTACACGGCGCGCGAGTACGTGTTCCTGGCCCGCATTCATCCGATCATTTCCTATTCGACCGAATTCATCGACCTGTACCTCGCGCGCGGGCTGACGGCCGGCGAGCGCAAGCTCGACGAAGGCGAATTCCTCGAAACCTTCACCGCGACGCTGGACGACCTGCAGGAGTGGGTGCGCACGGGCCAGATCTCCGACGTGAAGACGATCATCGGCACCATGTGGCTCGACAAGGTGCTGTCCGGCACGTGGCCGCTCGGCCCGGTCGTCACGCCCTGAGCGCGGCGTCGGCGGCGGCCGGGGCGCCGCGTTACAATCTGGCGACGCAGCGCGTTCGCGCTGCGCAATCCGGATTTAGCACGATCGTTCACAAAACCGCTTTTTGCGCTACACTCGTCACACGCCCTGATTCAGCATGAAGGTCCTCGATTTACAGTGTCCGCACGGTCATCGGTTCGAAGGCTGGTTCGCTTCCGCCGATGAATTCGAAGCGCAGTTGTCCCGCAAGCTGGTCGAATGTCCGGTGTGCGGAACGACGGAGATCAACCGGATGCCGTCGGCGCCGCGCCTGAACCTGTCGGGCGCGACGCAGCCGCAGCCGGCCGATCCGCGCGCGCTGCAGGCGCAGGTGATGCGCGCGCTGCGCGAGGTGCTGGAGAAGACCGAGAACGTGGGCGAGCGCTTCGCCGAGGAAGCGCGGCGCATTCATTACAACGAGGCGCCGGCACGCAGCATTCGTGGCGTCACGACGCCGGAGGATGCGCAGTCCTTGGTCGAAGAAGGCATCGACGTGATGCCGCTGCCGATTCCTGCCGCGCTGAAAGAACCGCTGCAATGACGTACGCAGTGGGTCCTTGGCCGGGCCGGACGGTCGCGGCCAGCCTTGCATGAGATCGGAGTAAGCGCTAGAGCGCGAACTCGGGGCGACCGCCGTGGGGGTGGAGTAAGCGCTGAAGCGCTAACTCCATCCAACCACGCCATGGGACCCGAGTAAGCGCTAAAGCGCTAACTCGAATCGACCGCCGTGGGGGTGGAGTAAGTGCTGAAGCACTAACTCCACCCAACCACGCCATGGGACCCGAGTAAGCGCTAAAGCGCTAACTCGAATCGACCGCCGTGGGGGTGGAGTAAGTGCTGAAGCACTAACTCCACCCAGCCACGCCATGGGACCCGAGTAAGCGCTAAAGCGCTAACTCGGGTCGACAGGAGACACTGCGCATGGATCTGGATTATTCCCCCGCCGACGACGCGTTCCGCGCCGACGTCCGCGCCTGGCTCGAGGCCAACCTGCCTCACGCACTGCGCGCCAAGGTACTCGATCACAAACGACTCGACCGCGAGGATTTCGCGAGCTGGCACCGGATTCTCGGCCAGCGCGGCTGGTCCGCGCCCGCCTGGCCGGTCGAATATGGCGGCCCGGGCTGGAACGCGACGCAGCGGCACATCTGGGACGAGGAGTGCGCGCGCATCGGTGCGCCGACCGTACTGCCTTTCGGGGTGTCGATGGTCGCGCCGGTCCTGATGAAATACGGCAGCGAAGCGCAGAAGCGCCGCTATCTGCCGCGTATTCTCGACGGCTCGGACTGGTGGTGCCAGGGTTATTCGGAGCCGGGTTCCGGGTCCGATCTCGCGTCGCTGCGCACGCGCGCCGAGCGCCACGGCGATCACTACGTCGTCAACGGCCAGAAGACCTGGACCACGCTCGGCCAGTACGCCGACATGATGTTCTGCCTCGTGCGCACCGATCCGGCCGCGAAGAAGCAGGAAGGCATCTCGTTCCTGCTGATCGACATGAAAACGCCCGGCATCACGGTGCGCCCGATCGTGATGCTCGACGAGGACCACGAGGTCAACGAGGTGTTCTTCGAGGACGTGAAGGTGCCGGTCGAGAACCTCGTCGGCGACGAGAACCGCGGCTGGACCTACGCGAAATACCTGCTCGGCCACGAGCGCACCGGCATCGCGCGCGTCGGCGCGTCGAAGCGGGAGCTCGCGTTCCTGAAGCGCATCGCGTCGAACCAGCGCAAGAACGGCAAGCCGTTGCTCGCCGATCCCGTGTTCGCCGCGAAGGTCGCGGCGCTCGAAGTCGAGTTGATGGCGCTGGAAGTGACGGTGCTGCGCGTCGTCAGCCGCGAGACGAGCGGCAAGGGGCCGGGCCCCGAAGCGTCGATGCTGAAGATCAAGGGCACCGAGGTGCAACAGGCGCTCACCGAGCTGATGGTCGAAGCGATCGGCCCGCTGGCCGCACCGTTCGACGTGCCGTTCCTCGCCGGCGAGCGCGAGCACAGCATCGCCGGCGACGACGATGCGGCGCCGCTCGCCGCGTACTACTTCAATTACCGGAAGACGTCGATCTACGGCGGGTCGAACGAGATCCAGAAAAACATCATCGCGCAGATGATTCTCGGGCTGTGATCAGGGAACGGAGACAACCATGGATTTCAGCTTTACCGATGAGCAGCAGCAGTTCGCCGATGCGCTGCGCCGGTATCTCGGCGAGCAATACGGCTTCGAGGCGCGTCAGGCGATCGTGCGCAGCGATACCGGTGTGTCCGACGCGCAGTGGAGCGCATTCACCGAACTCGGATTGACCGCGTTGCCGGTGCCGGACGCCCAGGGCGGCTTCGGCGGCGGGCCGGTCGACATGCTGGTCGTGATGCAGGAACTCGGCCGCGCGCTCGTGATCGAGCCGTACTGGGCCACGGCGGTCGGCGTCGAGGCGTTGCGGATCGCCGGCTCCGGCGCGGGCGACGACGCCGCGCTGCTGGAGGCGATTGCACAAGGACAAAAGCGCGTGGCGGTCGCGTTCCATGAGCCGCAGGCGCGCTACGACCTGTACGAACTCGACACGCGCGCGCGCGAGCAGGACGGCACGTACCGGCTGACCGGGATCAAGTCGGTCGTTCAGCACGGCGCCCAGGCGCACGTCTGGATCGTGCCCGCGCGTGTCGACGGCGGCGGCATCGGCCTCTTCGTCGTCGAACGCGATGCGGCCAACGCGAAGGTGGTCGACTACCGGACCATCGACGGCCAGCGCGCCGCGACGCTCACGTTCGACGACACGCCGGCCCGACTGCTGACGGGCGGGGCGCGAGACGCGGCGGCGCTCGAGCAGATTGCCGATTACGCGACCTTTCTGCTATGCGCGGAAGCGGTTGGCGCGCTCGACGAACTGAATCGCGCGACGGTCGAATACACGAAGACGCGCGAGCAGTTCGGGGTGCCGATCGCGCGCTTTCAGGCGCTACAGCACCGGATGGTCGACATGCTGATTCATGCCGAGCAGGCGCGTTCGCTGACCTATCTCGCGGCGGTGCGCTATGCGAACGGCGATGCCGATGCGCGGCGCAAGGCCGTGTCGGCCGCGAAGGCGCGGGTCGGATCGGCCGCGCGCTTCGTCGGCCAGCAGGCGATCCAGTTGCACGGCGGCATGGGCGTGACCAACGAGGTGGCCGCCGCGCACCTGTTCAAGCGGCTGTCGATCATCGAGACGACGCTCGGCGATACCGATCATCACCTCGCCCGCCTCGCGGCGCTGCCGGATTTCGCGCAGACCGACGTAGCATGACGGCGACGCGCGAGCGCGCCAGACAAGGAGACTTATCAGTGGGCATCAGTTACGAAGATCTGGTGGTGGGCAGTACCACCGAAGTGGGCCGCTACACGTTCGAGCCCGACGACATCAAGACGTTCGCGCAGCGCTACGATCCGCAGCCGTTCCATGTCGACGAGGAAGCAGGGAAGGCATCGCACTTCGGCGGGCTCGTCGCGAGCGGCTGGCATACGTGTTCGGTGTTCATGAGCCTGCTGGTCCAGAAGCTGGGGCCGGATTCGACCAGCATGGGCTCGCCGGGCATCGATTCGATCCGCTGGCTGAAGCCGGTGCGGGCCGGCGACACGATCACGATGTACCAGAAGGTGCACGACAAGCGCGTGTCGGAGAGCAAGCCCGATCGCGGCATCGTGTCGACGGAATGGGTCGGCGTGAACGAAGCCGGCGAGACGGTGATCAGCGTGCACACCAAGGTGATTTTCGGGCTGCGCCATCCGGCAGGCGCGAACGCATGACCGACGTGACCTTGCCGCTGATCGCGTCCGCGCAGGCGCTGCAGGCGCGGATTGGCGCGGAACCGCTCGCGAGCGGCTGGATCGAGATCGACCAGCCGCGCGTCGACGGTTTCGCCGACGCGACCGGCGATCACCAATGGATTCACGTCGACCCCGAACGCGCGCGGCGCGAGTCGCCGTTCGGTGGGCCCATCGCGCACGGGTTCCTGACGCTGTCGCTGATTCCTGCATTGATGACCGACGCAATGCGCTTCGAGCAGAAGATGGGCGTGAACTACGGGCTCAACCGCGTACGGTTCTTGAAGCCGGTGCCGGTCGGGGCGCGCGTGCGCGCGTTGTTCGCGGTGAAGGAAATCGCCGACGCCGCGCGCGGCGGTATTCAGGTGACGTGGTCGGTATCGATGCAGATCGAGCGTCCCGACGCGCCGCTGCCGGTATGCGCGGCGGAATTCATCACGCTGCATTACTTCTGAAGCCCGCAGCGGCACGCGCGGATGCCGCTGCGTCCACCCTGCGTGTCAGTGCTTCGCGTATTGCGTTGCGCCGAACAGCACCTCGCGTGCCTTGTCGTCCTGCAGCGCCTTGCGCATCGACGCGAGTACCTCGACTCCACGCTGCACGGCCGGTCGCGCGGCGATCGCCTCGTGCCAGCGCTTCACGTTCGGCAACGCGTCGAGCTCGATGCCCTGGTTCCGCCACGACCGCGTCCACGGGAACGTCGCAATGTCCGCGATCGTATACGTGTCGCCCGCGAGATACTCGGATTCGCCGAGCCGCTTTTCCATCACGTTGTACAGGCGCTTCGCTTCGTTCGTGTAGCGGTTGACCGCGTACTCGATCTTCTCCGGCGCATACAGCCGGAAGTGGTGCGCCTGCCCGAGCATCGGGCCGACACCGCCCATCTGGAACATCAGCCACTCGAGCGTCGCATAGCGCGCGGCCGGATCGGTCGGCAGGAACTTGCCGGTCTTCTCCGCGAGGTAGATCAAGATCGCGCCCGATTCGAACAGCGAGATCGGTTGGCCGCCGGGGCCATCCGGATCGACGATCGCGGGGATCTTGTTGTTCGGGCTGATCTTCAGGAACGCGGGCTCGAACTGGTCGCCCGCACCGATATCGACCGGATGGGCGCGATACGCGAGGCCCGTTTCCTCGAGCATGACGTGCACCTTGTGGCCGTTCGGGGTCGCCCAGCTATAGACGTCGATCATCGTCAACTCCTGTGTGGCATGCGCGAAAACGGCGCCGGCGGCGCCGCGACAGGCGGTCATTAGAGCATGGATCGACGCGGGCTGCTGGTGGCGGAAACGCCCGTGCCGACGGGCATGCGCGGCCGGGCCGGCGAGCGTCGCCGGCGGTGCACGCGGCGTCGACGTGCCGCACCGGATGGACGCGGTGGCGTGGCGTCGGTTCGAAGGCCGACGCGGTGGATCAGCGCTTGTAGCGCGGTTGGCGCTTCTCGAGAAAGGCGCTGATGCCTTCGAGCCCGTCCGCATGATGCAGCGACGCGACGAAATGATCGCGCTCGGTGCCGAGGTGCGCGTCCAGCGGTTGGGCGGTGGCGTCGTCGAGCAGCGACTTGATGCGCGTGAGCGCGTTCGGCGAGATGCCGGCGAGCGTGTCGGCCCACGCCAGTGCGTCGCTCAGCGCCGTGCCAGGCGTGGCGAGCCGATTGACGACGCCCAGCGCGTGCAGGCGTTCCGCGGCAACGGGTTTGCCTTCGAACAGGATCTCGGCGGCGGTCGCACGCGGCAACGCGCGGGCGAGAAACCACGAGCCGCCGCCGTCGGGTGTCAGGCCGACGCGTGCATACGACATCACGAATTTCGCGTCGTGTGCGGCAACGATCAGGTCGCACGCGAGCGCGAGCGAGAAGCCGGCGCCGGCCGCGGCGCCCTCGACGGCCGCGATCACCGGCTTCGTCGACGCGCGGATCGCCGTGACCCATGCCGCGAGCTGATCGATGCTGTCGGCCTGGAAGGACGGATCCTTCGAGCGATTCTCGAGCAACCGGTTCAGGTTGCCGCCTGCGCAGAAGAAGCGATCGGCACCCGTCAGCACGACGGCGCGAATCGCCGGATCGCGCTCGGCGGTGGCCAGCGCTTCGATGCCGGCCGCATACATGTCGGGATGCAGTGCGTTGCGCGCACCGGGATTGGACAGCGTGAGGACGAGCGTCGAATCGCTCTCGGGTGGGCGCGAGGCCAGCAGTTCAGCACTCATGCGAGCGTGTCTCCATCGGGTGGCGCGGCGACGCCGCGTGTGTCGCGTGAACAGCGAGGTCCGTCGCCGCAGCGGATGTAATGTTGTCGTGACGGACGCAAAACTTGCTTTAGACTAGCACGGACGTGCTTTTCGGCGCGATGAATCTCGATGCGGCCGGCGTCGATGCGGCCGCGCTCCAGCAACGAAGGAGACTCCGATGCTACAGCTGTGCGGTATTCCGTTGTCCAACTACTACAACAAGGTGAAGTTCGTCCTGCTCGAGCACGATATTCCGTTCGAGGAGTCGGTGTGCGCTTTGCCGGTCAGCGATCCGGTGCAGCTTGCCGATTCGCCGCTCGGCAAGATTCCGTTCCTGAAGACCGAAGAGGGTGCGCTGTTCGAGTCCCAGGTGATCATCGAATACCTGGCGGCGCGCTATCCCGAGAAAGGCATTTTGCCCGAGAGCCCGTTCGCGGCGGCGAAGGTGCGCGAACTGGTCGAGACGCTCGAGCTGTATCTCGAATGGGTGGCGCGCGAGGTGTACACGGAAGCGTTTTTCGGGGGCAAGGTCAGCGACGGGATGAAGGCGCACGTCGAGAAGCGCCTGCCGCGCGCGATCGATGCGTTCAAGCAGATGACGCGGTTTTCGCCGTATGTGCTCGGCGAGTCGTTCGGCCTCGCGGACATTGCCGCGTGGGTTCATCTGCCGGTGATCGGGATGGCGACGAAGGCCATATTCGGCCGCGACTTCCTGCTCGATGCAGGCATCGACTGGAAGGCGCACGCCAAGACGGTGAGTGAACGCCCTGCCGCGCAGCGCGTGGCAGCCGAGCGCAAGGCGTATGTCGAAGCGGCGAACGTCGCGCGTTCGTAACCGCGTTTCCCGAAGGGCGGCGTGCGGCCGCCCCCGTGCGGGCTTACAGGCGGGCGAGCCGCTCGAGCGCGGATGCGAGCGTGCTTTCCCGCTTCGCGAAGCAGAAGCGCACGACGCCCGATTCGTGCGGCTCGTGATAGAACGCCGACACCGGAATGGCGGCCACGCCGATCTCCGACGTGAGCCACGTCGAGAATTCCGCTTCGGGCAGGTCGCTGATCGCCGAGTAATCGACGCACTGGAAGTACGTGCCCGTGCACGGCAGCAGCTTGAAGCGCGTGCGCTCGAGGCCGGCCCGGAACAAGTCGCGCTTTTGCTGATAGAAGCCGGCGAGCGACAGGTACGGCGTCGGGTCGCGCAGGTAGTCGGCGAGCCCGATCTGCATCGGCGTGTTCACCGTGAATACGTTGAACTGGTGGACCTTGCGGAATTCAGCGGTCAGCGCGGCAGGCGCCGCGACGTAACCGACCTTCCAGCCGGTCACGTGATAGGTCTTGCCGAAGCTCGACACGATGAAGCTGCGTGCGGCGAGTTCCGGATAGCGCGCGACGCTCTCGTGGCGCGCGCCGTCGTAGACCATGTGTTCGTAGACCTCGTCGGATAGGATCAGCACGTTGGTGCCGCGCACGATGTCCTCGAGCTTGCGCATGTCCGCCTCGCGCCACACGGTGCCCGTCGGGTTGTGCGGTGTGTTGATCAGGATCATCCGCGTTTTCGGCGTGATCGCGGCCGCGAGACGGTCGAACGGGATCGCGTAGTCGGGCGCCTCCAGCGTGACGAACACGGGCTTGCCGCCGGCGAGCTCGATCGACGGCAGGTAGCTGTCGTAGGTCGGCTCGACGACGATCACTTCGTCGCCCGGATGCACCGCGCACAGGATCGCCGTCAGCAGCGCCTGCGTCGCGCCGGCCGTCACGGTGATTTCGGCGGCCGGATCGTAGCGCCGGCCGTACACCTGCGCGATCTTGTCGGCGATCGCGTCGCGCAGCGGCGCGACGCCGGCCATCGGCGGGTACTGGTTGTGCCCGTTGCGCATCGCGGCGGCCACCGCATCGACGATGCGCGGATCGCAATCGAAATCCGGGAAACCCTGGCCGAGGTTCACCGCCCCTTTTTCGGCGGCAAGCGCGCTCATCACCGTGAAGATCGTCGTGCCGACGTTCGGCAGGCGCGAGGGGAAAGCGGGTGTCGTTGGCATATCTGAAGGAGCGTTCATCGATACGGTCGGAATCGGGTGAGGTGCGTCAGGCCGGCGTCGCCGTGACGGGCGGCGCGGCGTCGAGTGCGCAGGCTTGCGCGAACGGCGCGGGTTGCGCGATCCGGAAACCGAAGTCGCGGGCGGTGCGCTTCGCGAGCTTCAGCAGCGCGCGGTCTTTCGACACGAGCCAATCGGCGTGCGCGGCGCGCGCGAGTTCGAGAAACTTCTGGTCGTCGCGGTCCTTGCACTTCGGCAGCGGCGGCGCGCCGGCGTCGACGGGCGGCGGTTCGACGAGGCTCGCGAGCCGGGCGACGGTCGCGAGCGCGGCCGCCTTGTCGATCGCGCGCGACTGGAACTGCGGATAGTCGAGCACGTATTCGAGTTCGGTCAGGCAGCGGCCGTCGATCACGGCGGCCAGCGTGCCGTGCTCCAGCGCGGCGCGGATCGGGCGCGTGGCGGGGTCGTCGAATACGAGAATGTCGATCCAGACGTTCGAGTCGAGCACGACGCGGTGTGCGGCATGCGGGGCGAGAGAGCGGGTCATTCGTTACAATCGGTGGTTTTCGTCTGACCGCAAGGCACGGCGTGCCAGCGAGCCTCTATGATAATCGTTCTCTCTCCCGCCAAATCCCTCGACTACGACACGCCCGCGCACGTCCAGTCTTACACGAAGCCTGCATTCGTCGACGATGCGTCGGAGTTGATCGACGGCCTGCGCAAGCTGTCGCCGCAGGACATCGCGACGCTGATGGATATCTCCGATCCGCTCGCGCGCCTGAATTTCCAGCGCTACGCCGACTGGTCGCCGACCTTCACGCCGGCCAACGCGAAGCAGGCTGTGCTGGCGTTCAACGGCGACGTCTACGAGGGTTTCGACGCGAAATCGCTGTCGTCCGCCGATCTTGACTACGCACAGCATCACGTGCGCGTGCTGTCGGGCCTGTACGGGCTGCTGCGTCCGCTCGACCTGCTGCAGCCGTACCGGCTCGAGATGGGCACGCGGTTCGCGAACGCGCGCGGCAAGGATCTGTATGCGTTCTGGGGCGATCGCATCACGCGGGCGCTGAACGAGCAACTCGAGACGCGCAGCGGCGCGGCGCGCGTGCTCGTCAACTGCGCGTCGACCGAATACTTCAAGTCGGTCAAGCCGAAGCTGCTGGCCGCACCGGTCATCACGCCGGTATTCGAGGACTGGAAGGGCGGCCGCTACAAGATCATCAGTTTTCATGCGAAACGCGCGCGCGGCCTGATGGCGCGTTTTGTCGTCGAGAACCGTATCGCCGACCCGAAGGCGCTGAAGGAATTCGCCACCGAAGGCTATGCGTTCGATGCGGCTGCGTCGAACGATTCGACTTACGTATATCGCCGGCGCGTCGGCGAGTGACCCTGCCGGCCGTTCGCGAGACGGTCGGCGCATGCGTGAGGCCGGACCGGCGACATACCGCCTGCTTCGGTCGACCGCTTTGCATGGCACCGGCGTAAGCGCTGAAGCGCCAGCGCCGGTCGACAAAGGAGATGCACAGATGGCACTTTCGATCACCAGTAATTTCGACGCAGGCGCAATCGACGTCGTGTCGTGCGACAGCCCCGACGCAATCCGGCTGCGCGTGCGCGGCGACAATCGTTCGGAATTCGCGCAATGGTTCTACTACCGCTTGACGGGCGCGCGCGGCGAGCGATGCGTGATGACGTTCGAGAACGCAGCCGAATGCGCGTATCCGTCGGGCTGGCGCAACTACCACGCGGTGGCGAGCTATGACCGCGTCGACTGGTTCCGCGTGCCGACGACGTTCGACGGCAAGACGATGACCATCGACCATACGCCGGAGTTCGACAGCATCTACTACGCGTATTTCGAACCGTACTCGGAAGAGCGTCACGCGGCGTTTCTCGGCGCGGTCCAGCAGTTGCCTCAGGCGAGCGTCGTCGAACTCGGCCGCACGGTCGAGGGCCGTCCGATGTCGCTGCTGACGCTCGGCACGCCCGAGCTCGACGGCGCGCCGAAGAAGAAGGTGTGGATCATCGCGCGGCAGCATCCGGGCGAGTCGATGGCCGAGTGGTTCGTCGAAGGGCTGGTCAAACGGCTGGCCGGATGGGGCGACTGGGCCGGCGATCCGGTTGCGCGCAAGCTCTACGATCGCGTGACGTTCTACATCGTGCCGAACATGAATCCTGACGGCAGCGTGCACGGTAACCTGCGCACCAATGCGGCCGGCGCGAACCTGAACCGCGAGTGGATGGCGCCCGATGCCGAGCGCAGCCCCGAAGTGCTGGCCGTGCGCGACGCAATCCACGCGATCGGCTGCGACATGTTCTTCGACATTCACGGCGACGAGGATCTGCCGTACGTGTTCGTCGCCGGCTCGGAGATGCTGCCGAGCTTTACCGAGCAGCAGGGCAAGGAGCAGGCCGCGTTCATCGAAGCGTTCAAGGTCGCGAGCCCGGACTTCCAGACCGAGCATGGCTACGCGGCGAGCAAGTACAAGGAAGATGCGCTGAAGCTCGCGTCGAAGTACATCGGCCACCAGTTCGGCTGCCTGTCGTTGACGCTCGAAATGCCGTTCAAGGACAACGCGAACCTCCCCGACGAGCGCGTCGGCTGGAACGGCGAGCGTAGCGCGGCGCTCGGCGCGGCGATGCTCGCCGCGATCCTGGTGCACGTCGACACGTTCGCGTAGGCGCTGCCGTCGTCGCATGAAAAAAGCCGGTGCATCGCGAGATGCGCCGGCTTTTTGCTGCTGTCGTTGCCGCTCCGTCGTATCAGGATTTCTTCGCGGTTTTCTTCTTCACGGCTTTCTTTTGGCCGCCTGATTTCTTCGTCGAGACGGCCTTCTTGCTGCCGGTGCGGCCCGATGCCTTCGCCTTGGCTTTGCCGCGGTGCGACTTGCCCTTGAACTTCTTCGTCGAGGACGACGAGCGCTCGACGCGCGGCTTCAGCGGCGGAACCGGGTCGTTCCAACTGAACGCAAGCATTTGCTGGCCGACATAGCCGCAGCGAAACTTCAGCGGCGTCGGATCGCTGCCGTTGCTGTGGATGCCGAGCCCGTCGACGGTGACGATGTTGTCGACTTTCACGCGCTGCTTGCCCTGGTCGAACGAGTCGTTCCACGGCGTGATCGTCGCGTTGCCGCTGTCGAATGCGTTCGGCGCGAAGTCCACGCGGTCGAACGCCGTCGATGTGCTGGCGATGAAGCTGCCGTGCGCCGCACAATCCGCGGCGAGCGGATCGGCATGCATCTCGTTGACGAATTTGTTGATCAGTTCGGAGCGCTGGTCGAGCAGGTCGGCAAATACCGGAGCGGGAAGCGCAAGCGACAGGCCCGCGATACAGGCTGCCAGCTTGCCGAGCGCCCGGAAAATCCGGAGCGAGGCAGGTGAGCTGTCCATCTGGTTATTGGTGAGGAGCGAAGGAGACATCGGGCACGTATAGAGGCCCGATGAAGAACAGGAGTTCAATCTTAGCGTAAAAAAGTTGTGCGGCAGTAGGCGACGTACTCGGCGCGCGCCGCGGAAAGTGCCCCGGCACGCAGATGCGTGGAGCCGATCCGGAGGAAATTCAGGCGCGCGGGCCGCCGAGGCGGTAGCGGCGGACGTCGAAGGTCGTGACCCACGCGGGGCGATAGACGGCGATGAGTGCCGTTGCCATGCCGGTGAACCATGCTTCGCCGAGCGCGAGCAGCGCGGTGTTCAGCAGATAGCCGGCCGGAATCACGACGGGCACGCCGTCCGCGAGCGCGAGCTGAACACCGGCCGCCGCGGCGGCGACCGCGACGATCGCGATGGCGGGCGACAGGAAGCCCTGTCCGGTGATGAACGACGCGAGGTTGTGCGGCAGCCAGGCGAGCGCGGCGCGTTGCAGCAATGCCGACACGCCGACAGGCAGCGCACCGTAGACCAGATAGGTCAGGCCGACGCCTTGCCACGGCGCGTCGAATATCACTGCGGCCATCGCCGTGACGGCGCCCATCGCGACCAGTGCGAGTGTCCAGTCGAACAGCGTGACGAGCAGCGTTGCGCCAAGCAGATGCATGACGATGCCATCTTCGAGCCATGCGTTCGAGGCCCACAGGACCGTGATCGCAGTGACGAGCGCGAGCCACACGTGCTGAAGCGTGGCGTCCTGCAGGCGTACGAACGGGCGATTCCACATCGCGAGCGCGAGCAGGGCCACGGCGGCGATCCAGCCACCGATGCCAACCCAGAGCGGAAGCGGTGTGAAAAGAAAACCCATGCGTCCATATTACTCGTTGAGCATCAAAGGTGGGAGCCTGCACATGCCCGACCGTCGCAATATCGAGACTGTTGGCCTAGCGTCCGCGCCGGAACCGTGCCGGCGGCTCGGCGGCGAGCGGCAGGTCCTGTGTGCCGGCGTTGGCGATAGGCAACGGGTACGGACGGTCATGCCGTTGTGTTCGCAGCGGAGCGGGGCCGTGTTCGCCGATGGCCAGCTTGCGGGCGCGATTGCGGTTCGCCAGCAGTACCTCGAGATGGGGCGACAGCCAGCCGTTGTAGATCGCGACCGCGGCGGCGCGGTTTGCGGCGCCGAGCTGCTGGAAGATGCTCGCGAGGTGGATCTTCACGGTGCCTTCGCTGATGCCGAGCGTACGGGCAATCATCTTGTTCGTGCTGCCCATGTGGACGAACCGCATGATCTGGGCTTGGCGCGGCGACAGGAGGCCGCTCGGCGGGCGCCGTGGAAGCGAGCCGGCGAGCGTCTGGAAATGGGCGTCGTGGCGCGCCATTGCCGTTGACGGCAGCAGGCTGAGGGCGATCGGCGGAATGTAGTGTCCGCCCAGCAGTACGATCTCGAGCGCACGCACGATCAGGTGCGGCCGCGTGGAATGCGGGATGACGCCCGCGACGCCGTAATTGAAGAAGCGCTGGATGGCTTCGGGCGAGATGTCGTCGACCAGAACGGCGACCGGTGTCGGCGAGCATGCGTTGCCGAGCGCCTGAAGCTCGCTGAGCCGGCCCACGTCCAGCCAGTCGATCGCGACGAGGTCGAAACGCTGGGTGCGCAGCAGCCGGCGTGCCTGGAAACCGTCAGGCGCGTCGTTGATGCTGGCGTGCCGGTCGATCTGCCGCAACAGGGTCTTCAGTCCGTCACGCCGTTCGGCGTCTGAGTTAAGTACCAAGAACCGCATATTCAACCTCCATAAGGTGAGTCATTGATTGCCGTCGGGTATAAGCTGGCCCCGATAATGACAAAGACCTTACACGATGTCTGCTTGGCTGAAAGGCTTAGGAAAAGTTCGAAATTTTGGGCGGCGGGGCAGCGGACAAGAAAAAAGCCGCTCCGGTGGTCACCGGAAGCGGCTTTGGGCGGGGCAGGCTGTCGGGGCCTGCGGGGTGGATCAGTGAAAGTGCGGTTGGGCGGGCGACGCGTCTTCCGGCATTTCCGCATGGACGATTTCACCGAGCGGATCGGCGTAAAGCGGTACGCCGCAGTCGTCGCAGTATTCGGGTTCGAAACGGCCCGCGTGCCGCCGGACGTCGGTTACGCCGCATTCTTTCAGCAGGCTCACGATTTCCTCGAGCGGTCCTTCGATCGGCGCTTCGCCCTCGAGCGTCGCGCTGTCGATCGATACGTCGCCGTTTTCACGGCCGTAGAGCGGCCACACGACACCATAGATCACGTCGTTGCTGGCACGCCGCGTGAAGCCGACGCGATACTCGTCGATGCGACGTTCGCCGAAGCCGGCGACCACCGCGCGCAGCTCTTGCGGCGCTGCACCAAGTGTGTCGAATAGATAACGAATGGCCGTTCGGACGGTGTGCGGACGCACGCGTTCGTCCGCATCGCGGCAGGCCGAGTAGTACGCGTCCGGAAGCAGGCATTCGAATTCGCAGCCAGGCAGCGCGATCGACAGGTTCGGGCCGCCCTGTGCGGCCCATTGTTCGAGGCACTGACCGCGCTCGATACGGCTGCCGTTTTCTTCTTCCTGCCAGCGGAACAGCGGCGAACCGGCCGGCGCGGCGACGACCGCCAGCAGGAAGCGCGGATCGGCCAGGATCGGCGAAGTTTCCGGCAGGTCGCCGAAGCTCAGCTTCGGCGTGTGCTGGCCGATCGCCGCATGTGCGAGCTGCTGGGCGAGCCGGTAGGTTTCCACATGGTGTCGCGGCAACTGGTCGATGCTGTAGAGGAACGGAGCGAGCCCGACGAGCGTGCCGTCCGCCAGCACGTGCGCTTGCAGGTGTGTTCGCAGCGCGTCGGCAACGTCGCCCTTGAGCGGACCAGACGGAATCATGTAGCGCGTCCAGGCGAGAACCGGGACGGCGACCAGCAGCGCATCGTACGGTTGGCCGTCGTGTTCGATCACCATCGACTCGCTGTGCGTCTCGGCCATGTCGGCGAGCGCGCCGTAGGCGTCGGGATGATTCTGTTGAAGATGGTCGAGCGCGGCATCGAGCGTCGTCTGATTGCCGTTGCGGACAATCTTGGCGAGCAGCGCATCGAGCTTCGCTTCCCAGAAGCGATCCTCGATGCGGCTGCCCGACGCGAAGAGCGCAAGTGACAGACCGACCAGTTTGTCGGCATCGGGGGGAAGGCGTTTGGCGATTCGCTGGCGCATATTAAAGACGTATATAGAAAGAGGCGAAGAACCTCACATTCTAGTCCGTTCTTTGCACCATAAGCGGTCTGGTGCCGACGCATGGCCGGACGGCCGAATTGCGTAAAAAAGTTGCTGCAAGCCCCTTGCGCGAATGCCGCGAGCTGCTTAGAATCACGCCTCTTTCGCGCTACCGGAAACGCGGCGCGGGAGGAGGGAAGCGGTGCTGTTGGGGTTCGGTGGTAGCGAGCCGCGGCGGCGCAGGAAGTTGAGCCCCGCGGTCGCAACGAAGTCGTTCAGAAAGTTGTTGACGAGCTGCGAAACACGGTTCATAATCTCGCTTCTCTGCTGCTGAAAACGCAGCGCTGCTGGGAAACACGAAGTTTCTCGCAGAAACGCTCTTTAAAAATTAACAGCCGATAAGTGTGGGCGCTTGATGAAAGCGAGCTGATCCTCGGATCAGATAGCGAAAGTATCAAGAGTCTCACACTAAAGTAAGTCAGGTTTATGAAG
>NZ_JAIZQG010000050.1:0-816 GCF_020419965.1 Burkholderia sp. AU39826
GCGCTCGACAACCTGGCGTGGTGGCGGATGGTCGACCCGGACGGCAACTGGCTCGAAGTCACGCGCCACGAGCACAACCAGGGCAAGATCCACGACATCGCGGTCGCGCGCTTCGAGCTGAAGTGGTTCGACGGCGCGTACGCGCCGGGCGAGAAGCTGCTGAAGACCGAGATGCTCGAGATCGAAGGCCGGCGCTTTCGCAAGGAAGGGCTCGGCAAGGACGTCACCGACAAGTTCCTCGCCGGCCTGCCGGGCGTGCAGAAGGAAGGCTGCGACGGGCTGATCACGTCCGCGCGCTGGGTGCTGCACAAGATGCCCGCGCACACGCGCACCGTCTGCCTCGAATTCTTCGGCCAGGCGCGCGAGGCGATCCCGAGCATCGTCGAGATCAAGGACTACCTGTTCGAGACGTCGAAGCAGGGCGGCGCGATCCTCGCGGGCCTCGAGCACCTCGACGAGCGCTACCTGCGTGCGGTCGGCTACGCGACCAAGAGCAAGCGCAATGCGTTCCCGAAGATGGTGCTGATCGGCGACATCGTCGGCGACGACGCCGACGCGGTCGCGCACGCGACGTCCGAAGTGATCCGGATGGCGAACGGCAAGAGCGGCGAAGGCTTCGTCGCGGTCAGCGCGGAGGCGCGCAAGCGCTTCTGGCTGGACCGCAGCCGCACGGCGGCGATCGCGAAGCACACGAACGCGTTCAAGATCAACGAGGACGTCGTGATCCCGCTGAACCGGATGGGCGAGTACACCGACGGCATCGAGCGGATCAACATCGAGCTGTCGCTGAAGAACAAGCTGCAGCTGGTCGACGCG
>NZ_JAIZQG010000051.1:0-756 GCF_020419965.1 Burkholderia sp. AU39826
TACGGATCAAAGCTCGTTTGCCAGCTCCCCGTAGCTTTTCGCAGGCTACCGCGTCCTTCATCGCCTGTGATCGCCAAGGCATCCACCACATGCACTTGTTCGCTTGACCCTATAACGAGTCTGTCTCGTTACAGGTTGAGTTCTCGCGTTGTGCCGTATTCCAATTGAGCCGAACAATGAAGTTCGAATCATCTTGAGATACATCGATACAATCACAACCCGGATAGTTTCCACGCCCATCTCGAGACGCTTCCGCTATCCAAATTACTTACTTCTTCCAGATTGTTAAAGAACGACAGCCGATACCTACTTCGTACCGCTCTGACTGGCTCAATCGCCAATGCAAAATTCTCGGTTCAGTGTCTGAACCAAGCCCTTAGCGTTGGTGATTGGTGGAGGCAGACGGGATCGAACCGACGACCCCCTGCTTGCAAAGCAGGTGCTCTCCCAGCTGAGCTATGCCCCCATGAGTACAGATGCCCTCAGGTACCTACCGCCAGACAATGGTGGGTCTGGTTGGATTCGAACCAACGACCCCCGCCTTATCAAGACGGTGCTCTAACCGACTGAGCTACAGACCCCTGAGTCTGTCTTTAATTTACAGCCGATAAGCGTGAGCGCTCAACTATGCGAGAAGCTCTGGAAAGGAGGTGATCCAGCCGCACCTTCCGATACGGCTACCTTGTTACGACTTCACCCCAGTCATGAATCCTACCGTGGTGACCGTCCTCCTTGCGGTTAGACTAGCCACTTCTG
>NZ_JAIZQG010000052.1:0-633 GCF_020419965.1 Burkholderia sp. AU39826
AGCTCCCCGTAGCTTTTCGCAGGCTACCGCGTCCTTCATCGCCTGTGATCGCCAAGGCATCCACCACATGCACTTGTTCGCTTGACCCTATAACGAGTCTGTCTCGTTACAGGTTGAGTTCTCGCGTGTCGCTCAGCGTTAGTGCTTTAGCACTTACGCGGAGCCCACACTACGTGTGTGCCGTATTCCAATTGAGTCAAACTTAGAGTTCGAATCATCTTGAGATACATCGATACAATCACAACCCGGATAACTTCCACGTCCATCTCAAAGACGCTTCCGCTATCCAAATTACTTACTTCTTCCAGATTGTTAAAGAACGACAGCCGATACTTTCGTATCGCTCTGACTGGCTCAATCGCCAATGACAAAGACTCGAACCAAACTTCATTCGAATGTTTGTCATTGATGATTATCGAAAGCGGCCGGCATGATAGCCGGTTAAACCGCTAACAGACAGTCTTTCTGTCTTTATCAACAGCCGATAAGCGTGAGCGCTCAACTTGGCGAGAAGCTCTGGAAAGGAGGTGATCCAGCCGCACCTTCCGATACGGCTACCTTGTTACGACTTCACCCCAGTCATGAATCCTACCGTGGTGACCGTCCTCCTTGCGGTTAGACTAGCCACTTCTG
>NZ_JAIZQG010000053.1:0-593 GCF_020419965.1 Burkholderia sp. AU39826
GAGGTGCCGAAGGTGCTCGGGAACCTGCTGAAGGCGTATGCGGGGATGCACTTCGAGTACGACGCGCGCGGGAATCTGGTGCGTAAGCGTACGCCCGCGGGTGAGCAGGAATACGAGTGGGATGAGTTCAATCGCTTGCTGTCTGCGCGCGTGGCTGAGACGTCGCGGCAGAGTCAGGCGCGGTATTTCTATGATGCGTTCGGTCGACGTATCGCGAAGGAGGTGAACGGCGAGCGGACGGTGTTCGGGTGGGACGGTGACACGCTGGCGTACGAGAGTGACGGCGAGCGCGGCACGCACTATCTCTACGAGCCGGGGACGTTCGTGCCGCTGGCGCAGTATGTGGCTGAGCGGGTCGAGGGAATCGCGACGCCGGAGTGGAAGAGCACCGACCGCTATGTGCCGGAGGAGGATCCGCTGCAGAAGGTGCCGCAGCGGCGAGGCGATGCGGCGGTGTTCTATTATCACTGTGATCAGATCGGTACGCCGCAGTTGCTGACCGATGGCGACGGTGACGTCGTATGGGAGGCATCGTATAAGGCGTGGGGCGAAGCGCGGGAGGTGATTGCGCGGGCGTCGAAGGCGGCGGGGAT
>NZ_JAIZQG010000054.1:0-561 GCF_020419965.1 Burkholderia sp. AU39826
GAGACAGACTCGTTATAGGGTCAAGCGAACAAGTGCATGTGGTGGATGCCTTGGCGATCACAGGCGATGAAGGACGCGGTAGCCTGCGAAAAGCTACGGGGAGCTGGCAAACGAGCTTTGATCCGTAGATGTCCGAATGGGGAAACCCACTCCTTATGGAGTATCCATGGCTGAATACATAGGCCATGCGAAGCGAACGCGGTGAACTGAAACATCTAAGTAACCGCAGGAAAAGAAATCAACCGAGATTCCCAAAGTAGTGGCGAGCGAAATGGGATGAGCCTTGCACTCTTTATTTGTATTGTTAGCCGAACGCTCTGGAAAGTGCGGCCATAGCAGGTGATAGCCCTGTAGGCGAAAACAGTATGAAAGAACTAGGTGTGCGACAAGTAGGGCGGGACACGTGAAATCCTGTCTGAAGATGGGGGGACCATCCTCCAAGGCTAAATACTCGTGATCGACCGATAGTGAACCAGTACCGTGAGGGAAAGGCGAAAAGAACCCCGGGAGGGGAGTGAAATAGATCCTGAAACCGCATGCATACAAACAGTCGGAGCCTCG
>NZ_JAIZQG010000055.1:0-518 GCF_020419965.1 Burkholderia sp. AU39826
TACGGATCAAAGCTCGTTTGCCAGCTCCCCGTAGCTTTTCGCAGGCTACCGCGTCCTTCATCGCCTGTGATCGCCAAGGCATCCACCACATGCACTTGTTCGCTTGACCCTATAACGAGTCTGTCTCTCGACAGCCGCTACAGGTTGAGTTCTCGCGTTGTGCCGTATTCCAATTGAGTCAAACATAGAGTTCGAATCATCTTGAGATACATCGATACAATCACAACCCGGATAGTTTCCACGTCCATCTCGAGACGCTTCCGCTATCCAAATTACTTACTTCTTCCAGATTGTTAAAGAACGACAGCCGATATCTGTTGATATCCTCTGACTGGCTCAATCGCCAATGACAAAGACTCGAACAATCGTCATTCGAATGTTTGTCATTGAAGATTGGTGGAGGCAGACGGGATCGAACCGACGACCCCCTGCTTGCAAAGCAGGTGCTCTCCCAGCTGAGCTATGCCCCCATGAGTACAGATGCCCTCAGGTACCTACCGCCAGACAATGGTGGGTCT